>NZ_NOYB01000041.1:0-388166 GCF_002258235.1 Rhodococcus sp. 06-470-2 | reverse complement strand
TACTCCATAGCCGGTCACAGTGCCCCGCAGTATCACCACAGCCCGTGTGTCACATGTCCCTGGACATCTCGTGTCTCATATGTCTCCGGACTCAACACGACCCCTGCTACGAATTTCCGCTCACGTGCGGCGCAGCCGCTCTACACGCTGTCGAGCGACTGATCTCGTGTTTCCTTCATGATGATCAGCGAGATCAGCGTCAACGCCGCGGCGATGGCGAGGTACACGCCCACCCAGCCGACGCCGTAGCTGCTCACCAGCCAGGTGGCGATGAACGGTGCCACTGCGGCACCGAGGATCGACGCGGTGTTGTACGAGATTCCCGAGCCCGTGTACCGAACGTTCGTCGGAAACAGTTCCGGTAGAACGGCACTCATCGGTCCGAAGGTCAGGCCCATCAGCCCGAGGCCGACGCACATGAACACCAGCATCTTGCCTGCCGAGGCGGACGCCGGATCTGCGAACCAGTGGAACGACAGACCGAACAGCACGATCGCCGACGTGATGACGATCAGCGTGGGGCGACGGCCGTACTTGTCGGCCAGCAGTCCGGCCACCGGAATCAGCGCCGCGAAGAACAGCACCGCGATCAGCTGAAGCTCGAGGAAGTCGGTGTACGGGATGGCCAGCTTGGGGCCGTTGACGTCGGCCACCTTGCCCGTTCCGTAGCTGACCACCCACGTGGTCATGATGTAGAACAGCGTGTAGGTGGCGAGCATGACGAACGTTCCGATGATCAGCTGACGCCAACTGCTCTTGAACACCTGCGCCAGCGGGGTCTTGACCTTCTGGCCACGCTCGACGGCCAGCTTGAACACCGGCGTCTCCTCCAGCTTGAGCCGCACGTACAGGCCGATGATGACCATGACGGCGCTGAGCAGGAACGGGATTCGCCAACCCCACGTGAGGAACGCGTGATCGGTGCCCGAGTTCACGGAGTCGTAGCCCGTCGCGATGACGATGAGCAGGAAGATGCCGTTGGCGAAGAAGAAGCCGATCGGCGCGCCCAGCTGCGGGTACATCGCCGCCCACGCTCGCTTGCCCGGCTTGGCGGTTTCGGTGGCCAGCAACGCTGCACCGCTCCACTCCCCGCCGAGACCGACGCCCTGGGTGAAGCGCATGATCGCCAGCAGAGCCGGAGCCCACAGGCCGACCGCGGCGTACGTCGGCAACAGTCCGATCGCGAACGTCGCGACACCCATCGTCAGCAGGGAGCCGACGAGCGTCGCCTTGCGTCCGATGCGATCGCCGAAGTGGCCGAACAGAATCGACCCGACGGGCCGCGCGATGAACGCCAGGCCGAAGGTCGCGAACGACGCCAGCAGAGCGGTGGTGTCGTTGCCCGCGGGGAAGAACAGACGCGGGAAGACGAGCACTGCGGCGGTGGCATAGATGTAGAAGTCGAAGAACTCGATGGACGTGCCGACCATCGAGGCGATCACGATGCGCGACCGCGGCACCTGGGGTGCGGGAATGGCGCCGTCGGCGGTGACGGCGTGTGCTGAACTCACGAATGCTCCTGAAGGGGGAAGTTCCCTGCAAATTACCTGATGAACACCTGAGAATTTCACGCCCCGGGGCTGTTCGTTGCCGGTTCGTGCAACATTGTCGTGTTTGCCCTCGCGGACGCGGAGGTACCCGGCCACGACAGCCGAGCGTCGCTCGACTAGCGGGAAACAGTTAATCTGCTATCTAGGCACTACTGTCGATACGATCTTCCGCACAACACCGAGCAGAGCAATTACAAGGGGTCGAGAGTTGAGCGTCAGCAATGACAAGGGATACGGCAACGGCGTCCCGAACACGATTTCGTCGATACCTCTGACCGATGTCGATGCCCGCACCCCTGGTAGCGCCAGCATCGGAAACCTCGTCAAGGACGCCACCACTCAGGTCTCGACGCTCGTACGCGCCGAAGTCGCCCTCGCCAAGGCCGAGGTCACCGGCGAGGTCAAGAAGGGACTGCAGGGCAGCGTCTTCTTCATCATCGCGTTGACAGTGTTGCTGTTCAGCTCGTTCTTCTTCTTCTTCTTCGCCGCCGAACTGCTGGACGTGTGGCTCTACCGCTGGGCCGCATTCCTGATCGTGTTCGCCGTCATGGTGTTGGCGGCGGCGCTGTTCGGATTCCTCGGATACCGCAGGGTCAAGAAGTTGCGCAAGCCCGAGAAGACCATCGACTCGCTCAAGCAGGCGTCGACGGTGCTGCCGAACCAGCACGATTCCATCCCCGGAGTTCCCGGCTACAAGAAGTAGTAGCCCGGCGAGTCGAGCAGTATGAATCAGCCCGATCCGTCCACGGTCCGATATCCGGGACAGTGGATTCACCGCGACATCCACGCCAACGGAATTCGGTTCCATGTCGTCGAGGTCGGCGAACACGCACCGGACGCACCATTGGTGGTTCTGCTGCACGGCTTCGCCGACTTCTGGTACTCCTGGCGACACCAACTCGAGGCACTGTCGCGGTCGGGGGTTCGCGCCATTGCCGTCGACCTGCGCGGATACGGTGACTCCGACAAGCCTCCACGCGGCTACGACGGGTGGACCCTGGCGGGCGACATCGTCGGCCTGGTTCGAGCACTCGGTTACCCGAACGCCACCTTCGTCGGCCACGCCGACGGCGGTCTCGTCTGCTGGGCCAGTGCAGCGCTGCACCCCCGCCTGGTGAACTCGATGGTGCTCGTCAACGCGCCGCATCCCATCTCTCTGCGTCGCTCCGTGTTGAAGGACTCAGCCCAACGCGCCGCCCTGCTGCCACACTTCGTTCGCTACCAGGTTCCGCTGCGCCCCGAGAGACTGCTGACGCGTCGAGGCGGTGTCGCGGTGGAAGAACTGATGAGCAGCCGCGCCGGGAACGCGTGGCAGCGCACCGCGGATTTCGCGGACACCACGGCCAAGATGCGGTCGGCCATCCGTATTCCGGGGGCTGCGCACTGCGCACTGGAATATCAGCGCTGGGCGTTCCGCAGTCAGTTCCGTTCCGACGGCCGCCGCTTCATGGACGCCGTGGACGTCCGCACCTCGATTCGCGTCGCGCAGATCAGCGGCGACCTGGACCCGTACGTCCTGCCCACCACCCTCGACAGAGATCGACACTGGGCTCCGGGGCTGACGCGTCGAACAGTGCGAGACGTGGGGCATTACGTGCACCAGGAATCCCCCGACGTGGTGTCGGAGGAGATCCTGCGGGTCGTGCGCGAGCGCTAGACGATGCAGTCGCCCGTGCCCACCGGCACCGGGGCATCGAAACTCTGCGCGAGCTCGTCCGCGATCTCCGACGCGGTCAGCACGAATCCGGTGTCGGGGTCGTCGACCGCCGCGCCGAACACCACACCGAGTACCTCACCGGACGAGTTGACCAGCGGTCCACCGGAATTGCCCTGCCGCACCGATCCGCGGACGGTGTAGACCTCGCGTTGGACGGTGCCGGTGCGGTAGATGTCCGGTCCGCTGAGGTTGATGATCTCGCGGATGCGCGCCGGACTCGCCGTGTACGGCCCGCCCCCGGGGTAGCCGAGCACGATGGCGTCGGTTCCGGATTCGGCAGGCGCCGGCGCGAACGGCAACACCGGGGCCGCGAGCTCCGAAACCCGAAGCACGGCAACGTCTTCTTCCGGGTCGAACAACACGACGTCGGCGTCGAGCGGTCCGTTGGGCGAATCGACCGTCACCTCGGACGTGCCTGCGACGACGTGCGCATTGGTCATCACCAGATCCGATCCGACGACGAAACCCGAACCTTCCAACGCCTTCTGGCAGCTCGGCGCGATGCCGTTGATCTTGATGACGCTCGATTGCAGTTGCACCGGAATCGGTCCCGCTGCGATCCCGGAATCGGGTGCGGCGACGTTCGCGACCGGAGTGCGTCCGAACGGTCCGATGACGTCGGGAAGCCCGGACGTATCGAGTAGCGCCGAGAATTCCTTGGGCACCTGACGTAACCAGTCGGGTGCCACCTCGTCGACTTTGCCCAGAACCGTCGAGCCGCGTACAGCGCTGGCGACCTCGGGCTGCGAGGACGACGTCAGCGGAATGGCGAGCAGCCACGCGGCCGCGAGAACGGCTGCGGCCTGCAACCCGGCACCGATGGTGCTGTCGACCGATCGTGCTGCGCGCGAATGGATTCCGCTGCGCAATGCCCGACCGAGAACCATGCCGGCCACCTCACCGACGATCACCAACACCACGATCAGCGCAATTCCGACGAACACCCGCGTCCGCGAACCGTCGACGTGTTCGAGCACGTGCGGTGCCACCAGAATGCCGGCGACGGCCCCGAGCACGACACCGAGAAACGCCAGCGCCGACGCCACCGCCCCCTGCCGCCATCCCGACGTCGCCGCCAGCAGTGCGATGGCAACCACCGCGATATCGACCCACCCTGAACCTGTCACCGATCGAGCCTCGCTCCTACCGCAGTCAAGCTGGCCTCCAGATCGCGTATGTCCCCCGTGTCCCACTCGGGCTCCCAGCCCGATACAGCCAGCAGACCCGCCAGGATACCGCCCGTGAAGCCCCACACCAGCATGCCCTGCACAGCGAACGCGGGACCCTGGTATCCCGCAGGGTGGCGTACCTGGAATCTGTTGTTCGGATCGAGCAACTCGCGCAACGGAACTCGCACCACTCTCTCGGTCTCGCCGGGATCGACGACGCGAACCGGGGTCGGCCGCTCCCAGTACGAGAGCACAGGAACCACGTCGAAGCGCGAGGGCGGAACGTAGATTCCTGGCATCGTCGCCAACGGGACGACGCCTGCCGGGTCGAGCCCGGTCTCTTCCTGCGCCTCCCGCAGTGCCGTGCCGATCGGGCCGTCGTCGCCCGGGTCGGTGGCTCCGCCGGGAAAGGCGATCTGCCCGCTGTGATCTCGCAGTGTCGATGCACGCTGGGTCAGCAGGACGTCGGCGTCGGCAGGCAGTCCGCCGGGCGCACCGGGATCGGCGACGGGTGTGCCGCCGAACAGCACCAGCACGGCGGCGGACCGCGGCCGGTCGGACGGCGGCGCTTGACGCTGCAGCACGGGGTTGGTGCCGGTGGTGTCGGTGAGTCCGCCCGCCCTGCCTGCGACGTCGATCATTCGCCCGAGCCAGTCGGGTGCGGTCACGAGTCGACTCCGAGGTTCACGCGGACGGCGTCGGCGATGTCGTCGACGCTCCGGAAGGGTTGTGGCAGCACCTTGGCGACAGTGCCATCCGCAGATATCAAAACGGAAACGGGCAGCACGTTGGGCGCTCCCACGGCGGCGACGACGCGGCCGCCGCCGTCCTGAACTCCGGGCAGAGTGATGCCGTAGTCGGCGAGCCGGGTCAGACCGTTGGCCTCGTTGGCGTCGTTGTGGACCGTCAGAACCTCGACCTTCTCGCCCGCCCGTTCGGCGTACTGCTGCAGGTAGGGCAGCTCTTCGGCACAGGGGCCGCACCAATACGCCCAGATGTTGAGCAGGGCCGGTCGGCCCGCGAGTGCCCGACCGAGGTCGACGTACGATCCGTCGCCGATGCATTCGAGGGTGATACCGGTCAACGGGCCCGCGGCGTCGCCCGAGGCCGTCGGGCACGCGGCGAGACCGGCCTCCTGACGCAGGGGTGCCAGCGCCTCCGGGGTGTCGGCTGCGCGACGCTCGTCCGTGCTGGGAGCTCGCTGCCCGAGGCCGGGTGAGTCCAGTGGTCCTGCGGTCGGCACGTCGTTGCGAGGCCACAGCGCGTAGACCATCCCGACCACCAGGATCAGAGCGACCAGTGACCACCGCAGAGCAGATTTGTTCACGGCACGATTCCGGCGAGGGCGAGGAGGTGATCGGTTTCCGGGCCCTTCACCAACGCAGCCGCCGTCGCAGGGTCGGTGGGACCTGCCCCGAACGACGGGCAGTCCTTGGCGAGAACGCACACCCCGCAGGCAGGCGTGCGGGCATGGCAGACGCGCCGGCCGTGAAAGATGACTCGATGCGAGAGCAGCGTCCACTCCTTGCGTTCGATGAGTGCGCCGACGGCGTGCTCGACCTTGACCGGATCCTGCTCGTCGGTCCACTGCCAGCGTCGGACGAGCCGTCCGAAATGGGTGTCGACGGTGATTCCCGGAACATCGAAGGCATTGCCGAGAACCACGTTGGCCGTCTTGCGGCCGATCCCGGGAAGCGTGACGAGGTCCTTCAAGGTCGCCGGCACTTCACCGTCGAAGTTCTCGAGCAACTTCTGCCCGAGCCCGATCAGCGAGGTGGCCTTGTTGCGATAGAAGCCAGTGGTGCGGATGTACTCCTCGAGTTCGGTGCGGTCGGCCTCCGCGTAATCGCGGGCTGTGCGGTATCTCACGAACAGTGCCGGTGTCACCATGTTGACGCGTTTGTCGGTGCACTGCGCGGACAGGATGGTCGCGACGGCGAGTTCGAGGGGCGTGGTGAAGTCCAGTTCGCAGTACACGTGTGGGAAGGCAGTGTTCAACGTCCGGTTCATCCGCCGAGCTCGGCGCACGAGCCCGAGGTGCGTCTCCTCGCGTTTGCGCACGTCGGGGCGTTTCGGAGCTGTCGAATCCACTCCACAACTGTACGGACAAGAATGCGTAACGTTCCTCGCGGCAGCAGTGGGCTGTGTTTGTATCGAGACCTTTTCGGTGTTAACTGGCCGGTATGCAAGGACTCGCCGTGGTGCTCTTTCCGGTACTACTCATGCTCTTCGCACTCGCGATGGAACGCGTCGAGTTCCGGCTCAGCAAGCTCGGCGTCCGAGAGCAGGAAGTACAGGAGTTCCTCGATCAGGCGAGCACATCCGAGGTCGCCACTCTGGCGAACGAGGGCTTCCCGCACGCACTGGCCCGATTCAACACCCGCAAACGCCGCCAGACCCCGCCGCGGACCGTCGACACGCGCGACGGCATGGTCGACCAACGAGCCAGCTGAGCGCACGTTTCGTCCCATTGGTCGTAATTTCGATGAATTTCAGGTGAACGGGAGCACACACCCGAGACCTCTGGCAACCTGTGGTGGCGTCGATCACTCGGTTTCCACCGACTCGAAGTAGACTCCCCTGAGGTAATTGTTGTGTTTGATCATCTGGTCGGCGTCGACGCCTGAACTGCACCGCAGTTCGGTGCATGGCACGAACTGTGTACAAACGCTTTCGATGGTGCGGGTTGCCGCGTCACCGACATCCCAAAAGGAGCGCAAGTGGACGACGTCCTGGCACGGGCCGGCATCTTCCAAGGAGTCGAACCCTCTGCGGTTGCGGCACTGACGAAGCAGCTGCAGCCTGTCGATTTCCCCCGCGGACACGTCGTGTTCAACGAGGGTGAGCCCGGAGACCGGCTCTACATCATCGTCTCCGGCAAGATCAAGCTCGGGCGACGCTCCCCCGACGGTCGCGAGAACCTCCTGACGATCATGGGACCGTCGGACATGTTCGGCGAGCTGTCGATCTTCGACCCCGGCCCCCGTACGTCCTCGGCCACCACGGTCACCGAGGTGCGCGCGGTCAGCATGGATCGAGCTGCGCTCAAGGACTGGATCGATCAGCGCCCCGAGATCGCCGAGCAGTTGCTGCGCGTGCTGGCCCGCCGGTTGCGTCGCACCAACAACAACCTGGCCGACCTCATCTTCACCGACGTTCCCGGACGCGTCGCGAAGGCGCTGCTGCAGCTGGCCCAGCGCTTCGGCACCCAGGAAGCGGGCTCGCTGCGCGTCACCCACGACCTGACGCAGGAAGAGATCGCTCAGCTCGTCGGTGCCTCTCGCGAGACGGTCAACAAGGCACTGGCCGACTTCGCACACCGCGGATGGCTGCGCCTCGAAGGCAAGTCCGTGCTGATCTCGGACTCCGAGCGTCTGGCACGCCGAGCTCGCTAGCTCTCGCGGAGGTAGGCCAGCTGCGTCTTGACCGACATCCGCGCAGCAGGCCACAACTTCTTGTCCACGTCCGCATAGACGTGGCGTACCACCTGCATCGGTTTCGCGTTCTCGCCTAGTTCGGCGAGCGCCGAGCGAACCTGATCCAGCCGCTGCCGACGGTGCGCGCGATACGCCCGCGCCACCTCGGCGGTGTCCGGCAACTCCGGCCCGTGACCGGGAAGCACGGTCTTTCCCGCACCGGCAGCTTCGAGCCGGTCCAACGACTGCAGATAATCCGCGAGCGAGCCGTCCTTCGGGTCGAGCACCGTGGTGCCGCGGCCGAGGACGGTATCTCCCGTCAGGACCGCGTCGTCGAGCACGAAACTCACCGAATCCGCGGTGTGACCCGGCGTGTGCAGAACCTCGATCCGAAGACCCGCGGCCTCGATGACCTCGCCGTGGGCCAGAGCAGCGCCGTCCCCGTGCAGGAACTTCTCCCCGACCGCGCGCACCGGAGCCGCCGTCTTTCGGTGAAAACGCTTCAGCCCACCGGTGTGATCGGCGTGGCGATGGGTCACCAGGGTCAGCACCACCGTGCCCGACGCGGCGACGGCGTCGAGGTGGGCTCGGTCCTTCGGCCCCGGATCGACGACGATGCACTCCTCGGACCCCGGTGCCTGGAGAATCCAGGTGTTGGTTCCGTCGAGGGTCATCTTGCCCGGGTTGTCGGCGAGCAGAACCGACGCGGTCGGCGTCACCTGCCGGCGTAGTCCGTACGCGGGATGCTGGGGATTCGAAACGGCCATTGAAACACTGTAGGTCGCCGACCCCAGCTCGTGTCCATGCGGACTACCGTCGACACCTATGAAGATCGGACTCGTCGGAGCGGGCCCCTGGGCTCGCAAGACTCAAGCCCCCTCGTTGCTCGCTCATCCCGCCGTCGACTTCGCCGGAGTGTGGGCCCGACGGCCCGAGGCGGCGGCCGAGATGGGCGCACCGGTCTTCGAATCGTTCGAAGCCCTGCTGGGCGCGGTCGACGCGGTCGCCTTCGCGGTACCACCGTCCGTGCAAGCCGGGTACGCGCTCCGCGCGGTCCAGGCAGGCAAACATGTGTTGCTGGACAAGCCGATTGCCGCAACAGTGGCCGAGGCCGAGGAACTGGCCTCGGCGGTGACGGCAGCGGGCGTGCGCTCGATGGTGACGCTGACCCTCCGATTCGCCCCGGAGACAAGGCGATTCCTGGACGCGGCCGCCGGTCGCGCGTGGGCCGCGGGCTCGGGAACCTGGTTTTCCGGTGCCGTCCTCGGCGGGGCGTACGCGAACTCCCAGTGGCGACACGACGACGGGGCAATCCTCGACATCGGACCACACGTGTTCGATCTGCTCGATGCAGCGCTGGGAACCATTGCGCGCGTTGCCTACTCGCACCGAGAGGTGGCGTCGGACAGTTGGACGGTGCTGCTCGAACACGAAGGCGGAGCCCGCAGCACGGTGCAGTTGTCCCTGCGGACGCCGGTCATGCCGTCTCTGATGCGGATAGAACTCAGCGGCACCGACGGAGTCGTGACACTCACCGATCGATCGACCTCGTCGACCGACTGCTTCGCCGTCCTGCTGGACGAATTCCTCGAGTCGGTCGACAAGGGTGTCGATCACGAATGCTCGGTACACCGAGGCCTGCACCTACAGAAGGTGATCAGTGCGGCTACGCCCCAGTGACATGTGCGGCTGCGCCCCAGTGACATGTGCGGCTAAGCCGCAGTGGCGTGGTCGAGTGCCCCAGAGAGCACACAAACACACCACTGCGCGTCAGCGCAGTTCGACGATGAGCTCCACTTCCACCGAAGCACCGAGGGGCAGTTCGGCGACACCCACAGCCGAGCGCGCGTGCTTGCCCGCATCGCCGAAGATCTCACCGATGACGTTCGACGCCCCGTTGATCACCCCGGGCTGACCGGTGAATCCCGGCGCGGAGGCGACGAACCCGACCGCCTTGATCACCCGGGCCACCGAATCGATGCCGACGAGCGCGTGCACGGCGGCGAGCGCGTTCAGGGCACAGATGCGTGCCGCAGCGGTGGCGTCCTCAGCGGTGACGTCGGCACCGACCTTGCCCACGGACGTCAGGTTTCCGTCCACGATCGGCAACTGGCCGGAGGTGTGGACGAGCGAGCCCACCTGCACCGCCGGGACGTAGGCGGCCAGCGGCGGGACGACGTCGGGCAGCTCGATGCCCAGCTCGGACAGTCGTTCGCTCCAGTTCGCCACGCGCTCAGGCCTTCGGACGCTTGAAGTACGCGACCAACGTGTCGCCGCCGTTGGGTCCCGCCATGATCGTGACGAGCTCCCAGCCCTCGGAGCCGTAGTTGTCGAGAATCTGCTTGGTGGCATGAATCAGAACCGGTGCGGTGAAGTACTCCCAGATGATCTTTTCGCTCATGACTGTCGAGCCTATCGCCCACGCGGTGCCGGAACTACAGTCGTCGCATGGATCGGCTCGATATCAAGGACGCCATCTATCACTTCGCGCGCGACCTCGGTGATTCTCGAGACCAGTTCTCCCTGACGGTGTTCGACTCGGTCGATCGCGACGCGCCCTCGTTCGAGGAGGTCGTCGCGCACATGGAGACCCGTGTGCCCCTCGTTCCCGGCCTGGGGCTACGGCTTCGGGAGGCACCGCTGAACCTCGACTACCCGCGATGGGTACCCGACACGTCCCCGGTGTCCGAACGGATGTCCGACCACGATCTCGGCGGTGCTCCCTGGGCCGATTTCGAGGCCTTGATGGGCGACCTGCTCCGCACCCGTCTCGATCTGAGAGACCACTCCTGGCACGTGCATGTGGTGCGTGGAATCGGTTCTGCTCCGCTGGTGCAGGGAGCGGTCACGGTGGTGATATTGCAGGTCGGACACGCCCTGACCGATGGCCTCGGCGTCTCGAAGATGGTTCGCGCACTGTTCGAGGCACAGTCCTCGGCGGGCGCGGCACCGTCTCCGCAGACCGAGCCCGAGCGGGAGAACCCCGTTGCCGGCGTGTTGGGTGCGGTGGTCCGGGCACCGGTGGATCTCGTTCGATCGCGATGGGAGGCCCGCCGCGCGATTCGCGCCTACCGGGGTACGACGCCCCTCCCGCCTGCGGTGCCCGCCACGTCGATCAACCGGGCCGTGGGGCCGTATCGAGTCGTCCGCATAGTGCCGATGCAGGCGACGGAGGTCCGCGTGGGTGCCGCGTCGTTGACGGTGTCCGCTCTCTGCGCCGTCGGCCCGTGCCTCGATCGGTATCTCGGCGACGGTCACGGGACACTGTCCGAGACCGGAGGCATCGTGTCGGCGTTCGTCCCGATGGCCCTGCCTCGCGATACGGAGTGGCCTGCAGCGAATCGCGCGGTGGTCGGAACGGTCGATCTCCACGTCGGCGAACCCGATCTCGAGAAGCGGGCCGAGCTGATCACTCGGTCGCTCGCAGTCGAACGAGCCAGAGTGACGGCCGCGCCACTGCTTCGCATCGCGCGAGCGGACGAGCGGGTGCCCGCGCCGATCGTCCGATTCGTCCAGGGACGTCGATTCCGAAAACGCGACGGCTCTCCGGCGCGCGTCGGGGCTCAGACAACCGTGGTCAGTGTCGACCGTGGCCGCGCGAATCTCGAGCTGTGCGGTGCCGTTTCGCGCTTCTCGGCGGGCTTTCCGTTCCTCGAAGACGGCCGGTGTCTCAACCACGGGATCTTCGGCATCGGCTCTGTGGTGACGGTTGCCATGGTCGCCTGTCCCGACGCAGTTCCGGATCTCGACGGCTACACCCGGCAATTGGTCGACCGACTCCGCCGACACTCGGGGCAGAGTTAGAGACTTCGGTCGGACGCCCGGGGACGACCTCTATATGGTCGGGGTGTGGGTATAGCGAACGAAGAGGGATGGCCGGCGAAGGCAGATGCCGCGCGGCTGCATTTCGTGTCCGGTAAGGGTGGCACCGGCAAGACGACGGTCGCTGCCGCATTGGCGCTGGCGCTCGCGGCAGGCGGTCGACGGGTGTTGCTGGTCGAGGTCGAGGGCCGACAGGGCATCGCGCAGCTCTTCGACGTGCCGCAGCTCCCGCCGCAGGAGACGCGGGTCGCCTCGGCGGACGGCGGCGGTGAGGTCTACGCACTGGCGATCGACATCGAGACCGCGTTCCTCGAATACCTCGAGATGTTCTACAACCTCGGCTTCGCCGGCCGCGCGATGCGCAAGATCGGTGCCATCGAGTTCGCGACGACCATCGCACCCGGTCTGCGCGATGTGCTGCTCACCGGCAAGGTCAAGGAATGTGTGGTGCGGACCGACAAGAAGGGCAACCGCATCTACGACGAGGTCGTCGTCGACTCGCCGCCGACCGGCCGCATCGGAAACTTTCTGGACGTCACCAAGGCCATGGCAGATCTCGCCAAGGGCGGTCCGGTTCGTTCACAGAGCGAGGGCGTGGTGCGGTTGCTGCACTCGGCCGACACCGTCGTGCACCTGGTGACGCTGCTCGAGGCGCTGCCGGTCCAGGAGACCGCCGACGCTGTGCGCGAGCTGGAGGCGGCCGATCTTCGGCTCGGCACGGTGATCGTCAATCGCACCGAACCGACGTACCTGCCTGCCGAGTCCCTCGACGCCATCGCCGGGGGCGAGATCGATGCCGTCGCCATTCAGGACGGTCTCGCCAAGACCGGAATCACGTTGTCCGAGGCGGACTTCGCGGGGCTGCTCACCGAATCGATCGAGCATGCGGCGACGCTCTCGGCTCAGGTGGAGAGCGCAACCACGCTCGACGAACTCGATGTCGCGCGGATGTCGCTGCCGATGTTGGCCGACGGTGTCGATCTCGGCGGCTTGTACGAGCTCGCCGCCAAGCTCGCAGAACAGGGTGTCCGATGACGCGACCAGTAGCAACCGAACTCGATGTCGACCGCATTCTGACCGATCCCACGTCGCGAATCGTCGTCGTCTGTGGGGCGGGCGGTGTCGGCAAGACGACCACCGCGGCAGCGATGGCGCTGCGCGCCGCCGAGCAGGGCAGGCGCGTGGTGGTGCTGACGATCGATCCGGCCCGCCGCCTGGCTCAGGCACTTGGTCTCGGCGATCTCGACAACAGCCCGCAGCCGGTGAAGTTGGGTGCCGGTGCCAAGGGTGAACTGCACGCGATGATGCTGAACATGCGACGCACGTTCGACGAGATGGTCATCGAGCACTCGACGCCGGAGAAGGCCGAGCAGGTGTTGGCCAATCCGTTCTATCAGACTGTGGCGTCGTCGTTTTCGGGCACGCAGGAGTACATGGCGATGGAGAAGTTGGGGCAGCTGTCCCTCGACTCGTCGTGGGATCTGATCGTGGTGGACACTCCGCCGTCGCGCAACGCACTGGACTTCCTCGATGCGCCGCAGAGACTTGGCTCGTTCCTCGACGGCCGTTTCATCCGACTGCTCACCGCTCCGGGTCGCGGCATCACCCGCGTGGTCACCAGCGCGATGAGCTTGGCCATGCGCGGCGTGTCCACCGTGATCGGTAGCCAAATGCTTTCCGACGCATCGGCTTTCGTTCAGTCGCTCGATTCGATGTTCGGTGGCTTCCGCGAGCGGGCGACGCGTACCTACCAGTTGCTACGCGAGGACGGCACCAGCTTCCTCGTCGTCGCTGCCGCAGAGCCGGATGCACTTCGCGAGGCAGCGTTCTTCGTGGAGCGGTTGTCCGCGGAGAAGATGCCGCTGGCCGGCTTGGTGGTGAACCGGACGCACCCGACGTTGTCGTCGGTGCAGGCCGATCACGCTGCGACGGCCGCAGATCTGCTCGATCGAATCGAGGACCCCGGCGCGGACCTGACCGCTGCAGTCCTCCGAATCCACGCCCAGCGCGCGGTCACGGCAGCGCGGGAGGTGCGGTTGCTTCGACGCTTCACCGGTGCGCACCCCCGGGTGCCCATCGTCGGTGTGCCGTCGCTGCCGTTCGAGGTCTCCGACCTCGCCGCGCTGCGCGCAGTGGCCGATCAGCTGACCCGCAAGGGCTAGATCGGCTGACCCGCACGGGCCGGATCAGCCGTGCCCGGCATTGGCTAGATAGCTGCTTGCTGCTGACGCTGGGTCTCGAAGAACTCGGACCAGGAGTCGACCTCGGGGTGCTGCTTGAGCAGCGCCCGGCGTTGGCGTTCGGTCATGCCACCCCAGACACCGAACTCGACGCGGTTGTCCAGTGCATCCGCACCGCACTGCATCAGTACCGGGCAGTGCCGGCAGATGGTGGCGGCCTTGCGCTGCGCTGCACCCCGGACGAAGAGCTGGTCCGGGTCAGTGCCCTTGCAACGGGCGTGCGACACCCAGGCGATGCGTGCCTCGGCTTCTTCTACATCGAGTCGCGTCGGCGCTGTTGTCGTGTGCATGCGGATACCCCTTTGCGTTGCGGACGTCCTCACTGGACGTCCCGGAGGCTCGAAGCGGTTTGTACCTCGTCGGTCGAAGCACAAATTCTAGGAGCTGCCCCACATTCATTATCAAGTGTTATGCGAATCACACCGTGTTCATAATTTAGGTAACGCGAGCCCCGAATGCAAGACGGCGAGGTCACATTTCTGGTACGGCCGTCCCGAGCAGGGGCGCAGCACACAGCGCATGCAGGCCTCTGCCGGTCCGAGCGGTACCCACGTACGCTGTGCTCTGTGTCAGTTGGAAAAACCGTGGCGAAGCTCGCCGGATGTTCAGCACTCGCCGGTGCATTGCTCGCCGGCGTGATGTTCCCCTTGGCCGGCGGGTTCGGGTACGCCTCCAACCGCGCCGCCGATACCGTCGACAACGTCTCGGCCGAGTTGGTGGAAGGCGCAGTGCCTGCCGTCTCGACGATGACGGACGTCAACGGCACGCCCATCGCCTGGCTGTACGAGCAGCGTCGATTCGAGGTGCCGAGCGACCAGATCTCCAACGAGATGAAGCTCGCCATCGTCTCGATCGAGGACCGCCGCTTCGCCGAGCACCAGGGTGTGGACTGGCAGGGCACGCTCCGAGCGTTCCTGACCAACACCACCAGTGGGCAGGTCGAGCAGGGCGCATCCACCATCGACCAGCAGTACGTGAAGAACTATCAGCTGCTCGTGGTGGCCAAGACCGACGCCGAGCGCCGCGCGGCCATCGAGACGACGCCCGCTCGCAAGATCCGCGAGATCCGTATGGCGTTGACGCTCGACAAGGAACTGACCAAGGACGAGATCCTCACCCGATACCTCAATCTGGTGCCGTTCGGCAACGCGTCCTTCGGCATCCAGGACGCGGCCCAGACCTACTTCGGCATCGACGCCAGCCAGCTCAGCGCCGTTCAGGCCGCGATGCTCGCGGGCATGGTGCAGTCCAGCTCGGCGCTCAACCCGTACACCAACGAGGAGGGCGTGATCGAGCGCCGGAACACCGTGCTCGACACGATGATCCAGAACCTCCCCGAACGCGCCGACGAGCTCGCCGCCCTCAAGTCCGAGCCGCTCGGTGTACTTCCGGTCCCCCAGACCCTGCCCCGCGGATGCATCGCAGCAGGTGACCGCGGATTCTTCTGCGACTACGCACTGCAGTACCTCGCCGACGCAGGCATCAGCCGGGAGCAGATCGACAAGGGCGGATACCTCATCCGCACGACGCTCGATCCCTCGGTGCAGAACTCCACCAAGGCCGCCCTGGTCGGCAACACCAGCCCATCGCTCGACGGTGTCGCCACGGTGATGAACGTCGTCGCACCGGGACAGGATCAACACCGCATCCTCGCGATGGGCAGCAGCCGCACCTACGGACTCGACGCCGATGCCGACGAAACCGTCCAGCCGCAGCCGTACTCGTTGATCGGCAACGGTGCGGGCTCGATCTTCAAGATCTTCACCACCGCCGCGGCGATGGAACGCGGACTCGGCACCAGCGCAACGCTGCAGGTTCCGCGTCGTGTCGAGGTCAAGGGCGTCGGTGACGGCGGAGCACGGAACTGCCCGGCAGCGACGTACTGCGTCGAGAACGCCGGCAACTACCCGCCCGCCCTCTCCATCACCGACGCCTTGGCCCAGTCCCCCAACACGGCGTTCGTCAAGCTGATCGAGTCGGTCGGGGTCACCCCGACGGTCGACATGGCCGTCCGTCTCGGCCTGCGCTCGTACACGAACCCCGGTTCCTCGGGAACCGACCAGTCCATGGCCGATTTCCAGAAGGACCAGAACCTCGGCTCGTTCACCCTCGGACCCACCTGGGTGAACCCCCTCGAGCTCTCCAACGTTGCGGCCACACTGGCCTCCGGCGGCAAGTGGTGCCCGCCCACCCCGATCGACTCGGTCTTCGATCGCGAGGGCAAGCCCGTTCCCGTCACCCAGCAGGCATGTGAGCAGGTCGTCGAGCCCGGACTGGCCAACACTCTCGCCAACGCGATGAGCAAGGACGACCAGGCAGGCGGCACGTCCGCATCCGCCGCAGGATCGGTCGGCTGGACGTTGCCGATGTCCGGCAAGACCGGCACCACCGAGTCGCACCGGTCGTCCGGCTTCCTCGGCTTCACCAACAACTACGCCGCGGCCGTCTACACCTACGGCGACTCTCCGACACCCAGCGAGATCTGCTCGTTCCCGCTGCGGCCCTGCGGGTCCGGAAACCTGTACGGCGGTAACGAACCGGCCAGGACGTGGTTCGACGCGATGAGCCCGATCGCCAACAATTTCGGACCCGTCTCGTTGCCACCCGTCGACCAGAAGTACGTCCGCGGCTCGGCCAACGGCCAGGTACCCGACGTCACCGGCCAGAGCCAGTCGTCGGCAACCGCGACCCTGCAGGGTGCGGGCTTCCAGGTGACGGTGGCCACCACGGCCGACCAGGCGGCCCGCGGCACCGTGGTGTCGACGTCGCCGTCGGGCTCGGCGGTCCCCGGGTCGAACATCACGATCTACGTCAGTGACGGTTCGGTTCGGCCTGCCCCCGCCCCGACGCCCTCGTTGCCGAACATTCAGATTCCGGACCTACCGCCGGGAATCCAGATCCCGGCGATCCCCGGTATCACCGTTCCTCGGTAGTGCCTACGGCAGTGGTGCGGTTATGTGCCCCAGGGGGCGCGCAACCGCACCACTGCGCCGAGCGCACTACAAGCGGTCTTTGACAGCCTTCGACAGGCGCGATCCGTCGGCCTTGCCCGCGGCGAGTCCCGACGCGATCTTCATGACCTGACCCATCTGCTTCATCGCCGGTCGCTCCCCGAGATCCTCGGCGACCTGCGCGATGGCGGTGTCGACGATGTTCGCCAGTTCCTCGTCGGTCAACGGCGTGGGCAGGTACTCGTCGATGATCTGCGCCTCGGCGCGCTCGTTCGCAGCGAGTTCGCCGCGGCCGTTCTGCGTGTAGATCTCGGCCGACTCGCCGCGCTTCTTCGCTTCCTTGGCAAGCACTTTGAGAACGTCGTCGTCGGTCAGGTCGTGGGCCTCCTTGCCGGAGACCTCCTCGGTCTGGATGGCGGCGAGAATCATGCGCAGCGTTGCCAGGCGGAGTTTGTCCTTCGCCTTCATCGCTGCGGTGAGGTCGGTACGGAGGCGGGCCTTGAGTTCGGACATGGCGGAAACGCTACGCGGCGCAGTCGTCGGCTCGCACGTCCATATCCGGTTGCTGCCGTATCGTGGATGAGGTGTCCGCACAATTCAGTCCCTCGTTTCTCCGCACCTCGACGCAACTGCGCAGTGCCTCCACACAACTGCGCTCTGCCGCAGAGCTGGCGCGAGATGCCGTCAGGGCGTCACCGCTGAAGAGTTCGGTGATCGGGACGGCAGGAGCCGCCGCGCTCGGGGTCGGATACGCCACACTCATCGAACGCAATGCGTTCACGCTGCGCGAGACGTCCATGGCGGTGCTCGAGCCGGGTTCGGCGACGCTGCGCGTGCTGCACATCAGCGATCTGCACATGATGCCCGGCCAGCGGATGAAGCAGAACTGGCTGCGTGAGCTGGACCGCCTCGACCCCGATCTGGTCGTCAACACCGGAGACAACCTCTCGCACCAGCGCGCAGTGCCCAGCGTCGTACAGGCGCTGGGGCCACTGCTGGCCCGGCCGGGTCTGTTCGTGTTCGGCAGCAACGACTACTTCGCGCCCAAGCCGAAGAACCCGTTCAAGTACTTCGACAAGAATCACAAGCGCACCACCGGCGACTCGTTGCCCTGGCGCGATCTGCGCGCCGCGTTCTCCGAGCGGGGTTGGCTGGACGTGACGCACGTACGCCGCGAACTGGAGGTTGCCGGGGTGCGGATCGCGTCGGCGGGCGTCGACGATCCGCATCTGAAGCGCGACCGCTACGACACCATCGCCGGCCAGCCGAACCCGCTGGCAGACCTGCGCCTGGGCATCACCCATTCGCCGGAGCCACGCGTGCTGGACAAGTTCGCCCAGGATGGCTACGACCTCGTCCTCGCCGGTCACACCCACGGCGGCCAGCTGTGCCTGCCGTTCTACGGTGCCCTGGTGACCAACTGCGAGATCGACCGTTCGCGCGTCAAGGGGCCGTCCAAGTGGGGCGCACACACCCAACTGCACGTCTCCGCGGGCATCGGCACGTCACCGTACGCGCCTGCACGGTTCTGCTGCAGGCCCGAGGCCACCCTCATCACGCTGACTCCGGCCCCGAGAATGGGTCCGAAAAACGTCTCCGACGAGGGCGTTTCGCGTTCCGAGGCAGTCGTGAGTTAGACTTCTGCAGCGGTACACGGGGTGTGGCGCAGCTTGGTAGCGCGCTTCGTTCGGGACGAAGAGGTCGTGGGTTCGAATCCCGCCACCCCGACACAGATGGACTCGCTCGATTCACTCGAGCGGGTCCATTTTCAGTTGTGCGGTGCTCACGTACTGTGAGTCCACCTTGCCGGAGCCAGCGAACGGACTTCTCGACATGCCGACACCCACCCGCGTACACGTCAAGCACCGTTTCGTCTCTCCGCCCGAGGTCGTGTTCGCGGCACTGTCCGAACACGAGAACCTCGGGCCGCTCTTCATGGCCAAGATCGGCCGCGTTCGGGACGGTGACACCTCGCGCAATGGAGTCGGCTCCACCCGCAGCCTGAAGCTCGGCCCGCTACCGGCGTTCGAGGAAACGACGGTCACCTCCGAGCCGAACTCGCTGATCGAGTACCGCATCACCAAAGGCGGCCCGCTACGCGGCCACTGGGGCGTGCAGAAGTTCACCCCCACCGCCGACGGCGGCACCGAACTCGATTACACGATCGGTTTCGACGCGCCCGTCCCCGGGCTCGCCGCGATCGTCGGTAAGGCACTGACGTCGAGCATCTCGAAGAACCTCTCGCGCCTGGCTCCGTAGGGGTGCGCTCGGCATCATCCTCGAGTATGACCATGTCGATACTCCGGTGCGACGACTCTCCATGATCGACGCGCCAGAGTCGAGGCATGGACATCGTCAGAACTCACAGCCTCGGCAAGCGCTACGACACGCATACCGTCGTCGACGACGTGAACCTTCGCATTCCTGAGGGCTGCGTCTACGGCTTTCTCGGTCCCAACGGATCGGGCAAATCGACGACCATGAAAATGCTGCTGTCCCTGATTCGACCGACCTCGGGTGAGGTGGAGATCCTGGGTAGGCCGATGAATCACGGCACCCGCCGCGAAGTGCTCTCGCACATCGGATCACTGATCGAAGCTCCGCCGGGATACGGACATCTCACGGGTGCGGAGAACCTTCGTATCGTGCAGCGCTCTCTCGGATTGCGCGCCGAACAGATCGAGCGGGCAGTAGCCACCGTCCGTCTGCAGGAACACCTCGACAAGAAGGTGAAGAACTACTCGCTGGGAATGAAACAGCGCCTGGGCATTGCGATGGCACTCGCGCGCGAACCACGACTTCTGATCCTGGACGAGCCCACCAACGGCTTGGACCCGGCAGGCATCGAAGAGATCCGAGGGTTGCTCCGTCATCTCGCCGAACACGGTGTGACAGTGATGGTCTCGAGCCATCTGCTCGGCGAGATCGACAAGACGGCGAACATGCTCGGAATCCTGAGCCAGGGCCGCCTGATTTTCCAAGGCACCCGCGACGAGCTGTTCGCCGCCTCCACTCCGGACGTGCTCATCGACGCGATCGATCCCAGCCGCGCGAGTTCGTTTCTGCAACAGAAGATCCCGGTGCAGGTCGACGACCATACATTGAGGCTCTCCGGCATCGACGATCGTGGTATCGCACAGGTGGTGGCGGAGCTCGTCGGCGCGAACGCAGGCGTCTACGGCGTTCGACGCGACGATCAGTCGCTCGAGGACGTATTCATGAACCTGACGAAGGGCGGCCGATTGTGACGACCGTACGCAACGAATTCGCCAAACTCAGGCACCTGCACATCGGCGCGATCGCCGCATTGTTGGTCGCCGCGATCGTAGGGTTGACCTTCGTCGGCGCTCTCACCGCGGCGACGTCGAACGATTCGACCGCGGTCTCCTGGGCACTGCCACTGGCCGGGCTGTCCCTTGCCGTCCCCATCGCGTCGCCACTGCTGATCGCAGTGATGGCAAGCCGCACAGTGGAAGTCGAGCACCAGTCCAACGGCTGGTTACTGAACCAGACCACTGGAGCCGACCGCGGAGCCCTCGTGCGGGCGAAGCTCGTCTCGACGGGCCTCGTCGTCGGTGGCGCGACGGTGGCGGCCAGCGCTACAGGTGTATTTCTGGGGACCGCCATCGGGGTGACCCAACCGTTGCCTGCCGGTCTGTGGTTGAGCTACACGGCGGCGGCGGTGACGGTGAACATCGTAATACTTGCACTCCACCTGCTGGTCTCAGCGCGAGTGGACAACCAACTGGTCGCGCTGGGAATCGGCATCGTGGGTACCGTCATCGCGATCTGCGCCTCCGGATTCCCCTCCTGGGCAGCGCACCTGACGCCGTGGGGGTACTACTCCTCGGCGTCCGCCGCCGACTACCGAGGCGAGCAGGTGGTGACACTGAACCCGTCCTACGTCAGCATCGTCGCTCTCGGAGTTGTCGGGGCAGTGTTGTTCTGGCTCATGACCGTTCGACTCGATCGACAGGAGGTACGAGCATGAATGCGTTTTCAGCAGAGATGATCAAGCTCAGGCGCTCGCAGGCATGGGCTGTCGTCGTTCTCCTCCCTCTGATCATCGCGGGGGTCGGAACGTTCAACACGATCGCGTCGGGCGCAGAGTTGGCAGAGGGATGGCGCACGTTGTGGTTGCGCACAGTCGTGTTCTACGGACTGTTCCCACTCGCACTCGGCGTTTCCGTACTGGCCTCGCTGGCGTGGAAATCCGAACACCGAGGAGGGAACTGGAATGCCCTGATGAGTGGGCCGGTGCCGTCATTACGCATCGTGATCGCCAAGACGGCGGTGGTGGCAACACTGACTGCGGCCATGAACGTCGTCATGCTGGCAGCGGTCGTCGTTGTCGGCAAGGTCGTCTTCTCGCTCGACGGCATGCTTCCTTCCGAGCTCTTCGCGACCAGTGCACTCGTCGTGGTGGGCTCGCTTCCGGTGGCGGCTCTGCAATCCGGTCTGTCGATGGCGATCAGGTCGTTCGCGGTGCCGATTGCCATCGCTCTCGTCGGGGCCGGTACATCGGTGTTCCTCCTCACCGCCGAGGTGACCGAGGCAATCTTCGTGTTGCCCTATGCCCTGGCAACTCGCGCAACCCAACTGGCCTCCGGAACTTTCGGTGACTCCGGTTCGCTCACGACCGGCTCCGCACTGTCGGTGCTGACGGCCACGGCACTACTCACTGTCGTAGTCGTCGCAGTGACCGGCAGGGCACTCGACCGCAGAGACATTCAGGTTCGGTGACAGCGCGAGACCCCGATCGACGGTCTCGATCGGGGTCTCGTCGCTTGTGCTCAGCTGGATGCAGCGCGCAGCTTCTCCAACAGTGGGCCTGCTGCCTCGGCGAGGAACCGTTCTTGGGTTTCGTCGCCCACCTGCACGAGGGCGATGTCGGTGTAACCGGCCTCCCAGTACGGCTTCACGGCCTCGACGATCGCGTCCAGGTCCGGTCCGCACGGAATCGTGTCGGCCACATCCTCTTTCCGCACGAACTTGGTGGCTCCGGCGAATCCCGCCGTCGTCGGAAGATCGGCGTTCACGGCCCAGCCACCGGCGAACCAGCGGAATCGATCGTGTGCGCGATCGATGGCAGCGTCCTTGTCCGGGTCCCAGGAAATGGGGATCTGGCCGATGGACCGCGCCGGTCCCTCGTGGTTGTCGGACCACGCCTTGACGAGATCGGCATCCGGCTCGGTGGCGATGAGGTGATCGCCGTACTCCGCGAACCGCGCCACCGCCTTCTCACCACCGGCGGCGATACCGATCGGCACGCCACCCTCGGGCAGGTCCCAGATCCGGGCGGAGTCGACGCGAAAGTGCTTGCCCTCGTACGTGACCAAGCCACCGGCGTGCAATGCGCGGATGATCTCGAGCGCCTCGACGAACATGTCCTGGCGCTTGTCGATGGACGGCCATCCCTCGCCGACGACGTGCTCGTTCAGGTTCTCACCACTGCCGAGCCCGAGGGTGAAGCGTCCGTCGGCCAGGATCTGCAACGTCGCAGCCTTCTGCGCGACGACGGCGGGGTGGTACCGGATGATCGGGCACGTCACGTACGTCATCAGCTCGACGCGTTCGGTGGCCTGAGCCACCGCGCCCAGAGTCGTCCAGGCGTACGGCGAGTGGCCCATGGACGAGAGCCACGGTGAGTAGTGATCGCTGCTGACCTCGAAGTCGAAGCCGACTTTCTCGGCACCGACGGCGTACTGCACCAACTCTTTCGGGCCGCTCTGCTCGGTCATCAAGGTGTATCCGAAATTGGTCATATGTGTCTCCTAGATAGTTGCGACGGAGCCGGCGTCGACTCGGTAGTTCGATCCGTTGACGAAGCTGGCGCGGTCCGAGCACAGGAAGGTGATCACCGAGGCGACTTCCTCGGGCTCGCCTCGACGTCCGAGTTCCATGTACGGACGCTCCTCGTCGAGGAAGCTCTCGACGGCACCGTCGCGGTCGGTGCCCTTCTCCTCGGCGCGTTTGTCCATCATCGCGTCGGTCATCGGGGTGTGGATGAACGCGGGAGAGACGGCGTTGACCAGTAGTCCCTCCGACGCGTAGCTGCGCGAGAGGCCCTTGGCCAGGGCCAGAACCCCGGCTTTGGCCGAGCAATAAGGTAATTCGTCGTCGTAGGGCTGCACGGCATCCTCCGATGTCAACAGCACGATGCGTCCCCAACCGCCGCGGCGTAGCGCAGGCAGAAATGCCCGCAGCAGGCGGACCGGGCCCATCAGGTCGATGTCGAGGGTGGACCGCCACCCTTCCTCATCGATCTCGTGGAACAGTCCCTGCGCTCCGGTCACGCCCGAGGACTGAACGAGAATGTCGATGTCGCCCACTGCCTTCTGCGTCTGTACTGCCAATTTCTCGACGGCCTCGGTGTCGGTCACGTCCGCAGCGAACGCGAACAACCGGCCCTCCGCTGCTGCGAGTTCGGCCGCGGCGGCGTCGAGCGAGTCCTGATCCTTGTCGCTGATGACGACCCGAACGCCCTCGGCCAACAGCATTTTCGCCGTGTGCCAACCGATGCCGGAGTCGGCCCCGGTCACCAGCGCTGTTCTACCGTCGATTCCCAGATCCATACGATCCCACTTTGCGCTAGAGGTTGATGTCAGGCTGTGGCGTCATGCGAGCGCGCGATGGTCAGCGCCGCATTCACCAGGGCCAGGTGGCTCAAGCCCTGCGGGAAGTTACCCAGAAACGATCCATCCGAAGCATCGATCATTTCGCTGTACAACCCCACGTCGTTCGAGAGCTCGACCAGCTGGTCCATCAGGGCTGTGGCTTCGTCGTCTCGACCGACGCAGGAGAGCGCCGACACCCGCCAGAAGGCGCAGGCCACGAAGGTCACTTCTTCCTCGGACACCCCGCTGTATCGATACATCAGCGGTCCGGCACCGAGTTCTTCGACGAGAGCATCGATGGTGGACGAAAGACGTTCTCCACGATCGAAATCCATCTCGGCTGCCAGCAGCACCGACGCGTCGAGGCCGTCCGCACCCGGGTACGCAAGATAGGCCTGGCGCTCGTCCGACCAGCATTCGGATTCGACGTAGTGGCGGATGCGTTCTCTCTCCGCCTTCCACCGATCGGGTATGCCCGGGATCTCCCCTGCTTCGGCCAGGTGCACCGCGCAGTCCAGCGCTTGCCAACAGCCCAGTTTGGAACTGGTGTAGTGCTGCTCGTCCTCGAGCTCCCAGATCCCGGCGTCCTTGCGCTGCCACGAATCGCACGCCTCGTCCGCGATGGTCGCGAGCAGCCGACCGGTCTGCGCATCGAGGATGTTTCCTGCGTCGACGTACTGCCGGATGATCGAGAACAGGTCACCGAAGATCATCAACTGCAGCTGGTCCGCCGCGGCGTTTCCGTTGACCACCGGCCCGATGCTCCGCCAACCGGGAACGTCGGGTTGTTCGGTGCCACCGGGCAATTCACCGCCGAGGGTGTAGAACACGTTGACCAACGGATCGTTGACACGGATGACCCTCAGCAGCCACGCCACCGCGGCGTGGATCTCCTCACGGAGACCGAACCGTTGCAGAGCGCGAATGGTGTACGCGGCGTCGCGAACCCAGGCGTAGCGGTAGTCCCAGTTCTTGCCACCGGTCCGGTTCTCGGGTAGCGAGGTTGTCGCGGCGGCGGCGATGGCACCGGACGGACTGTGCAGCAACAGTTTCAGGGCCAGCGCGCTGCGAGCCACATGCTTTGCCCACGGACCCTCGTACGAGAACTCGTCGGACCACACGCGCCAGTTGTCGATGGTCCGATCGATCCCCTCGTCGAGATGCTGCGGATCGGGCAACGGCAGCGGCTCGTTCTCCGTGCCCACCACACCCAGCACATGCCGAGAACCCGGTTGCGTGCAGACGACCCCACCGATGTCGCGGTCGGCCACGCGCACGTTCTCGATGCCCAGAGTCCGCACCGCCAAGGTCAATCCGTCGACCCGCAGGACGGTGCCGTGCTCGGTGTCGTACGCCCACGGCGACGCGATGCCGAGCATGGTGCCCGGCGCGACGGACCACCTCAGCTCGACGGTGCCGCCGAGACCCTCGACGCGACGGGCCAACTCCACCCACGGGAGCCGGCCGGCGACCCCGGTGTTCAACGAGTCGGTGATGCGCACGGAACCGGAGTCGGTGCGGAACGTGGTACTCAGAACGTTTGTCCCTGGGACGAATTCGCGTTGGACGGTGAACTCTTCCACGGGCGTCAGTTCGATGTAGCCGCCGTGTGGCGCGTCGAGCAAGGCTGCGAACGGCGGCGGCGAGTCGAGGTTGGGCACCGGAAACCAGTCGATGCGGCCGTCGTCGGCGATCATAGCCACGGTTCGGCCGTCGCCGATGGCTCCGTAACTTTCGATGGCGACATAACCGTCCACCCGGGGGTACGGCTTTCGGAAGTCGTTCAAGCACGTGCCTTTCCAGCGAAGATCGGGCTGCTCTCGACGTGCTCGAGCAGATCGGCCGGGTCGTCGAACACCGCTGCCGCGCCCGCGTCGAGCAATTCGCTGCGCGAGATTCCGCCGCTCAACACGCCGATGGCGCGTACGCCCGCGCGCCCGGCCGACTCGATGTCCCACACACTGTCGCCGACCATCACCGCGTCGACAGCCTCGACGCCTGCCCGTTCCAGAGCCACCGCGATGATGTCGGGCTCCGGCTTGGCGACCTCTGCGTCCTCACCGGACGTGACGACAGCAACCGAATCCTCGACGTCCAACAGATCTCGCAACGTCGACAGTTCGCTCTCGGGAGCCGATGTTGCGAGCACGACGGTCACTCCACGGGTACTCAAGTGCGCCAACAGTTCCCGAGCACCCGGTAGCACTTCGAGATCGGACGAGGCCTCGGCGTAGTACTCGCCGTGCAGCTTCTTCGCTTCCTGCGCCAGTGCACTGTCGGACGAGCCGACGAGTGTCTCCAGCAACTTCGACCCGTCCATGCCGATGCTTCGATGAACACGCCACGACGGCACTTCGTGGCCCGCCTCACGAAACGCACGCGACCAGGCGTCGACGTGTACGTAGTTGGAATCGACGAGGGTGCCGTCGATGTCGAGCAGAACTGCACCGACAGTCGGTGTGGGGACAGGCATGAGCGTCGGATACCCGGGGGTGGTGCGGGCAAACAATCGTCGGACGAAAGCAACAGGCCCCCCGCAGTACGCGAGGGGCCTGTCGTGAAGAAGAAACGTCAGCTGGCCTGGGCCTGCCACATCCAGTGCAGCTGCTCGAGCCGAGCTGTGATGCCGATGAGCAGGTCCTGGGTCACCGGATCGGCTTCGCCGGTGTCGGCGATGCGTCCGCGAAGACGCTCGACGACCGCGGCGATGTTGTCGACGACCGCGGGGACGACCTCGCTGTCCTGAGTCCACCCGGCACCGAAGCCCTTGGTGCCCGCCGTCGAGGAGACGGTGGCTGCACGGCCGTCGGGGCTGACCCCGATGGCGGTGGCGCGCTCGGCGGCCTGATCGGTGAATTCACGTGCGGCCGTGACCAACTCGTCGAGTTCGAGGTGCACCGACCGGAAGTTCTTACCGATCACGTTCCAGTGCGCCTGCTTCGCGATCAGCGAGAGGTCGATGAGATCGACCACGGTTCCCTGGAGTGCGTCGCCGGCGATCTTCTGCTGACCCGCGTCGAGAGTACTGGTGATGGGGTTCGTCATGATGTGGCCTCCCTGCCGTTGGACGACGGTGTGCATCGCACGCCATTATTGTGCTTTCGTCTGTACTGCACAACGGCAGGTCGACGTACATTGTTCCGGATCGGCGCCACCGTCGCTGTGACGCCGATCCCAGAACCGGTCGGATCAGACCTTGGCGGCCTCGTCGGCAGGATCGTCGACTGCGCCTGCACCGGTGGTCGGTGCGGTCTCGTTCTGCTGCGACCGAACGCCTTCCTCGACCTTCTTGCCGAGGTCGGCATCGACATTGGTCCAGTACTCGAACACCCGGCTCAGAACGGGCTCGCTCACGCCGTTGAGGACGTGTCCGACGATGTTTCCGACGAGACGCTCACGCTGCGCGTCGTCCATGACCTCGCGGACCAAGGCTCCGGCCTGCACGAAGTCGCCGTCTTCGGGGTGCTCGATGTACCCGGTACGCACGAAACGAGGCTCGAAGTCCCACGCTCCGTCGTCGCCGTACTTGTTCGTGTCCGCCGACGGGCCGCCGAACGAGTTCGGCGCGTAGACGGGCGTCTCCGGAGAGTTGAACGAGTACCGCATGTTGCCGTCCTTGGAGTACGAGTTGACCTCGGACTTCGGGGCGTTGACCGGCAGCTGCGCGTAGTTCGCTCCGATGCGGTACCGGTGCGCGTCGGCGTAGGAGAAGACGCGTCCGAGCAGCATCTTGTCGGGGCTGAAGCCGATGCCGGGCACGGTGTTGGACGGCTCGAACGAGCTCTGCTCGATCTGCGCGAAGAAGTTCTCCGGGTTGCGGTTCAAGGTCATCTTGCCGACCTCGATCAGCGGGTAGTCCTTCTGCGACCAGACCTTGGTGAGGTCGAACGGGTTGTACTTGTAGTTCTCGGCCTCGTCGTACGGCATGAGCTGCACCTTGAGGGTCCAGCTGGGGAAGTCGCCGTTCTTGATGGATCCGAACAGGTCCTGACGGTGATGGTCGGGCGATGTGCCCGCGACCTCGTCCGCCTTGTCCTGTGTCAGGTAGTCGATCCCCTGGTCGGTCTTGAAGTGGAACTTCACCCAGGTCTTCGTGCCGTCCTCGGCGATGAGCTGGTAGGTGTGCGAGCCGAATCCGTCCATGTGGCGGAACGACTTGGGGATGCCGCGGTCACCCATGAGCCATGTCACCTGGTGTGCCGACTCGGGCGAAAGGGTCCAGAAGTCCCACTGCATGTTGTTGTCGCGCAGACCGGAGTCGGGCATGCGCTTCTGGCTGCGGATGAAGTCCTGGAACTTGATCGGGTCCTTGACGAAGAAGATCGGGGTGTTGTTGCCGACCAGGTCCCAGTTGCCTTCCTCGGTGTAGAACTTGAGCGAGAAGCCACGCGGGTCGCGCCAGGTGTCGGGGCTGCCCTGCTCGCCGGCGACGGTGGAGAAGCGCGCCAGCATCTCGGTCTTGGCACCGGGCTGCAGCGCCTTCGCCTTGGTGTACTTGCTGATGTCTCCGGTGATCTCGAGTTCACCGAACGCGCCTGCGCCCTTGGCGTGCACGACGCGCTCCGGGACCCGCTCACGGTTGAACTGCGCCATCTTCTCGATGAGGTAGTGATCGTGCAGAAGAATCGGACCCTGAGTTCCGGCGGTCAGCGACTGATCGTCGCTGGGCACGGGGATTCCCGAGTTGCTGGTAGTCGGTTTGTTGGTGATCGGCTTGGTCATACGAAGCCTCCTGAAGGGCTGAATCGGGTTCGAGAAGGGGCTGCTTCTTTAAAATCGGTGAAACCGAGCGGCCGTACGCTGGACCGCAGTACTAGACGGAATGCCTCGTGCAGTCGCCGCACAAACCCCAGAAGACGATTTCGGCTTCGTCGACGACGAATCCGCGCGTGTCCTCGGGTACGAGACACGGCGCTGCTCCGACAACGCAGTCGACATCGGCCACCGCGTGGCATTCCCGGCACACGAGGTGGTGATGATTGTCCGCCGTCCGGCTCTCGTACAGCGCAGCCGAACCCGCAGGTTCGATGCGACGCAGCAGACCTACGTCGACGCAGGCCCTGAGCACGTCGTAGACGGCCTGGGTCGACACCGAGCCGCCGCTCTCGCGAACGGCGGCAGCGATGTCGTCGGCGTCCGAATGCGGTCGGGCTGTGACCGCATCCAGAACTGCAACTCGGGGTCCGGTGACGCGTAGGCCCACCGAGCGCAACTGCGCTGCGGGGTCGACACGTTCGGTGAGCTGCATGTACCCCAGTATGCCCCTAATCTGGACTAAGTCAAGAAAAGCGGGGTCGTCGCTATCCGACCAGGCGCGCTTCACCGGTCCGCATCGACCCCGACACGATCTGCAACCCGAAATACGTGCCCGACGGCATCCAGCGACTCAACGTAGGGCCCTTGGCGTCCACCTCGACGCGGGCCACCCTGGCCTTGCCCCTCAGACTCGCGACGGCCACGGCCGATCCGCCGGGCACCGGCTGCGCGAAACCGATCGAGCCGAGCATCGGGAACTGCGGTCCGACGCCGCGGGACGTCGTCCGGACCGACCATTCGTCGCCGCTCGCCCCGGCCTCGCCCAGCACGTCGCCCTCGAATTCGGCCAGCACCTTGGGCAGGTGCCAGTTGGTCCGGCCGCCGTGCACCGACGTCGCGGAATCCACGGCGATGAACGGCACCGCCATCCGCGGAACGCGTCCGACGTCCCGGCGCAGGGCCGGGCTCGCCAGGATCTCGCGGTACGGGCCGACCGGCGAGGTGGTGTAGTCGACGATCATGCACATCGTGATCGGCAGCGTCTTGGCTCCGGCTGGCGCGAACTCCGACGACCGGGCCCGATGCCACCAGATCGTGGCGCGGACATTCGCCGGCCACGGCGCTGCCGGGCTGACCGGCCAATCGGTGCGCTCGGTCTCGGATTCGGTGACACTCCACATCATCGATCCCTCCCCACGACCGTCAACGGGAGCCGCAGGGCACCCGGGGCCGACACCGGCACCACCGGGTGCACCGGCTGTGTGGGTGCGATCTCCCGATACCCCGATCCCACCGCGGGTCGCCGATCGGCTTCACCCTTGTTGGGCCACAACGCCATTGCGCGCTCGGCCTGGGCGGTGATCGTCAGGGACGGATTGACGCCGAGGTTGGCGCTGACGGCAGAACCGTCGAGCACGTGCAGTCCCTCGTAGCCGTAGACCCGCTGGTACCCGTCGATCACCCCGGTCTGCGGCGAGTCACCGATCGCGCAGCCACCGAGGAAGTGCGCGGTCATCGGAATGTTGACGATCTCGGCGATCGATCCGCCCGGGTCGCCGCCGATCTTGTCCGCGAGCAGACGAATGGCCTCGTGCCCCTGCGGAATCCACTGCGGCGGTGGATCACCCGCACCGGGCCTGCTGGTGAGGCGCCGCCCGAACGGCCCCTTCTTGGATCCGAGCTCGAGCGAGTTGTCGTCGGTCTGCATCACCAGTGCGATGACGGTGCGCTCCGACCACCGATGGACCGACAGGCTGCGCGCCGCAGCGCCGGGATGACGCAACGCGACGCCGAGGGTCTTGAGGATGCGTGGCATCTTGCCGCCGCCGTCGCTGAGTACGGTCTGCAACAGGCCGATGGCGTTGCTGCCCTTGCCGTATCGCACCGGCTCGATGTGGGTGTGATCGTCGGGATGGAACGAGGACGTGATCGCCACACCCTCGTGGTAGTCGACCTCGCGGCCCCTGGCGGTCGCGGCGAGCACGGCCTCGGAGTTGGTGCGCACGAGCGAGCCGATCCGCTCCGACAGCCGAGGCAACGAGCCCTTCTCCTTGGCCGCGAGCATCAGCTTCTGGGTGCCGTAGGTGCCGGCCGAGAAGATCACCTGATCGGCGGTGATCGTCTTCTCCTTGCGACGCAGCTTCCCGCCCGTCCGTCGCGTCACCACGTCGTAGCCTGCGCCGTTCGGGCGCACGTCCACGACCGTGGTCAACGGAAGAACATGCGCGCCTGCGTGTTCGGCGAGATACAGGTAGTTCTTGACGAGGGTGTTCTTCGCGCCGACGCGGCAGCCGGTCATGCACGCTCCGCACTCGGTGCACCCGGTGCGCTCGGGGCCCGCACCACCGAAGAACGGGTCGGGTGCAGTCTTGCCGCGGTCACCGAAGTAGACGCCCACCGGGGTCGAGGTGAACGTGTCCCCCACGCCCATGTCCTCCGCCACCTCCTTCATCACCTTGTCCGAGGCGGTGATGGTCGGGTTGGTCTCGACGCCGAGCATCCGGCGGGCCTGGTCGTAGTACGGGTTCAGCTCGCGCTGCCAGTCGGTGATCGAACCCCACTGCGGATCCTCGAAGAACTTCGCCGGCGGTTGGTACAGCGTGTTCGCGTAGTTCAGCGACCCTCCGCCGACGCCGGCCCCCGCCATCACCAGCACATCGGGCAGCAGGTGAATGCGTTGCACCCCATAGCAACCCAGGGCCGGAGCCCACAGGTACTTTCGTAGACGCCAGCTGGTCTTCGGCAGTTCGTCGTCCTCGAATCGGCGACCGGACTCGAGAACTGCCACCCGGTAGCCCTTCTCGACTGCGCGCAATGCGGCGACACTACCGCCGAAACCGGAGCCGATGATCAATACGTCGTAGTCACTCATGCTGTTACCACCTCGTGGTCGGATTCGAGAGTGTCGGACGCGAGCCGATAGTTCGCGACGTCGAACTCGCGCGTCTTGTTGCGGAACTTGAACGTGTAGGTGGGCCACATCGTCGAGTTGCGGCCGTTGGCGTCGAGGTACCAGCTCGAGCAGCCACCGGCATTCCAGACGGTGCCGTCGAGCGCGGAGTCGACCCACGAATTGTGTTGGCGCTGAGCGGCTTCGTTCACCTCGACGGCCGCGACCATGCGATGCTTCATCTCGTTCAGCGCGGACACCACGTAATTGGCCTGCGACTCGAGCATGTAGACGATGGAACTGTGCCCGAGGTTGGTGTTGGGGCCGTACATCAGGAACAGGTTCGGAAAGCCTGCGACGGTGGTCCCGAGATGCGCCTGCGGGCTACCGCCCCAGTGCTCCGCCAGCGTCCGACCGTCGTTGCCGCGCAACAGATGAGACACCGGCGGTTCGGTGGGGGTGAACCCGGTCGCGAAGATGATCGTGTCCACCTCGTGGTTGCGGCCCGAGGCGTCGACGACGCCGTTCTCGGTCACCGACGCCAGGCCCGACGTCACGAGATCGACATCGGGACGATCCAACGTCCGCAGCCAATCATTGGACAGCAGAAGCCTTTTGCACCCGGGTGCGTAATCGGGGGTGAGAGCGGCCCGCGTCGCGGGATCCTTGACCTGCCGCTTCAAGTTGGCCTTGGCGAACACCTTCACCGCGGGCAGCATCCACGGATTGTCCGCCAGCACGGTGACATAGGCCTCGCGGTAGCCGTAGATGACACCGCGCACCGCGCGATGGGCCGCGGGAATCCTTTCGTACACTGTTCTTTCGAGCCGGCCGATGGTGCGGTCCAGGCGCGGAATCACCCATGCGGGAGTGCGCTGGAAGACGGTGAGCCGTTCGGCGCGGTCGACGATCTCGGGGACGAACTGCACGGCCGAGGCTCCGGTGCCGATCACGGCGACCCGCTCACCGGTGAGGTCGTGCTCGTGATTCCAGGTGGCGGAGTGGAACACGGTGCCGGCGAACGTGTCGATGCCCGGGACGTCCGGGATCTTCGGAGTGGACAGTGCCCCGGTGGCAGCGACCAACACCCTGGCGCTCGCCGACCCGCGAGACGTCTGCACCGACCATCGCTTGGTCGCCTCGTCCCAGGTCGCGGACCGAAGTTCGCAGTTCGTGACGATGCGATCGTTGAGGTCCAGACGATCCACCACCGAACGCAGGTAGTCGAACAACTCCGGTTGCCGCGCGAAGGTGTGACTCCACTTGGGACTGGGAGCGAACGAGAACGAGTACAGCGAGGTCGGCACGTCGCATGCACACCCGGGGTAGGTGTTGTCGCGCCACGTCCCACCCACGTCGGACGCGCGTTCGATGACGGTCACGTCGGCGCTCGGGTCGGCGGCGAGGATCTTGGCCACCGCGGCCAAGCCCGCGAAACCGGCTCCGACCACCAACACGTCGAGTTGTTCGGGAAGTGTTGCGTTCACGCGTCCATCACCTTTTCGGACCAGATCGGAAGGAGCCGCCCGCGCAGTTGCGCGTCGGCTTCGGGAGTACGGAACAGCGCCGAGACGGCCAGTCCGCGGGCGAGTTCGACACTGAGCTCGATGGATTCGGGAGACATCCGACTACCCATGACGATCTGGGCACCGCCCTGGATGGCCTCGGCGACGCGTCGCTCCAGCGGAATCATCGCCTCGTGGAGGGCCGGATCGGTACGGGCCGCCACCCACAGCTCGAGCGCGGCGTGGAAGAGGGGACCGGAGAATGCGTCGGCGAGGATCTCGGGCCCTCGCTCGGGGTCCGGTTCGGCTTCGAGGATCTCCGAGAGACGACGATCGACCAGGTGCTCGACGGCCGCGATCAGCAGGGATTCCTTGGTCGGGAAGTGGTGCAGCTGTGCACCACGGGAGACACCGGCACGCCGGGCGATCTCCTGGGTGCTGGTCTTGGCGAAGCCCAGCTCGACCAGGCAGCCGATCGCGGCGTCGAGCAGCTTTGCCCGAGTGCCCGCGGTGCGTTCGGCCTGGGTCCGGCGCTCGGTGGGCGCTGCGCCGTCGAGCCCTGTGTCGGTAGTCACACTTTGCACAGTAGCGCTAAATCAACAAACAGTCCAGCCTGACTTTAAGTTGGTCGAGATCGGCGGGCGCAGCCGTGCCTGAACGCATCCACCCGCCGGTCCTGGCGCTACAGAGCAGTGTTTTCACGCCCTGGGCGTCATCGCCGACGACGCCATCGACGTCATCTCCGGCGAGCGGGACGGAAAGCTGGCACTGTGCGCATCGCCGACTTGCCGAGCGGCGTTCTTCGACACCAGCCAAAGCCGCAGCCGGAAATGGTGCGACATGAACACCTGCGGAAACCGTTAGAAGAAAGCCCGATTTGCCGCCAACCGACAAAAGCATTCCCACTGACCGCCGACGGAGTCGCCCTTCTCGAGGCAACCCGAGCAGCATCGGTAGCCACCGCAATCCAGACGACGCCGAACCGGGGCAACGAACTCCGTCGCGGTTCGATCGTTGCGCTGGAATCACGTGCACCACTACGGGCGGCAACCGGACTGCCCGAGATGTCCATCCACCGAATTCGCCATCGACGCAGTTGGTTTGCAGGAAACGACCGTGGGCAATTCTGCGGCCATGCCCCTCGCATCTCACGGACGCTTCGACTACTCCCCCATCGGCGATCGTCCACAGTTCGACTGGCCGGGCGGTGCGCGCCTCGCGGTGTACGTGGCCGTCAACTGTGAGCACTTTCCGTACGACGACGGCGAACCCGGCCTCGGATACACGCCCGCGATGGACCAGCCCAACACCTACAACTGGGGGTGGCGTGAGTACGGCAACCGAGTCGGTGGGTTTCGAATCGCAGAGACGGTGCAGCAGAGCGGCATTCGACCGACCGTGCTCGTCAACACCGAGGTGTACGAGCATGCCCCGCAACTGATCGAGGCCTTCCGCGCCCTCGATGCCGAGGTCGTCGCGCACGGCCGAACCAACGCCGTACAGCCCAACGATCAGAACGAGGACGACGAACGGCGCTCGATAGACGAGGTCACCTCCGCGATCGAGCGTCACGAGGGTGCCCCGCCTCGGGGTTGGATGAGCCCCGGTGCCAACCCCAGCCGCGTGACCGAGGACCTTCTCGCCGAACGAGGCTACGAGTACACGCTGGACTGGCCCATCGACGATCAGCCGGTGTGGCTGAAGACCCGCGGCGGGCCGTTGCTCAGTGTCCCGTACCCGCACGAGGTGAACGACCTACCGGTGTTCGTCCACCATCACCAGACTGCAACGACGTTCGAGCGCAACATCATCGACAGTTTCGACGAATCGAAGGAGAACGCGGAGCGCCAACCATTGGTGCTCGCGATCTCGCTGCACACCTTCCTCACCGGCCAGCCCTATCGACTTCGACGGTTCCGCGCGGCGCTGCAACACATGACCGACAACGGCGACGGCGTCTGGTTCACAACACCGGGCGAGATCGCAGCGCACTACCGCAGCCTCGTACCCCCGCCGACGACGGCCGGAGACGAATAGTCGAGTCGGAGGGTCGCAGCTGACGCGTGGTCAGGCTGCGCGGTGTTGTCGTCGGTGGTAGCTGGGCATGGGTTGTCGTGTGGGGTCGATGGATTCGGGTGGGATGGCGTAGGGGTGTCCGTCGTCGCCCATGAGCAGTTGCCAGTGGCCGTGGTGGACGAGGCGGTGGCATTCGCCGCAGACCAGCGCGAGGTTGTTCAGGTCGGTTCTGCCGCCGTGTTCCCAAAACCTCACGTGGTGGGCGTGGCACCATTGTGCGGGGCGGCCGCACATGACGCAGCATCGGTCGCGGATGGTCAGGGCGATGCGTTGGTCGTCGGTGGCGAGTCTGGTGGTGCGCCCGAGCGCGAGCGGGACGCCGTGGTGGTCGACGATCACCGGGGTGAGGTCTGCGTCGCAGGTGAGAAGTTCGGCGAGGGAGCGACTGATCGGGCCAGTCCAGTCGAGGTGGAACGGCCAGTCGGCATCGCCAGGCTCGGGAACGGACTTCTCCCTCGCATCACTACCACCGGCAGCGACACCACCGTCGGTGCTGCGACCGACACGACTCTCGGGAGAGTCACCGGTGCATGAACGGTCGCCGGCACCAGAACTCTCGCTGGCGCGTTGACCGCGGCCCGTGGCTCGATCGGGACCGGCGTCGGTGTCTTCGGTTCGTGAACCGCCGTCGATACCAGCACTCTCGCTGACGCGGTGACCGCCGTCAGCACCACCATCGGGACCGTCGTCGGCATTACTGGTTCGTGAGTTGCCGTGGGCACCAGCACTCTCGCTGGCGCGGTAACCGCCGTCAGCACCGGTAGCGTGTGTTGTCGAACCCGTTGGTGCGCTGGCAGTTTCCTTGTTTTCGCTGTCGCTGAGCAGGTCGCGCAGCGGAACGATCAGGTGCACCGCCGCCCGCGACCCACCCGCCGACCCGCGGCTGCCACCGCGTAGGTGCCGGTCGAGAATCCGATCGAGTGCATCGGCCCGACGTTTCGACGGACTCCGTGGGTCGCGTTCCCCGCCCGGGCCCGGTTGCGGTGCGGTCAAAGTCGACAACACGGTGAGCAGCTTCTCGGCGAGGAGCCGGTCGACGTCGCCACCGAGCTGGAAGCGGCCACTGGCCAGCCGGTGAACATCGAACCGGTTCAGGCCCGGGTTCTCCGACATCGGTACCGGCGGCGGCCCCGACGGAACAGGCTCGGGCCCAGCAGGTTCGGGCCCACCCGAACCACCGGCATCACCGGCATCATTCGAACCACCGGCATCGGCTCGGCCCGCCTGCTCTTGCTCGCGCTCTCGTTCCTGCTCTTGTCGTTTCTTCTCGGCCTGCTCGTGTCGAGCTCGGGCGTCCTCTGCCGCAGAATGCGCGAGTGCCTGAGCACGGGAGCTGACCTGCCCGGCGGTGCCGCGCATCGCGGTCTCGAGCAGTTCCGCGACGACGGCGTCGCGGCGCCGCTCGTCGAGGGTGGGGTCGGCGACCACCACGGTGGCGTAGCCGTCGGCGATCGCCGACGCGTGCGCAGCATGGATCTCACCACCTGCGAGGGCGTCGAGCACGCTCGGCCACTGGGTGAGCCATTGCCCGAGTTCCATCTGACGCGCCGCGGATCCGTCGGTGATGCGCACCGACCTCGCGTACCAGCGGGTGACGGAGGAGTGCCCGAGTTTCATCGCCAGGCCACGCCGGTCGATCTCGGCGAGCAGCGTCAATCTCGCTGCAGCCAAAGCGTTTTCGTGGGAAGACACATCGGCGAGCTCGGAGACCAATTCCTGGTCCGCGAGCTCGAACACATCCCCCCATGCCTTCACCCCACGAAAGCTATACCCACCCACCGACAGGTTTCTCGGTGTCTGCGCTACAACGCGCGCATGCTGTTGTTCCGCGCGTTGTGGGTGAGCTCGGCCAGGCCGAGTTCTTCGAGGAGCGGCGGCAGGTACATCCCGAACCTGCCGCGGTATCCGTTCCTGAGCCCGTACCAACCGCCGACCGGGTTGCCCTCTGAGCGCCCCCACGCTTCGACCGTGTCAGGAGCAGCCGTCTTCTTCTCGTCCGCGGCACCGAGCAACACCCAGTCGGCACGTTCGGTGAGCCACGCGTGCAGATCCTCGACCGCCTCGATGCGGTATCGCAGGGTCGTCGACCCCACCTGACATACGAGGGCGGGTGGCTCGTGGTCGGGATCGCGGTACATGGCGTATTCGGAAGTACCGGGGGCGGTGGTGAGTGCCCAGGGCTCGGATTTGGTTCCGCTGGTCATGGCCGAGGTCCGTTCCATTGTCGAGTGCGCGCGGCAGGGTCAGTGTGAGCCGACCGGACGGTGAACGCAACCAACTCCCGGCCCCGAACAGGTTCGGAAAACTACGTCACGGAGCGACGGTGCGGTACCTCAGCATCATTTCGTGGTCCTCGTGATCGAGCATGTGGCAGTGCCACATGTAGCCCTGCAGCTCGCTCGACCCACCCATGTCATGACCGCTCATGTCGTGACCGCTCATGTCGTGACCGCCGTGGTGCGCAGCCGGTCCAGCGAAGGTGGCGTCGGGGTCGAAGCCGAGTTCGTCGGCCGTCGGGAATCGGACCAGGATCTGCGTGACGGTGCCCGGGTAGGTGTTGACGGTGTCCTTCCACCCGGCTTCCCACGCCGCCGGCGGCACCGATGGACCGGTGAGGAACCTCTCCACCGGCGGAGCCCATCTCGTACCGAATGTCGGCCGGGGGAAGTCGCGTTGGTACGCGGCCAGGTCGATGGGGATGCGTCCCAATGTCCGAAAGTGCGCCAGGTGCAGGTGAATCGGGTGCGGCTCGACCGTCGTGTTGACGATGTTCCACATCTCCACGGTCCCCTGCTCGGGCATCTCGATGTCCGGGTCCGAGTATCGGAGGTTGTTCAGGTTCATCAGCGTCATGTCCAGGTTCAGCCCACCGGACGGCTGGTTGACCGTGACCGTTCGCGTGAACGTGGGGGTCGGCAACGGCGGCAACACATCCGGCTGTCCCTTCCCGCCGCGCAGCAACGACGGCATCCCGCCGCGGAGCCCGGCTGCGGACGCGACGCGGAACTGGCAGAACAGTGGCATCGGCACCGCTCCGAGGGACGCGGCCTGCGCCGGTGGCGGCTCGTCGTTGAGCAGCTCGATCAGTGCGCCCGGTTCGACGGCACCGAAGTCGACGAGGATGTCGGCGCGCTCGGCAGGCGCGAGCCGAATGCTGGTGGCTTCCACCGGGGCGTCGAGCAATCCACCGTCGTTCCCGATGACCCAGAAGCGAAGCCTGTTGGTGAAGAACAGGTTCCACACGCTGTACGACCCGGCGTTGACGACTCGTAGACGGTACATACCCCGGGCGACTTCCATCGTCGGCCAGATCTTGCCGTTGACGACGCCGACGTCTCCGGTGCCGCCGCCTTCCCATTTGCCTTGCGGCACAGTGATATTGGAGCGGATACTCATGCTGCCGTCGGGATTCATGATCTTTTCCTGCAGCACCAGCGGCAGCTCGAACTCACCCGAGGGCAGACCGAGCGCATTGTCGGACGTGCCGGTGTCCCACCGATCACGGACGAGGTTCATGCCGAGCAGGCCTGCATAGACGTTGATGCGCGTCATCGACATGGCGTGGTCGTGGTACCACAGTCCCGCGGCGTCGTTGAGTCCCGGGAAGTTGTGCGTCATCGACTCGCCCGGGCGCACCAGCATCTCGGAGTGCCCGTCGCTCGCCGGCTCGGTGATGCTGCCGTGCAGGTGCAGCGACGTCGGCGTCATCGTGCGGTCCATCTCGCTCATCCCGTGCAGCGAGGTGTCGATGTCCGCGGCGAGCGGGTTACCTGCGGTGGTGTTGGAGTACTTCAGCGTCCAGGGCTGGCCGGTCTGCGACTCGATGGTGGGGCCGAGGTAGTCGCACTCGCCGTATCCGAAGGTGGGCGCGGGCCGTAGATCGGCGTGGAAGGCGTGGGTGGAGCTGTGCGCGTCGAGCGAGATCTCCGTGCCGCCGATCAGCGGCAACCGCGGCAGTTCGTCCCGGAACGGCGTCAGCGGCGGTGAATGGAACAGCAGGGGGCTCTGGCCCCGGAGGAAGTCGTCGGCCAGCGCGCGGCGCGTCGTCGACGCCACCGGGAGTGCGGCAGCACCGGCGGCCACTGCGGCCACGGCCAGCCCTCGCAGGGCGGTTCGTCTGGACACAGAGCCGCTCACCCGGCCACCTCTCTCCTCGTTGTGATTGGGGCCATACTATGTGCCCGTCGGCTCCCGCCGTCACCCCACACTCGGATCGTCCGGCACGTTCCTGCCGGTGGAGGGATCTATTTCGTCATGGCAACTATCACGTTCGAGCGTACGACCAGGCTGTTTCCCGGCTCCGACGCCCCCGCGGTGAACGAGCTCGACCTGCACATCGAGGACGGTGAGTTCCTCGTTCTGGTCGGTCCGTCCGGCTGTGGCAAGTCGACGTCGCTCCGGATGCTCGCGGGGCTCGAAGAGGTCAACTCCGGCCGCATCCTCATCGGCGGCAAGGACGTCACCAACTCCGAACCCAAGGATCGCGACATCGCGATGGTGTTCCAGAACTACGCGCTGTACCCGCACATGACCGTCGCCGAGAACATGGGGTTCGCCCTCAAGCTGGCGAAGGCGAACAAGGAGGACATTCGTACTCGTGTCGAGGAGGCTGCGAAGCTGCTCGACCTGGAGCCGTACCTCGATCGCAAGCCCAAGGCACTCTCGGGCGGCCAACGTCAGCGAGTTGCCATGGGGCGCGCCATCGTTCGCCAACCCCAGGTGTTCCTGATGGACGAGCCGCTGTCCAACCTCGACGCCAAACTTCGGGTGCAGACGCGCACGCAGATCGCTCAGCTGCAGCGCCGGCTCGGGACGACGACGGTGTACGTCACCCACGATCAGGTCGAGGCCATGACGATGGGCGATCGGGTCGCGGTGCTCAAAGGTGGTGTGCTGCAACAGTGCGCCACCCCGCGTGAGCTGTACCGAACCCCGGTCAATGCGTTTGTCGCCGGGTTCATGGGCTCGCCGTCGATGAACCTGTTCCGCGCTCCGGTCACCGACGGCGGTGTCCGCCTGGCCGATCAGGTGGTTCCGGTTCCGCGGCAGACTCTCGGGTCGGCCACGGAGGTGATGTTCGGTATTCGGCCCGAGCACATCGACATTGCCGACAGCGGAATTGCTCTCGAGATCGACGTGGTGGAGGAGCTCGGCTCCGAGGCGTTCGTGTTCGGCCGCGCAGACATCAACGGTAGGACCGAAACCATTGTGGCTCGGGCCGATTGGCGCAGCCCGCCCGAGAAGGGCGATCGCGTTCACGTCCGCATCGACGAGGCCCACGCCCACATTTTCGACGCCTCGGCCGAAGGCCGTCGCCTGAACTGACCACCCCGTCGTGCGCGTCGTGCGTAGCTCCGGCTGTGCACGACGCGCACGAGGTCAGACCAGCAGTTCGGCGATCTGGATGGTGTTCAGAGCGGCACCCTTGCGCAGGTTGTCGCCCGAGACGAACAGTGCAAGTCCGCGTCCGTCGGGCACGCCCGGATCCTGGCGGATACGACCCACCAGAGAGTCGTCCTTGCCTGCGGCCTGAAGCGGCGTCGGCACGTCGACCAACGACACGCCCGGTGCCGATGCGAGCAGTTCGCGGGCACGCTCCACCGAGAGCGGGTTGGCGAACTCGGCGTTGATCGACAGCGAGTGTCCGGTGAACACGGGTACGCGGACGCAGGTGCCGCTGACGAGCAGGTCGGGCAGGCCGAGGATCTTGCGCGATTCGTTGCGCAGTTTCTGGTCCTCGTCGGTTTCGCCGGATCCGTCGTCGACCAGCGCACCGGCCAGCGGCAGGACATTGAAGGCGATGGGCGCGACGTACTTGTTCGGGGCCGGGAAATCGACCGACGAGCCGTCGTGCACCAGCTTCTCGGCGTCGCCGATGACGGCGCGGGCCTGGGTGACGAGTTCCTCGACACCGGCGAGTCCGCTACCGGAGACGGCCTGGTAGCTCGAGACGATCAGCCGCTGCAGGCCGGCTTCGTCGTGCAGCACCTTGAGCACCGGCATGGCGGCCATGGTGGTGCAGTTCGGGTTGGCGATGATGCCGCGGGGCGGGTTCTTCGCTGCCTCGGGGTTGACCTCGCTGACCACCAACGGAACATCGGAGTCCTTGCGGAATGCCGACGAGTTGTCGATGACGGTGGCACCTGCTGCGGCGAATCGCGGGGCCTGCTCGCGAGAGAGCGTGGCACCGGCCGAGAACAGCGCGATGTCGATTCCAGTGAGGTCGGCGGTGGACGCGTCCTCGACGATGATCTCCTCGCCCCGGAACGGCAGCTTCTTGCCGGCCGAGCGAGCGGAGGCGAAGAATCGAACGGTGTCGGCGGGGAAGTTGCGCTCCTCCAACAGGGTTCGCATGACGGCACCGACCTGGCCGGTGGCTCCTACGACTGCAACTGTGGTCATCTTCTATCGTCCTGTTCCTGCGTGTACGACCGCTTCTTCGTCGCCACCGAGATCGAAGGCGGCGTGCAGCGCGCGTACTGCTTCGTCGAGCTGAGTGTCGCTGCACAGCACCGAGATACGGATCTCCGAGGTGCTGATCAGGTCGATGTTGATGCCGGCGTCGGCGAGGGCCTCACAGAACGTCGCGGTGACGCCGGGGTGGCTCTTCATGCCGGCACCGACGAGGGAGACCTTGCCGATGTGATCGTCGTAGAGCACCTGCGCGAAGCCGATCTCGGCCTGCAGCTTGGTGAGCTTCTCCACTGCCGTCGGGCCGTCGGCCTTGGGGCAGGTGAAGGTGATGTCGGTCTTGCCGGTGTCGATCTTGGACACGTTCTGCAACACCATGTCGATGTTGATCTCCGAGTCCGCCACGGCGCGAAAGACCTTGGCGGCGTAACCGGGAGTGTCGGGCAAGCCGACGACGGTGACCTTCGCCTCGCTGCGATCGTGTGCGACGCCGGTGAGAATTGCTTCTTCCACTGGAATGTCCTCCATAGATCCGGAGACGATCGTTCCGGGTTTCGTGGTGTACGACGAGCGCACGTGAACGGGAACGTTGTAGCGACGGGCGTATTCGACGCAGCGCAGCATGAGCACCTTCGCGCCGCAGGCAGCCATCTCCAGCATCTCCTCGAACGAGACGGTGTCGAGGTGCCGGGCGTTGGGCACGATCCTCGGGTCTGCGGTGAAGATGCCGTCGACGTCGGTGTAGATCTCGCAGACGTCGGCGTTCAGGGCTGCGGCGAGCGCAACGGCGGTGGTGTCCGAACCTCCGCGACCGAGCGTGGTGACGTCCTTGCTGTCCTGGCTGACGCCCTGGAATCCGGCGACGAGCACGATCGAACCCTCGTCGAGGGCGCTGCGCACGCGTCCCGGGGTGACGTCGATGATCTTGGCGTTGCCGTGCACGCTGGTGGTGACGACGCCTGCCTGGGAGCCGGTGAACGACCGGGCCTCGGCACCGAGTGAGTGGATGGCCATCGCGACCAACGCGTTGGAGATGCGTTCACCCGAGGTGAGCAGCATGTCCATCTCGCGGGCCGGCGGGGCCGGGCACACCTGCTGGGCCAGGTCGAGCAGTTCGTCGGTGGTGTCGCCCATGGCCGACACGACCACGACGACGTCGTTGCCTGCCTTCTTGGTCTCGACGATCCGTTCAGCGACGCGTCGGATGCGTTCGGCGGTCCCCACCGACGATCCACCGTACTTCTGGACGATGAGAGCCACGCGTGTTTACCTCCGCTGGATAGCCGACAATCGGGCGATTGTTCCGGGGTTACCCTACCGATCCGGCACCCCGAGCGGTGGCCCGGGTAGCTCCGAGCTGGGACTTTAGGGGGGCTCGCCTGCGGATACGCCTGTCCTAACATTGTCGGGTGACCCTTCCCGAGCATCGCCCGCCGCCACCCCCTCGAGGTCTGCGGGTGCTCTTCGGGCTCCCCGCCGTCGGGCGTCGCTGGCCGGGTGGACTGCGCTCGGCTCTGGCGTTCGGCGTCCCCGCGATCGCGGCGTGGGTTCTCGGGTTCCATACCGAGGCCCTACTGGTGGTCTCGGGCAGTTTCGCCGTCATCTACGGCGAGGGCCGTCCCTACCGGTCACGATGGTGGGTCGTCCTGACCGCGGGCGGCGCTCTGGTGGCCTCGGTGTGGCTCGGCGCGACGGCCGGGCAGATGGCGCTCGATCTCGAAAGCACCGGATGGGCGCGGATGATCCCGGTGACCCTGCTCTCGCTCCTCGCTCTCGTCGCGGTCTACGTCATCGCCGCGCTGCGACTGGGACCGCCGGGGGCGTTCTTCTTCGTCCTGGTGTGCGCGGTGTCGTCGTACATTCCCGGAGCCGGCGTCAGCGCCGCTCACGGAGCGGTGTGTGCGGCTGTCGGTGTCGCGTCGGCGCTGGTGGTGTCGATGTCCGGAGTGCTGTGGGATCCACGAGGACCCGAGCGCGAGGCCGTCGGAGCCGCGGTGGGCGCGATCGAGAGATACACGAGTTCGCCGACGGCGTCTGCCGCCGATCGTCATGCGGCGGCGGCGCGTCTGCACGCGGCCTGGGCTGCCGTGTACGACGCGGGTGCCGCACGGTTGTCGTCGAGGCCGGCGCTGGTTCAGAAATTGTTCGACGCGCACCGGGCCTTCGCTGCGACGACGGCCGTGCGGGCGGATCCGGATCGGGCGGTCGACTTCGTATCCGATCAGCTGCCGCTGGCTCGGCCCGGCCTCGGGTATCGATTGCGGCGCTCGCTGCATCGGGATTCTCATGCGGCGTCCACGGCCGTGCGCGTGTTCTGCGCGGCAGCGGCCGCGGGCGGGGTCAGCGTCGCACTGGGCCTGAGCCGCCCGGACTGGGCGATCCTCGGCGCCGTCCTGGTGCTGCAGCAGGGTCCCGATCGGGTGCACGGCACCTACCGGGGACTGCAGCGGCTCGGCGGAACCCTTGCCGGCGTTGCCCTGTTCTCGGCCATCTATCTCTCCCCGCTGACCGGCTTGGCCGTCATCGTGGTGTTGATGGTGCTGCAGTTCGCGATCGAGGTGTCGGTGGCGCGGAACTACGGGTTGGCCGTCACATTCATCACCCCGCTCGCTCTGCTGATGGGCACACTGACGCATCCCGGGGCGGTGCTGGCGGACATCGTCGTCGACCGGATCGTGGAGACGACGGTGGGCGTGGCCTTCGCATTCGCGGCGCTGTGGCTGCTGCTCCCCGGGGCATTCCGTCGCACATTGTTGTGGTCCGACGGCCGAGTTCTGACGCTCGGCACGCATCTGCTGACGGTGTTGCGGACCGAGGACGTGGCCGCGCCGGCAGCTCTCGCCATGCGGCGCGACGTCCAGTTCGAGCTCGTCGGGTCCGCTCTGGCCGGGGCCGAGGCCGCGCACAACGATCGAACCTGGACGCATGGGGTGTGGTCGCAACATGCCGAGGTCGATCGGCTCGGATACGAACTCCTCGCGCACTGCTGGACGATGACCGACGTCGGACGAACGGATGACATCGAACATTGGCAACGTCGACTCGACGCGGCGATCACAGAATTCCACTCGTCAACCCTGGGGTAGGCCGTCGGCAGGCGGTAGTACACTCAGCCCATGCTGCGAGCTCTCCTTCTTAACAGCCGCGACGGGGTCTGAGACCAGACTGGCTTCCCGTCGCGGGGTTCGTTGCGCCGGTCGAACACATTGCTCTGATCTGTACGGAGAGACGAAGACCATGTCACCAGCCGACGCATTCACCTCGGGATCTCGCACCATCACCCCGCCCTCGCGGCCCGCTCCCAGCGACCAGCCCGCCTGGAACACCCAGAAGAACTCCTCGATGCCCACCTTCCGTTATCGGCCGTTCGCCGAGGAAGTGGAGCCCATCACCCTCCCCGACCGCACGTGGCCGGACAAGATCATCGACCGGACGCCGCAGTGGTGCGCAGTCGATCTGCGCGACGGCAACCAGGCGCTGATCGATCCGATGAGCCCGGCCCGCAAGCGCCGCATGTTCGACCTGCTGGTGCGCATGGGCTACAAGCAGATCGAGGTCGGCTTCCCGTCTGCCAGTCAGACCGACTTCGATTTCGTCCGCGAGATCATCGAGGACGGCGCGATCCCCGACGACGTCACCATCCAGGTACTCACGCAGTGCCGTCCCGAGCTGATCGAGCGCACGTTCGTCGCATGCGAGGGCGCTCGCAGCGTCATCGTTCACTTCTACAATTCGACGTCGATCCTGCAGCGCCGCGTGGTGTTCCGTGCCGAGCGTGACGTCATCAAGAAGATCGCCACCGACGGTGCCCGCAAGGTGCTCGAAGAAGCAGCCAAGTTCCCCGATACCGACTGGCGCTACGAGTACTCCCCCGAGTCCTACACCGGCACCGAACTCGCCTACGCCAAAGAGGTGTGCGACGCGGTCACCGCGATCATCGATCCCACCCCCGACAAGCCGCTGATCCTGAATCTGCCTGCCACCGTCGAGATGGCGACACCCAATGTCTACGCCGACTCGATCGAGTGGATGAGCCGCAACCTCGACCGTCGCGACAGCATCGTGCTGTCGCTGCACCCGCACAACGACCGCGGAACCGGTGTTGCCGCAGCCGAACTCGGCTACCAGGCCGGTGCTGATCGCATCGAGGGTTGCCTGTTCGGCAACGGTGAGCGCACCGGCAACGTATGCCTGGTCACGCTCGGGTTGAACCTGTTCACCCGCGGTGTCGATCCGCAGATCGACTTCTCCAACATCGACGAGGTCCGTCGAACGGTGGAGTACTGCAACCAACTTCCCGTCGCCGAGCGCCACCCCTACGGCGGCGACCTGGTCTACACCGCGTTCTCCGGCAGCCACCAGGACGCCATCAACAAGGGCCTGGACGCGATGAAGGTCACTGCGGACGAACTGGGTTCGGACATCGGTGACGTCACCTGGCAGGTTCCGTACCTGCCCGTCGACCCGAAGGACGTCGGTCGCACCTACGAGGCCGTCATCCGTGTCAATTCGCAGTCCGGCAAGGGCGGCGTCGCGTACATCATGAAGTCCGATCACGGACTGAACCTGCCGCGTCGACTGCAGATCGAGTTCTCCCAGGCCGTCCAGCGCATCACCGACGGTGAGGGCGGCGAGGTCTCGCCCAAGGAGATGTGGGACGTCTTCGCCGAGGAGTACCTGACGCCGATCCGTCCGCTCGAGCGCATCAAGCAGTCGGTGCAGGCTGCCGAGGTCGACGGCGGAACAGACACGATCACCGCAACGGTCAAGGTCGACGGCGTCGAGCAGGAGATCTCCGGATCCGGCAACGGTCCACTCGCCTCGTTCGTCGATGCGCTGTCGACCATCGGCTACGACGTCAGCGTCCTCGACTACTCCGAGCACGCCATGTCCGCGGGCGACGACGCTCAGGCCGCGGCCTACGTCGAGGCCTCGGTCACCTCACCGTCCGGTGTGGCCACCACGGTCTGGGGCGTCGGCATCGCGACGTCGATCACCACCGCGTCACTGCGCGCCGTGGTCTCGGCCGTGAACCGCGCGCTGAAATAAATCCCCTGCTCGACGAAAAGCCGCCCATTCCTTGCGAATGGGCGGCTTTTCGCTGTTTATCGGCATCGAGGCGACACTGCGCGTGGGACAATAACTCTGCTGTCGGGGCACCTTGAGGGAATGGAAGTTTCGCCATGGACTCTTTCTGGGATTTTCTTTGGCTTCTCATCGTCGGATTCGCGTTCGTCGCGTATCTGATGGTCATGTTCTCGATCATCGGAGACCTTTTCCGTGACCACAAGACATCCGGGGTCGTCAAGGCCCTGTGGGTGTTCTTTCTGATCGTTGCGCCGTTCCTGACCGCACTGGTCTATCTCATCGTGAACGGCAGCAACATGGCCAAGCGGCAAGTTGCTGCCCTGCAGCACGCGAAGGACCAGCAGGAGGAGTACATCAAGGAAGTGGCCGGGAGGTCGGCGTCGGAAGAGATTGCCCACGCAAAGGTGTTGCTGGACAACGGAACCATCGATCAAGACGAGTTCAGGACGCTGAAGGCCAAAGCCCTGTCCTGAACGTCGCTTCGGCCCTGAACGCGTCGAGCACAGCGGCGATCGCCGGTAGTCGCCGCGCGTCGGGCCTCGTTGCGAGTTCGTAGATGCGGCCCGCCCGCACCCCGGACAGTTCTCGCCGCACCAGGCCCGGATGGACTACGGCATAGCGCGGCATCAGGGCCACGCCGTGCCCGCCAGCCACCAATACCTCGGTGACGCGAAAGTCGTTCACTCGCTGGACCACCCGCGGTTCGACGCCGGTGGCCGCAGCCACCGAGAGCAGCACGTCGTCCACTGGGAATCCTCCGCGCACACTGATCCACCGTTCGTCGACCAGGTCCCGGAGGTATATCGATTCGTGTTGCGCAAGAGCGTGATCCGGCGGCAGCACCAGATCGATGGGTTCGCGCATCAGGGTGGTCACCTCGATGCGCGGGCCCGCGGTCGACGGCGCTCGCTCGTCCCGGTGCGTGAGCACCACGTCGTAGTCCGCCAGCAATTCGGGTACCGAGGATGCGGGCAGGTCCTCGTCACGGGCGTCGATGTCGACGTCCGAATTCGCCATCCGCGTCAGTAGCCCAGGCAGCAGCAGCGCGGCACCGGACGGGAACAGCGCAACTCGGACCCGTCCCCGCGGGGACGCCCGGTATCGATCCATCTCGGCCGCGGCGCGGGCGAGGGCGGCGAACACATCATCTGTCCTGAGTACCAACGCGCGCCCGGCGTCGGTGAGCCGAAGTCGACGCCCGTCGGGTTCGAGGAGCGTCACCCCCGCCTCCTTGACCAACAGCTTGAGCTGCTGGGACACCGCCGACGGCGTCATGGACAGCGCCTGGGCGACGGCAGCGACGGTCCCCCGGTCTGCGAGTTCTCGAAGGATACGGAGCCGCTCCACATTCATGTAGTGAATCTTAACTATTACTACGGATATATTCGATTGTGCTGATCATTTGCCGCAGTCACGATGGACGGCATGAGCACCCGCGACCGCCTCCTCGGACTGACCGTCGTCGTACTGTGGGGACTGAACTTTCTCGCCATTCGCGTCGGACTCGATCACTTCCCGCCGTTCTTCTTCGCCGCGCTGCGGTTCCTGGTCATCGCCGTCCCCGTTGTACTGTTCGTTCCCCGCCCCAAGGTGCCTCTGAAGTGGTTGCTGCTCTACGGGTTCGGGTTCGGGTTTCTCCAGTTCGCCTTCCTGTTCGCGGCGATGGCGGCCGGTATGCCCACCGGATTGGCGTCGCTCGTGCTGCAGTCGTCCGCGCCGTTCACGGTCGTTCTCGGCGCAATCCTGCTCCGCGAACACGTCACCCGTAGGCAAGCGATCGGTATCGGAATCGCCGTGCTCGGCATGGTGCTGATCGGGTGGGATCGCGCTCAGAACGCCACCTTGCTCCCGGTGATCCTCACCCTGCTCGCCGGACTCGGTTGGGCGTTCGGCAACCTGGGGAATCGACTCGCGAAGTCCGATTCGCCGATGACGCTGATGCTGTGGATGACCGTCGTGCCGCCGGTGCCGATGCTGGCGCTGTCGGCGATGGTCGAGGGTCCGAGCACCGGCTGGCAGGCGTTGGCGGCTTCGTTCGGCCCGCAGGGTTGGCCCGGCCTGGTTGCGTTGGCCTACATCGTGATCCCTGCCACGATCGTCGGCAGCGGCCTGTGGAGCATTCTGATGAGCCGCAACCCTGCTGGACTGGTCGCGCCGTTCTCGCTGCTCGTTCCCGTCGTCGGCATCGCCGGTGCCTGGATCTTCCTGGGCGAGAACCCATCGGTGCTCGCGCTGATCGGTGGCGTTGTCGTCATCGGGGGATGTCTCTGGGGTATGGCCGTCCGGCGGCCTGTCGAGGTGCTGGAGAAAGTACCGGTGTGAGGGGCAGGAGTGGAGCCCGCGGAACGACCCGGGGGAGCCACCGCCGACGTGAAACTGCACGCTCTTCTGTGCCAGACTCGGCGGATGGTTGAAGTGGGTGAGCGCAGACGTATCAGCGCGCGTGGCCGCGTGGCACTGCGTGCGGCGGAGCTGGCGACCTGGGCGTCCCGCAAGGCAGGCCGGGGCAAGGGATCGATGATCGGCGGATTGATCGCACTCAAGATCGACCCGGACATCCTCGGCGGACTGGGCCGAGGTCGACGCACCGTCATCGTCACCGGAACCAACGGCAAGTCCACCACCACCCGAATGACGGCTGCGGCGCTGGCCACCCTCGGTGACGTCGCCACCCAAGCCGACGGCGCGAACATGGACGCCGGCATCGTCGCCGCACTGCACGCCAATTTCGATGCCGAGCTGGCCGCTCTCGAGGTCGACGAACTGCATGTCCCCCATGTGTCCGACGCCGTCGATCCCGCGGCCATCGTGTTGCTCAACCTCAGTCGCGATCAGCTCGACCGTGTGGGCGAGATCAACATGATCGAACGCAAACTGCGCGCGGGCCTGGCCCGGCACCCCGAGACCGTCGTCATCGCCAACTGCGACGATGTCCTCGTCACCTCCGCCGCCTTCGACGCACCGAACGTCGTCTGGGTCGCGGCCGGGGGTGGATGGGCAGGCGACTCGGTCAGCTGCCCGCGCACCGGCGAACCCATCGTGTGGGACGGCGAGCATTGGTACAGCACCGGTAGTGACTTAAAGCGTCCGACGCCGGATTGGTGGCTCGACGACGAGAATCTCTACGGACCCGATGGACTCGTCCTACCGATGACGCTGTCTCTGCCCGGAAAAGCCAACCGCGGCAACGCAGCCCAAGCCGTCGCCGCCGCAGTGACCCTGGGCGCGAGCGCGGAAGATGCGGTCGCGGCCGCGTCGAGCGTCGACGAGGTGGCCGGGCGCTACTCCACCGTCCAGTACGGATCGCATTCCGTCCGAATGCTTCTCGCGAAGAACCCCGCCGGCTGGCAGGAAGCACTGTCGATGATCGATCCCACCTGTGACGGTCTCGTCATCGCCGTCAACGGTCAGGTACCCGACGGCGAAGACCTGTCGTGGCTGTGGGACGTCCGCTTCGAGCACTTCGAGAACGTCGCCGTCGTGGCCGCCGGTGAGCGCGCGACCGACCTCGGGGTGCGTCTGCTGTACGCCGGTTCGCAGCACACCACCATCGCAGATCCGTTGCGGGCCATCGCGTACTGCCCGCCGGGACGCGTCGAAGTGCTGGCCAACTACACCGCGTTCCGCGATCTCGGGCGAGCGCTGGCACGTGAGGTGAAAGATGTCTGAGTCCACCGTTCGCATCGGCCTCGTCCTGCCCGACGTGATGGGCACCTACGGCGACAACGGCAACGCACTCATTCTGCGACAGCGACTACGGATGCGAGACATCGACGCCGAGGTCGTACAGATCACGTTGAACGACCCGGTTCCCGATTCACTCGACGTGTACACCCTTGGCGGAGCCGAGGATTCGGCCCAACGCCTCGCGACCCGTCACCTCACCCGTTACCCGGGACTGCAGAACGCGGCTGCCCGCGGGGTGCCGGTGCTCGCCATCTGCGCCGCGATCCAGGTCCTCGGTCACTGGTACGAAACCTCCGCCGGCGAACGCGTGGACGGTATCTCCCTGTTCGACGTGACCACAGCACCGCAGGCAACTCGGTCCATCGGTGAGGTCGTCACCGAGCCTGCACTCGACGGCCTCACTCAGAAGCTCACCGGCTTCGAGAACCATCGCGGCGGAACGACTCTCGGCCTGGATGCATCCCCCTTGGCCAAGGTCACCCACGGTGTGGGCAACGGTGTCGGCGACGGACGCGAAGGCGTCGTGCAAGGGTCCGTGATCGGCACCTACATGCACGGACCGGTACTGGCCCGAAACCCAGAGTTGGCGGACTACTTGCTGGAGCGCGCATTGGGTACGACTCTCGCTCCACTCGAGCTGCCCGAGGTGGCTCGATTGCGCGAGGAGCGGCTCCGCCGCACGTGAACGAAAATTCGTAGCCCACTACGAATTTGCACTCACAAGGCGCACCGTTCACACGGAAATGATGCGTCGTTCCACCCCTCTCTGACCAGCACCTCACGAACCTCCCGGTACACACCGCACGGGTCCTGGGTCACTTCGTGCCACCCGTATACCAGGCGGGGTAGATTCCGTAGCTCCGCTGCATTGTCACGTCGGCGATCGCGAAATCGACGCTGCTTGACCGAGTGGAAGGCCTGGCCGTCCAGCCTGACAATGAGGTCGCAGATCTCGTAGCGAATGTCCTCGAAAAGCTTTCGGCCGTCGACGAATACCGGAGCTTGTCGCTGTCCGGCCGGAAGACCGTGCGCCTGCTCGACGTCGAGAACGTAGCGGTGCTCGAGTGCAGAATGGACGCCGTCGCGCATCAGCGCCAGGGTGTGCAGAATCGGCTTCGAGTAACGCATCGGTCGCCGAGCTTCGATCTTGCGCGTCATAGCTGCGACGTTCACACCACCCGAGGACATGGCCGAGACCAACGCGATCGTCGCCAGCCTCGACGATGACTCTGCGACGGCCAGGTCGAGCACGGTGTCGGCGATGCTCGTCCGCGCCGGATTCGTCTCGACACCGATGTGTCCCATGGCACGGGAACGATGGACGACGACCCCGGGATGGATTTGTTCATTGCTTTCCGAGGTGAAGTTCTGCTTCGCGTGCCGCATCGTCGGTGGCCTGCTGGTCGCCGAGCATCCGTAGGGAACAGTGACGTGAATGGGGCCTGGTCCAGGCTGAATCCACCCCCATTCCTCGGCCGCACTGGCGTGGCTGAGCAGTGCGCCGCGGCCCGCGTACAGCAACGCTGCCGACAGCTGCATCTCACGAGTCAGCGGCCCGTTGGTCACCGAGATGACTCCACGAAACACCCTCAGCCACTGACCTGTTTCCACACAGTGATCGATCGAGTCCTTGTTGACGCCGTTCTCGTACATCTGCTTCGTGGTGATGATTCCGTGCTGCTCGTCCAATATTCGTTGCCAGGTACCCGCTGGTCTCGTCTTCATAGACCTCAGGATCGCCGGTTTGCGATGACCGCGTCAGGATCCATCCACAGGCTGTGCATAACTCCGGGTCGTGAGCAGAAATTCGACCCCTGCTACGAAGTTTCGTGCACGTGCGGCGAAGCCGCTCTACATACGCCGACGGCCGGTCAGCGCGCGGCCCAGCGTCAGTTCATCGGCAAATTCGAGGTCTCCGCCCATGGGCAGGCCGGAGGCGAGGCGGGTAATGGCCAGGCCGGGGAAATCACGCATCATGCGCACCAGGTACGTGGCCGTTGCTTCGCCCTCGGTGTTGGGGTCGGTGGCGATGATGACCTCGGTGACGTCGACACCGTCGTCCTGCGTTCCCACGCGAGTCAACAATTCTCGGATGCGGAGCTGATCCGGTCCCACTCCGTTCAATGGATCGAGCGCCCCACCGAGCACGTGGTAGCGGCCCTTGAACTCTCGCGTACGTTCCACGGCCTGAACATCTTTGGGCTCTTCGACGACGCAGATCATGGATCGGTCACGCCGCGAGTCCGAGCAGATTCGGCACAGTTCCTTGTCCGAGACCGTGCCGCACACGACGCAGAACTGCACACCGTCACGAATGCGCTGCAGCGCGCGCATCAACCGGTCCACCTCGGGAGGTTCGACGCCGAGGAGGTGAAAGGCTATGCGCTGAGCGCTTTTCGGACCGACCCCGGGGAACTTGCCGAGTTCGTCGATCAGATCCTGAACCGGACCTTCGTACACTCTTCTCGCCTAGAAGCCGGGTAGTCCGAGTGAGCCGCCGCCGAGACCACCGGCGAGAGGGCCGAGCTTCTCGCTCGCTACGTTCTGAGCTGCCTTCGACGCATCGGCGATCGCACCGATCACCAGATCCTGCAGAGTCTCGACGTCGTCGGGATCGACGACCTTCGGATCGATGGTCAGGCCGACCACCTCACCGGTTCCCTTGACGGTGGCAACGACGAGTCCGCCGCCCGCCTGGCCGGTCACTTCGGTTTCCGCGATCTCGGCCTGCGCCGCCATCAACTGCTGCTGCATCTGCTGGGCCTGCTGCAGGATCGATGCCATGTCGGGCTGTTCACCGGGTTGCACTGTGCCGTCCTCTCGCGTGGGTCGAAGCGAACTCAAGCGTAGCCGCACCGTGGATCGCTGTGATTCACTGCGCGTCGAATCGACATACCGACCTTAGTGTCTACAATTTCGCGGCAGACACGGGATCGCGCCTGCGGTGACGAATAGTGGACACTCAGCGCAGTGCCTTCGGGCGATGCCGCACGACGGTTCGCCCTCGGTAACGAGAATCAGCGTTGCTCCGCGCGATGGTCGTATCCGGCGGGGAGGAGTTCGCCGGCGAGAACGCTGACGAGGCCGTCGGGCGAATCGATGATCACGCGCATCAGGGGATAGAGGTCGGCAAAGATCTGACGATCCTTGCCGCACGGGCTCTTCACCCCGCGCCCGTGGTTACCGACCGCCACGATGTGAGTCGGCTCGGTCGCACCGGCGGCCCGAGCCGCTGCAAGCGCGACGGTCTCTGCGCACGGGCCACCGGTGAAGTGATAGAGATTCACCCCGGCGAAGGTTCGGCCGTCCGCCACTCTCACCGCCGCACCCATCGTGTGGATGCCGTCCTCATCAGGTCCCGCATCCGTCGATGAATCGATTGTCCGCCTGGCCAGTTCGACCAGCGTCCGATCACCGTCAGTCGCGGGTAGTGCGGACGAGAAGGACACGATGCGATTCTAGAGCCCCGCGCCTGAACATCCGTCAGTACTGAGCGCCCGTAGTCTCGTGGAATGGATCAGTCGGCGGCCCCCGAAGGACGCCAGTCCCCTCGCAAGCGTCGGGTGACGCCCGAGACCATGGCCGAGGCGGGCATTGCGCTGACTCTGCCCAAGGTGACGGTGAAGTCCGTGGCCGAGAGCCTGGGCGTCTCGATCGTCGCGATCTACAACAACATCGACGATCTCTGCGCCCTCAAGGCCCTCGTGGCGGAGGAGATTCTGCGCCGCTGGTCCCCGCCACTCCCCGCCGACGACGAATCGATGCACGACGCGTTGCTTGCACTCGCATCCGCGATGCGCGAGTTGGTTCACTCCAACCCCGGGATCGCGGAGTATCTGATCGGCCTGACTCCCAGCTCGATCGATGCTCTTCGTATGGCCGACGCCGTCCAAACGCGCTACCGACTGCGCTACGACCTCACTCCGAAGCAGGCGACCTGGGCCGTCATCACCGTCGTCGAGCACGCTCTGGCCTTGGCGGAGATGGTCTACAACGATGTCCGCCGCGATCGTGAGTACGACGACGCGATCGCGGCGCGCACCGACCTCGACACCCTGCCCGGGGCCTACGACACGGTCGACCGTGGGCCCGACGGGATGTTCCTGTGGTCGATGCGCACCGTCGTGGTCGGGACTCTGGCGCTCATCCAGGCTCCCGACTTCGAGCGGGTCTAGATCAACTCGCGACGCAGGTTCTCCAGCGTCGCGGCCTGGATCTTCTTCAGTCCGAGAGGTGCGAAGGTCTTCTCGAAGAATCCGCCGATTCCGCCTGCACCCTTCCATTCGGTCGTCGTGGTGACCGTGGTGCCTGCGCCTTCCGGGGCGACCGACCAGGTGGTGACCATGGAGGAGTTGGCGTCGCGTTCGGTGATGGTCGACCCGGCGACGGTGACTGTCGCGGCGACGTTGCGCACTCGCTTCTCGGTGGCCTGCAAGGTCCACGTGGCCACGGTTCCGTCTCCTTGCCCGCCCTGGACCACCTCGTAGTCGCGGTACTGCTCGGGCAGGATGCGTGGGCGCACCGTCTCGTAGTCGGCGAGCGCGGCGAGCACCCGATCCGGTGTGGCAGCGATGGTGGCGGAACTGGATGCACTGACCTGAGCCACGAAGACGTACTCCTTCTCTAGCGGACGGGATGTCTATCCATCCTGCCTCTCTCCGCGACCACGTTCGACATCGCGCCGACTCATGTGTGATGCGCTTCACAGAACAATTCTGGACGCGCAAACCACATGCATGACGCAACCATTTGTCCGATTTACTCCGATTCCTCACCCGGATTCGGCAACAGTTGCGTGAAGTTTCACCGGTCGGACGCCGATGCCGGTGGATACCGTGCGGTACGAGATATAGCGTCTGAATGTGGCTTCAGTGAATGCTCTCCTCGGACGACGGCCAGAACCGAGGGAGAGCGGTTACGCAGCGCACCGGTCGGGTGTCGAGCAGCTGCTTCGCAGCTACCGCGCGATTCCGACCGATGCGACGGTGCGTCTGGCGAAGAAGACGTCCAACCTGTTCCGGGCCAGGACGACCACCACCACGCCGGGGCTCGACGTGTCGGGCCTGAGCAAGGTCATCTCCGTCGATCCCGACTCGCGTACAGCCGATGTCGCCGGCATGTGCACGTACGAGGACCTGGTCGACGCGACGCTTCCCTACGGTCTCGCGCCCCTCGTCGTCCCGCAGCTCAAGACGATCACCCTCGGTGGAGCCGTCACCGGACTCGGTATCGAGTCGACGTCGTTTCGTAGTGGACTTCCCCACGAATCGGTGCTCGAGATCGACGTACTCACCGGCAGCGGCGAGATCGTCACCGCAACACCGGAGGGCGAACACTCGGATCTCTACTGGGGCTTTCCCAACTCGTACGGCACCCTGGGCTACTCCACTCGACTGCGGATTCAGCTCGAACCCGTGCTGCCGTATGTCGCGTTGCGCCACCTGAGATTTCACGATCTCGACACCCTCCAGTCCACGATGGACACCATCGTCGAACAGCGCGAGTACGACGGCATCGAGGTTCAGTACCTCGACGGTGTGGTGTTCAGCGCCGACGAAAGCTACCTCACCCTCGGCGTTCAGACCGACGAACCGGGACCGGTCAGCGACTACACCGGTGCCGACATCTTCTATCGCTCGATCCAGCACGCGTCGGACACACCGAAGACCGACCGCCTCACCGTTCACGACTACCTGTGGCGCTGGGACACCGATTGGTTCTGGTGCTCCCGGGCCTTCGGAACACAGAACCCGAGAATTCGACGCTTCTGGCCACGCAGGTACCGGCGCAGTAGTTTCTACTGGAAGCTCATCGGCTTCGATCGCAAGTACGACATTGCCGATCGACTCGAGAAGCGCAAGGGAAATCCGCCACGCGAACGCGTCGTACAGGACGTCGAGGTTCCGATCGAACACACCGCCGGCTTCGTGGCGTGGTTCCTCGACAACATCCCGATCGAGCCGTTGTGGTTGTGCCCGTTGCGCCTTCGCGAGCCTGCCGCGCCAGGTGCGAATCCGGCCCGGCCGTGGCCGCTGTATCCACTCGAACCGAAACGCACCTACGTCAACATCGGCTTCTGGTCGTCGGTCCCGATCGTTGCAGGCGAACCCGAGGGTGCCGCGAACCGCGCCATCGAGAAGAAGGTGACCGAGTTCGACGGGCATAAATCGCTGTACTCGGATGCTTACTACACCCAGGATGAATTCGCCGTGCTGTACGGCGGCGAGAGATACACACAGCTCAAGAAGAAATACGATCCCGAATCCCGATTGTTGGATTTGTACTCGAAGGCGGTGCAACGCAGATGACGACGTTCAAGGACTCCGGCAATCGCACGGTGAGCGGTGCCCAGAAGCTCAAGATCTCCGAGATTCTGGAACTGATCTCCGACGGCAACATCCCACTGCGTTTCACCGCATACGACGGCAGCACCGCAGGACCCGAGGACGCGAGAATCGGCCTCAACCTCAAGAGCCCTCGCGGAACCACTTATCTCGCAACCGCTCCCGGCGATCTCGGCATGGCGCGCGCGTACGTCTCGGGTGATCTGGAAGCAACGGGCGTTCATCCGGGCGATCCCTACGAGTTGCTGGCACTGATGGGAGACGAACTGCACTTCCGTCGCCCCTCGGCGATGACACTGACGTCGATCGCCCGTTCGCTCGGCTGGGATGTGTTGCGGCCCATCGCTCCCCCGCCTCAGGAGGCGATTCCGCGGTGGCGTCGCATCGCGGAAGGTCTGCGCCACTCCAAGACTCGCGATGCAGAGGCGATCCACCACCACTACGACGTGTCCAATGCCTTCTACGAGATGGTGCTCGGCCCCTCGATGACCTACACCTGTGCGGCGTTCGAGAGCGCAGATCACTCGTTGGAAGCAGCGCAGGAGAACAAGTACCGTCTGGTGTTCGACAAGCTCGGACTGAAGCCGGGTGATCGTCTGCTCGACATCGGCTGCGGTTGGGGCTCGATGGTGCGCTACGCCGCGCGCAGGGGCGTCAAGGTCATCGGCGTGACGCTCTCTCAGGAGCAGGCGTCGTGGGCACAGAAGGCCATTGCCGACGAGGGTCTCTCCGACCTCGCCGAGGTGCGCTTCTCCGACTATCGCGACGTGCCCGAAACGAATTTCGATGCCGTCTCGTCCATCGGACTGACCGAGCACATCGGCGTGCACAACTACCCGTCGTACTTCGCGTTCATTCAGTCCAAGCTGCGGGACGGAGGCCGACTGCTCAATCACTCGATCACCCGGCCGGACAATCGCGCGCATGCCAAGGCAGGCAGTTTCATCGACCGCTACGTCTTCCCCGACGGCGAGCTCACCGGCTCGGGCCGCATCATCACCGAGATCCAGGACGTCGGACTCGAGGTGCGGCACGAGGAGAACCTGCGCGAGCACTACGCGCTGACCCTCGCCGGATGGTGCCGGAACCTCGTCGAGAACTGGGATGCGTGCGTCGCCGAGGCCGGTGAGGGAACAGCCCGCGTCTGGGGCCTGTACATGGCCGGCTCCCGGTTGGGATTCGAGCGCAATGTGGTTCAGCTGCACCAGGTTCTGGCGGTCAAACTCGGGCCGAAGGGTCAGGCGAACGTTCCCCTGCGGCCGTGGTGGAACGGCTGAGCCTCGTGAGTGGAACTTCGTAGCAGGCTACGAAGTTCCACTCACGTGGGAGCTAGCGACCGGTCGCCCGCAGGATGACCCGCGCGGTCTCGGTCGGCTGATCCCAGTGCGGGAAGTGTCCACATTTCTCGAACCAGTGCAGGGTGGCGTCGGGGAATCGCTCCAGCGCCACCTTCGCCTGGCTGGGCAGCGTCACCTTGTCCTGGCGACCCCAGCCGATGAGCAGCGACCCCTGCAACGTCCCCTTCGGCGCACCGATCTGCTTGGGCCCGTGGATCAAGGCTTTCCGGGCGGCGTCCAGCGAGGGTGATGTCTTGGTGGAGAAGCCTTTGAGCTCCCGCTCGACCAATCCACTCGGCAACTTCCACGGCGCAGCCGAGAACTGAGCCAGCGCAGCCGTTCTCGTCACCGGATTACCGGCAAGGAACGGCACCAGTGGCTGCACGTTCTTCATCAGCGCCAACGACGCCGTGATGGTGGCTCCGAAGATCTTGACCTGGCGGTCGTTCCAGAAGCCGCCGGGATCGAGGGCCACCATCGACCCTCGGTGACCACGGCGGCCGAGCTCGACGACCATGCGCGCGCCCATCGAGCTGCCGACGAGATCTGCGTCGGACAGGCCCTCGTCGTCGAGGTACGTGCGCAGAGCGTCGGTGAGCGAGGCGATGGAGACCTCGGGCAGCGGCGGGGTCTGCCCGAATCCCGGCAGATCGAGGGCGATGACCTCTCGATGTGCGGCCAGGGCGGGGACGATCGGATCCCAGTTACGGTGCGAGGACCCGAGCCCGTGCACGAGGACGAGCGGCTTACCGGTTCCGGTTCTGACGTTGTACATACCCCCCGCTGTACCCGGAGCTCGTCGATCTACACATTGGGGCTGTAGTGCGACGGGTCCGATCGGCGCTCGACCGGTGGCAGATTTCGGGCCGGCGTGTGCACCAGCGGTGATGTCGCCGGAGTCCGACCCCGGGCGCGATCCCATCCGGCCCGCCCCCGCGGATGCAGGCGGAGGCGCGGTGGCACCAGCCCGAACAGCAGGTTCACTGCCTTACCGAACAACGCGAACCGTTGCGCGTCCCGCGCGGACCAGCGGTAGCCGAGGAGCTCGCGCACCGGCGGGTCGTAGAGCCCGACGGTGATCCACACGAACAACGCCGTGACCGGACGCCTCAGCACCGCCCACACTCGTTCGGGCAGCCAGGATGCGTAGGGCGGTGGTCCCAGCTTCGACAGGTCGAGCACACCTCGGGCAGCCATGTTGTCTTCCAGGACGTTTCGGCACATGTGATCCCAATACTTCTGGAACTCGGGCCAGGTTGCGGGTACCGGCCGCATGCTCATGCCGTAGAGCCGGTACCACTGCACATGCTCGTTGAACAGAGTGACCTTCTGCTCCTCGGTCAGGCCGCCCATGAAGTGGTCTGCAGTGAGCACGGTGCCCATGAAGAAGGTGGCGTGTGCCCAGTAGAAGGTGTCGGGATCGAGCGCGTGGTACTTGCGGCCCTTGGCGTCGATTCCCTTGATGTTCGTGTGATATCCGCGGACCTGCAGTGCGGTCTCCTCGGCCCGATCGCCGTCGAACACGACCCCGCCGATGGGATACAACGATCGATACAGGCGCTGCCAGCGCTCGTCGAAGAACGTCGAATGCTGCTCCACCCCGGCTCCGAGCCCTGGATGCATGTTCTGCATCGACCCTGCCCAGATGCCCTGCAGCATGCCCCGCCAGTCGCCGAAGTACTTCCAGGTGAGTGAGTCGGGACCGAGCGGAACGGGTCGATCGGACTGACTACGCATGTTGTCACACTAGAGTTGACAACATGCGTAGTCAACAGTTGGAGGAACGCAGATCCAAGCGGTACGACGCACTGCTCGCCGCAGGGGTCGAGCTCCTCGGCGCGCCCGACGGACCGGCAGTGAACGTGCGAGCCGTCTGCCGTACCGCCGGGCTGACCGAGCGGTACTTCTACGAGAGCTTCTCCGATCGCGACGCGTTCGTCCGGGCCGTGTACGCCTGGGTGGGATCGAGAGCCCAGAAGACGTTGATCGACGCCGTCGCGACGGCAACCACCCCCGAGGACACCATCGCCGCGCCCGTGCGCGCATTCGTCGAACTGATCATCGACGAACCACGAACGGGACGGGTTCTGCTCATCGCACCGTTGGCCGAGCCTGCGCTCAGCCGACGCGGACTCGACCTGCTGCCGGGCTTCGTCGAACTGGTGCACGCCCAACTGCCCGACTCCGCCGACCGACAGCTGATCGCCGTCGGAACCGTCGGGGCGCTGACTGCCCTGTTCATCGGCTGTCTCGACGGCACGCTCGCCGTCACCGGCGAAGCCCTCGTGGCGCACTGCATTCGGCTTGTTTCCGATGCTGCCGTGCAAGGATGGCACCACCTCTAGCAGAAGGAGTTCTTCCATGTCCGATCTCGACCAGTCGTTCGCCGACGCGCAGGTGGACGTCAAGAAGCTCACGTCCAAGCCGAGCAACGACGACCTCCTGCGCCTGTACTCGCTCTACAAGCAGGGTTCGATCGGTGACGTCTCGGGTAAGCGGCCGGGACGACTGGACATGGTGAACCGTGCGAAGTTCGATGCCTGGGCGAAGCTCGAAGGCACGAGCCAGGATTCGGCGAAGCAGCAGTACGTGGATCTAGTGACCGAACTCCTCGCCGGCTGAGCCGAAGGCTATGGTCGAGTGCGGGGGTAACGCAACGAAGGGACCCGCATGAGACGCACCGACAGCGACGTCGACGAGGCCGAGCTCGATATCGAGAAGCCGAAGACCCATGCCGCAGGTGCCACCGCTGTCGCGGTGTCGATGAAGCGAGCACTCGGGCACATGGGGCCCAAGCGCACCGCGCAGACGCTCCTCAAGCTGAACCAGGCCGAGGGTTTCGACTGCATGAGCTGCGCGTGGCCGGACCCGGATCCGGGCCATCGGCACGCAGCGGAGTTCTGCGAGAACGGAGCCAAGGCCGTTGCCGAGGAGGCGACGACGACCCGGGCAACCCCGGAGTTCTTCGCGCAGCACAGCATTGCCGAGCTCGACGGTCACACTGAGCACTGGCTCGGCCAGCAGGGCCGGATCACGCATCCGATGATCAAGCGGCCCGGTGGCACGCACTACGAACCGATCGAGTGGGACGACGCGTTCCGCCTGATCGGCGACGAGCTGAAGTCACTTGCCAGCCCGGACGAAGCCATCTTCTACACCTCAGGCCGCGCCTCCAACGAGTCCGCGTTCACCTACCAACTGTTCGCCAGGGCATTCGGCACCAACAACATGCCCGACTGCTCCAACATGTGTCACGAGTCGACGTCCATCGCGCTGCAGGAGTCCATCGGTATCGGCAAGGCCAGCGTCACGCTCGACGACGTCCACAACGCCGAGCTGATCATCCTGGCGGGCCAGAACCCCGGCACCAATCACCCGCGTATGCTATCGGCCCTCGAGCTGGCGAAGCAGAACGGCGCAAAGATTCTGTCCATCAACCCACTTCGCGAAGCGGGTCTGCTCAACTTCAAGAATCCACAGACTCCGCGCGGCATGGTGGGACCGGGAACGGACCTGTCGAATCTGCATCTGCCGATCAAGCTCAACGGCGACCTCGCACTCTTCCAGGCCATCGGCTCGCTGCTGGTGAAGTGGGACGCGCTCGATCACGAGTTCCTCGACACCTACACCGTCGGTTTCGACGCGTGGAAGGCGCACGTCGCCGAGGTCGACTGGGATCTCGTCACCGAGGTGACCGGATTGTCGGTAGCGCAGATCACCGAGGGCGCCGAGATGCTGCGCGACTCCAAGGCCACCGTCTTCTGCTGGGCGATGGGCCTGACGCAGCACCGCAACGCCGTCGCCACCATCAAGGAAGTCACCAATCTCGCGTTCGCGCAAGGCAACATCGGAAAGGCAGGTGCGGGTCTGCTGCCGGTTCGTGGCCACTCGAACGTGCAGGGCGACCGCACGATGGGCATCTGGGAACGCCCTCCGGTGAAGTTTCTCGACGCGATGGCCGCGGAGTTCGACTTCGAGCCGCCGCGCGAGCACGGCTTGGACACCGTCGATTCCATCCGGGCCATGCGCGACGGCAAGGCGCACTTCTTCCTCGGACTCGGCGGAAACTTCGTCCAGGCAACTCCGGACAGTGACGTCACCTTCGAGGCGCTGCGCAAGATGCGGATGACGGTGCAGATCTCCACCAAGATCAACCGTTCGCACCTGGTCTGCGGCGAGACCGCACTGATTCTGCCGACCCTGGGCCGCACCGAGAAGGACGTGCAAGCCAGTGGCGAGCAGTGGATCTCGGTCGAGGACTCCACCTGCTCGGTGCACTCCTCACGCGGACCGCTGAAGCCCGCGAGCGAATTCCTTCGTTCCGAGGTCGCCATCGTCAGCGGTATCGCCGAGGCGACCCTCGGTGACCGATACGGTCTCGACTGGAAGGGTTTCCGCGACGACTACCGCAACATCCGCAAGCACATCTCCCGCGTCGTCGCCGGTTGCGAGGGCTACGAGGTCAATGTTCGACGCCCCGGTGGCTTCGTTCTTCCGCACCCCCCGCGCGACAGTCGGACGTTCGAAACCAAGAGCGGCCGAGGTGAATTCGCGGTCTCACCGATCGACGTGCTGCAGGTTCCGCCGCGCCATCTGATCCTGCAGACGCTGCGCAGCCACGATCAGTTCAACACCACCATCTACGGCCTCAGCGATCGGTACCGCGGCATCGAGAACGGTCGACGCGTCATCTTCGTGCATCGGGAGGACATCTCGTCTCTCGGCTTCCGCAACGGCGACATGGTCGATCTCGTCACCAAGTGGGACGACGACGACGTGGAACGGTGTGCGCCGTCGTTCCGCATCGTCGAGTACGACACCCCGCGTGGGTCGGCTGCTGCGTACTACCCCGAGACCAATCCGCTGATTCCGTTGGATTCGACTGCGCTGCAGAGTAATTGCCCCACCTCGAAGTCTGTGATCATCTCGATGGTTCCGGCGGGGACGGGCGTGCAAGGCACGGTGAACGGTCACCAGGACGACGAGGGATCGGACGAGGGGCACAAGTCGCACCCGCAGCCGCACCACCTCAGCTGAGGCCTCGAGCTAGACCAGCGCCCGGCCCGAGCGCATCCGTCGCCGGACATCGTGCAGTAGAAGGTTGAACGGGAGTGCACGAACGGCGGGCGGCAACATCCGGTTGAGCAGGGACGCGCTGCGCAGAACAAGCGCAAACCGTCTCCGCTTGACCGGATCCCACGGCAGTTCCATCTCGTCTCGGAAACGCTGGGGCAAGAATCCAGTGGTCACGAAACGGAAGAACGGCCCGATCAACGGGTGCAGCACTGCGGGTCGGGCGAACGTTGCCGAGGCAATGCCGTGCAGGTAGCGCCGGATCGTCGGGTCGATGTGAATGTCGTCCAGTGCTGCTTCCCAGTACTTCTCGAACGCCGATCGATCGGTGGGCCACATCTCGGGCGGCATCTGCAGTGTCGATCCGAGTACGTGACACGACCGGTACATCTCGTCCGCGTCGTCCGGATCGAGCGGCCCGTACAAGGCGACATACACATCCTCGAACCCTCGGTAGAGGCACGCCGCGACCCACAGCTGCAGGTTCGGGTCGAAGGCGTTGTACTTCACCGGGCTGTCCGCCGTCGAGCGCACAGCGGCATGAGATCTGTTGGTCGCCTTCCGGTACGCGGCCTTGGTCCGATCGTCTCCCATACCCGCAACCGCCAGGTAGGACAACGTCGTTCGGGTGCGCTTGATCGGGTGCCGGTTGATCTGCCCGGATTCCACGCGGCTTTCGAAAACCCCGTATCCGACGGCGGGATGCCCGAGTTGCATGATGACGTTCGCCGAACCGGCGAGCAGGCCGACGGCGGTCATGGACTTGCGTAGAAGGTCGTTGTCGACAGTCATGACGCAGTCGAGCCCTCCCCTGTCGGCAATCTGAGTACGTGCGTGTTCAGATCAAGCTAGGCGCGGGTGCCGAGCGGTGTCAAGATGTGTTCATGCCCGATTCACCCCGTACCTACGGCGGCGTGGACGGTTCGGCCCGAGTCGCCGACCGTCGACGCATCCTCATCGAGACCGGACTCGATCTGCTCGGAACTGCCAAGCCCGACTTGACGGTTCGAGGGGTGTGCCGCCGGGCCGGCGTCGCGAGCCGCTACTTCTACGAGAGTTTCGCGGACCGGAGTGCGCTCATGGAGGCCGTGTACGACCACGTCGTCGAGGAGGTCGCAGCCATCGCGCTCGACGCGGTCGCCGCAGCACCGAGGGACGCCCGAGAACGGGTACACGCCGGAATTCGTGCGATCGTGCGCGCAGTCGCGGACGACCCCCGCCGTGGGTTCCTCCTGTTCTCCGTCACTGCGGTCGGCGACATCGTGGTGGCGAAACGGGCCGAGTCGACGAAGATGTTCGCCCGTCTGCTCGCCACTCAGGCCACCGAGTTCTACGGCACGACCGGAGACCACGATCTCGATCTGACAACCTATTTCGTCGTCGGCGGATTCGCTCAGGTGCTCACTGCGTGGCTCGGCGGCGAACTCGAGATGGACGAGGAGGCCGTGGTCGTCCGCTGCGCCGAGCTGTTACTGGCCGCATCACCCCGTTAGCCGGGTCACCAGCTCGGCTCCGGAGAGGAAGTGCCGGCACGTCAGGTCACCGACGAGCTCGACGTCTCGCCGCTGGAATGCCTCGATCAACTGTTCGTGATGGCGGACCGCGTGCTCACCCCATTGCCTGTTCGACGCATACAGCCGCGAGGGTGTGTATCTCACGGCACCGAGGAGAAACCAGGCCAGCTTGGTTCCTCCGGCGAATCTGTTGATGTACCTGTGGAATTCGAACTCGCAGGACTCCACCGATTCGAAGTCGGATCGGGCCACGGCGTCACATAATCGATCGTTCACGGCGCGAAGCGCCTCGATCTGTTCGTTCGTGATGTGCTGCGCGGCGCGGCGGGCCAACGCTGCCGCGATCGTGCCCTGCAACCAGAAGATGTCCTCGATGTCGCGTTCGGTCAACTCGTTGACCCGGTAGCCCCGACGCGGCACCAGTTCCACCAGACCTTCACCGCGCAACGCCACCAATGCTTCTCGCACGGGAGTGGCACTGACCCCGAGTTCGCCCGCCGTATCGTCGATGCGCACGAAGGTGCCCGGTGTCAGTACGCCCGTGACGATCTGCTGGCGAATACTTGCGGCGACGTCCTCCGAGAGCTGCGGGCGGCGATGCAGCACGACTGCCTAGAGTCCGTACGTCTTGCCGATGATGTCACGCTGAATCTCGTTGGTACCGCCGTAGATCGAGGACACGAGAGTCGTCCGCACGTGCTTTTCCATGTCGAATTCGGTGGCGTAACCGTAGCCGCCCATCATCTGCATGCCCTCGAGGGCCACCTTCTTCGCGGTCTCGGTGAGCTTGAGCTTGGCCATCGAGGCTTCTCGCGGGAACAGCTTCGTCGGGTTCTCGTCGACCAACCGAGCCACGTGGTAGACCAGCAGCCGTCCGCATTCGATCTCGGTCGCCAGATCGGCGATGCGATGTCGCAGTGCTTGGAACGTCCCGACGGGCCTGCCGAATTGCTTTCGCTGGGTGACGAAGTCGAGTGTGTCGTCGAACGCTCGTTGCGCAGTGCCGAGCATCATCGCCGCCAGGATCAGGCGCTCGATGTTCAGGCCGGTCATCAGCTGCGACCATCCTTGACCTTCCACTCCGACCACCGCGTCCTCGGGCAGCACACAGTCGGTGAAGTAGAGGTCGTTGACTTCCTTGCCGCCCATCGTGTCGATGCCGACGATGTTCAGGCCCTCGATATCAGCCGGGACGTCGAACATGGTCAACCCGTCGTGCTTCCCACCGTCTTTGCCGGTGCGTGCCACCAGCAGAATTCGGTCCGCGAAATGCGCGTTGGAACACCAGGTCTTCTGGCCGTTGATCAGCCAGCCGGAGTCGGTCTTCTCGGCGCGGCAGGTCAGATTTCCCACATCAGAGCCGGCTTCGGGCTCGGACATGGAGATCGAGTAGCTTCGGCCGGCGACGATGCCACCGAGAACTGTGTCCTTCTGCGCCGGGGTGCCGAACTTCTCGTAGGCCGCACCGGTGATCAGGGTGGGACCGATGCCGCCGATGGGAGCCATGGCCTTCGCGGACTCTTCGAGCAGAATGCACAGATCGACGGTGCTGCCGCCCGCTCCGCCGTGCTCCTCGGAGATGATCGCGCCCAACCAGCCCAACTCGGCCATCTTGTCGTAGAGCGCCTGGTTGTGACTGTGCGCGCCGTGCTCGGTGAGCGCGTCCCGCTGCGCCCTGGTGCCGGCCTCTTTCGCGCAGAACGACGCAACCGCCTGCGCGAAGGCGGTCTGTTCCCGAGTGAGATCGATGCTCATGAATTGCTCCTGCACGTCGAGGCAGCGGGGGTTGTCGCAACCGGACACGACGCATAGTGTGTCCTGGACAACATTGAATCACATCAAATATATGTGATGCGATCCGCTGGAGGATAGAGCCCATGACGGACCAGATCGAACGAACGACCGAGAGCAGCTTCGAAAGCCTCGATCCCCGAACGGGTGTCGCACTCGCCACGTATCCGATCGCGGGCCCCGCAGAGGTCGACATCGCCGTCGCTCGAGCCCGGTCGGCCGCACGCTGGTGGGACGTACAGGGCTTCGTCGGACGCAAACGATGGCTGCTGGAATTCAAGTCCGCCATCGCCAGGGACGCCCCGAGCCTCGCCGCCGTCATCGCCGCCGAAACCGGCAAGCCCGACGAGGACTCGCTGCTCGAGGTCATGCTCGGCGTCGAACACCTGGACTGGGCGGCCCGCAACGCCGAGAAGATTCTGCGGCAGCGCAAGGTCGGATCGGGCCTGCTCGCGGTGAACCAGAAGGCCTACGTCGGATACCGACCGTTCGGCGTCGTCGGAGTCATCGGCCCCTGGAACTACCCGCTCTACACACCGATGGGTTCCATCGCGTACGCCCTCGCCGCAGGCAATACCGTCGTATTCAAACCGAGCGAACTGACGCCGGGCGTCGGCACCTGGTTGGCCGAGAAGTGGCAGTCACTGGCCGCTCCGCACCCGGTGTTCCAGACCATCACCGGCGACGGATCCACCGGTACCGCCCTCGTCGAATCCGGCGTGGACAAGATCGCGTTCACCGGCTCCACCGCCACCGCCAAGAAGGTCATGGCCACCTGCGCGAAGTCGCTGACCCCACTCGTCGCCGAGTGCGGCGGCAAGGACGCGATGCTCGTCGACGCAGACGCGGACATCACTGCCGCAGTGGAATTCGCGACGTTCGGGGCGATGGGCAACGCCGGGCAGACCTGCGCAGGCGTCGAACGCATCTACGTCGCGGCTCCGGTGTACGACCGGTTCGTCGGTGAATTCACCGCCGCGGTGAAAGCGCTGAAGCCCGGCGGAACGAAGACCTCGTCCTACGGCCCGATGACACTGAGCAAACAGAGCGACATCGTGCGCGGCCAGATCGAGGACGCTCTGGCCAAGGGCGGCAAAGCCGTCGTCGGCGGCCTCGAGTCGCTGCACGGGCCGTACATCGACCCGGTGGTTCTCACCGACGTACCCGAGGATTCGACGGCGATCACCGAGGAGACCTTCGGTCCGACCGTGGTGGTCAACAAGGTTCGCGATCTCGACGAGGCCATCGAGCGGGCCAACGCGTCCAAGTACGGACTCGGCGCATCGGTGTTCACCCAGGACGGAGCAGCGGGCAGACGCGCCGCCGAGAAGCTCGATTGTGGTGTCGTGACGGTCAATTCGGTCCTCGGATTCGCCGGTGTTCCAGCGCTGCCGTTCGGCGGCACGGGCGACTCGGGATTCGGCCGCATCCATGGGGCCGACGGCCTGCGCGAGTTCAGCACCGTCAAATCGTTGACCGTGCAGAGTTTCGCAGCTCCGATCAATCTGCTGACGATGAAGCGCAAAGCGCGAAACATGAAGCTCTCCGTGCTGGCACTGAAGCTTCGGCACGGACGGGGCTGACCATGGACATCACGCCGAAGAGGGGGCGCTTCGGCTGGCTTCGACGCATCGAGGAACTCGACCCGGTGCGGGATTGTCACACCATCCACCGCATCACGGCCGGCTACGAGTTCCCGTGGGACTATCAGCGTTCACTCGAGTTCGCGCTGTTCCGTACCTACTGCGTGCCGACCATCTCGGCACTGTTGGCCGAGACCGGCGAATTCGAGAACCGCCCACAGAAGCGCTACGACGACACCTCGCTACTGATGGCCGAACTGCTCGAGCACGGATACGACTCCGAGCGGGGGCGTGAGTCGCTTCGGACGGTCAACCGAATGCACGGTCGGTACGACATCTCCAACGACGACATGCTCTACGTGTTGACGACGTTCGTCTACGAGCCGATCGAATGGATCGACACCTACGGATGGCGTCGCCTGCACCCCAAGGAACGACTCGCGACGTTCCACTTCTACCGCGAAGTGGGAAAGCGAATGGGAATCAAGAACATTCCCGAGTCGTACACCGAGTTCGCGCAGTTCAAGCTCGACTACGAGGAGCGGACGTTCCGCTTCACCGAGGACAATCGTCGGATCGGCACGTACACCCTGGATCTCTACTGCTCCTGGTACCCCGCTGCACTGACCCCCGCAGTGAAGCAGGGAGTGTTCGCACTGTTGGACGACCGGATGGCCGGTGCCTTCGGGTTCCCTGCAGGCTCACCGACGGTCGAGCGGGTGGCCGTGCGGGCTCTGCGCGCCAGGGCCCGCGTCGAGCGGTTCCTACCCAAGCGAACGCGATCTCGGGCCACCGCCGACGCGTCGAACAGGACCTACCCCGGCTATCCCGTCGGCTACCGCCCCCGAGATCTGGGCACCGAAGCATGCCCGTACACCGCTGCGCCGACTCCGGCCTGAACGCGGAGGGTTCATCCCAGAAGTACCGCCGTCATCGTCTGCTGCACCCGCGCCATTGTTCGGTCGGACCGCTCGAACCGCACCGTCCGACCCACGTCGAAGACCAACCCGAGAGCGGCGTGGATCAGAAATCGTGAGACCACCACGCTCGTGTTCGGCCGGGCCTCACGCAGCAGCTGCGCCCAGCCGTCGACGTTGTGGCGCTGAATCCGGCGCAGTGTCGCGCGCCGATCGGCCGGTAGATTTCCGATCTCGGCGAAGTACACGGCCACCAGTTCGCCCTGCCGGAAGGTCAATTCGGTGTACAGCCTGGCGAAGGTCCGCACGGCGTCGACCGGGGAGTTCGAGTGCTCGAGCGCGCCGGCGAGGGTGTCGGTGAGCTGGGCGTTGGCCCGATGCAACGCGGCCTCGAGCAGCTCGGCCTTACTGGGGAAGTAGCGGTACACGCTCGAGGCGGTGATGGACGCTGCTGCGCCGATGTCGTCGAGGCCCACCTCGTGGTACCCGTGCAGATAGAACAGCCGAATCGAATGGTGCAGCAACTCTTCCCGTTTCGATGCATGCTCGAGCACACAGTCGCGGTGGGGCGATTCGCTGCCCTGCTGCGGAAGTTCGGTCCGCAGGACCGACCGTGCGGCAGCGAGCATCGACTCCTTGATCTGCTTGGCCGACAATGCCGATCGATGCGCGGTGATGCTGGCGACCACACTGATCGACGCCGTGGCCAGCAGAGCGGCGTCCGCCTCGGACAGATCGGGGCGAAGCTGTCGCAACGGCACCGTCACTCGCTCGTGCACCGTGCGCAACGCTCGCCGTAGGTATTCGCGGTCCGAACCGACGAGATAGCGCCCCTCCCATCGATACAACCCACCGGTGCGGCGATTGTCGATGGTGGTGGCGATGATGGCACCGATGACCGCGTCGATCCGGGACTGTGGATCCTCCACATCGTCGACGGCCGGATCGATGACGGCCGGATCCGTTGCCGCGACCAAGGAGTCGGTCATCCGCATGACGGTGTCGACGAACAGGGAGTACTTGGTCGGGAAGTGCCGGTACAGCGCGGGCCCGGAAATACCGACGGTGGCAGCGATGTCCTCGATTCCGACGGGGTGATAGCCGCGCTCGCTGAAGGCCTCGGCCGCGGCCACCAGAAGCTGCGACTTCCGATTCCGTGGCCGACGCCGCGGCTCCGTGGCACTCGTCTCGCTCATCGCCTCACCTCGCCGGTCGTCTCGAGTGCTCATAGTAGCGGGATCGATGCGAATGATCACAAACTTAATGCGTCACTGACCTGCTGAAATGCAGTCAACAGAGTTCCGGACAAAGCGGCCAACAGTCTGTAAGCTGCATCACATTCGATCCCCCGCTCATACGGCTGACGAGAGGAACCGGCGATGGCCGCTCACCCCAACGAACCCGGATTGTCCACCCGAAACAACTGGAACAACCACGTTCGACGGCACGCCCTCATGCAGCCCGAGGCAGTGGCGCTTCGGTTTCAGGGGCGATCGATCGGCTGGCGCGAACTCGACGACCGCGTCGCGCGGCTCGCGGGCGCGCTGCAGAGCCGCGGAATCGGATTCGGTGACCGGGTATTGATCGTGATGCTCAACCGCCCCGAATATCTCGAGGCGGTCCTGGCGATCAACGCGCTCGGCGCACTCGCTGTCCCGGTGAACTTCCGGATGACTCCGCCTGAGGTGACGTTTCTCGCGCAGAACAGCGGCTCGTCCCTGGTGATCTCCGACGAGACGCTCGCTCCACTGGCCGAAGCAGTTGTAGCGCAGAGTGATTCACTGACCGGAATCATCGTCGCCGGAGACGCGTACGAGGCGCTGCTGTCCACCGCCGAACCGGCGGACCCCGTCGACGTGCCGGACGACGCCCCGGCGCTGATCATGTACACCTCGGGCACCACCGGAAGGCCCAAGGGCGCGGTACTCACACACGCGAACATGCAGGCGCAGGCGTTCACCTGTGTCCGGGCACTGCAGATGAGCGCCACCGACGAGGTCGGCTTCTGCGCCTCACCGATGTTTCACATCGCCGCACTCGGCAGCCTCGCGCCGAGCCTGCTGCTCGGGATTCCCACCGTCGTCCACCCGGTCGGGGCATTCGATCCGGGCACCCTGCTCGACGTACTCGCCGCCGAACGTGTCACCAATCTGTTTCTCGTCCCCGTGCAGTGGCAGGCGATGTGCGCCGAGCAGGCGGCCAACCCGAGAGAACTTGCCCTGCGGGTCATTTCCTGGGGCGCCGCCCCGGCATCGGACACCGTTCTGCGCGCGATGTCGGACACGTTCCCGGGTGCGATGAACGTCGCGGTGTTCGGGCAGACCGAGATGTCGCCCATCACCTGTGTGCTCGACGACGTCGATGCCCTTCGCAAACTCGGCTCGGTAGGACGCGTCGTCCCGACCGTCGCAGCACGCGTCGTCGACGACGACATGAACGACGTGGCGCAGGGCGAGATCGGCGAAATCGTCTATCGAGGGCCCACATTGATGCGCGAATACTGGGAGAACCCCGACGCGACCGCGGACGCGTTCCACGGCGGCTGGTTCCACTCCGGCGACCTCGTACGCCAGGACGAGGAAGGCTTCGTGTTCGTCGTCGACCGCAAGAAGGACATGATCATCTCCGGCGGTGAGAACATCTACTGCGCCGAAGTCGAGAACGTCCTGTTCTCCCACCCCCGAATCCTCGAGGCCGCAGTGATCGGCCGACCCGACGACAGGTGGGGCGAGGTACCCGTCGCGGTGGTCGCACTGCACGATTCCCCCGACACCCCCGACCTGACTCTCGACGAGCTTCTCGTGTGGCTCGGCGACCATCTCGCGCGGTTCAAACACCCCAAGGAATTGGTCGTCGTCGACGCCCTCCCGCGCAACGCGAGCGGCAAGGTGGTCAAGGTCGCACTCAGGAAGACCTACTCGCCTGCACCTGCCTGAGAGACCGGCAGGGACGCGTCGGACATGCCCGGTACACGACGCCCTTCGAGAGCCGACACGGGGCCGAAGTGCTGGTCGGGGCACACCCCGAATCGGATAGGACGTAGCCTGGCTGGGAAGGTTCGGTGGCTCGACCGGAATGACAGCCGTGTTGTTCGGTTAGATTGGAAGAGCCACCAGGCACGATGCAAGAGGGTCGAGACCTGTCAACGAGCGACGGGTCACCACAATCGAGGAGAACAGGCCATGGCTTTACCAGTATTGACACCGGAACAGCGCACCGCGGCGCTGGCCAAGGCGGCCGAGGCACGCACTGCGCGGTCGAAGCTGCTCGCATCCGTCAAGTCCGGCGAACTCAGCGTCGCTGACGTTCTCGCCAAGGCGGAGAACGACGAGATCGTCAAGAAGACCAAGGTGTCCGCCCTGATCAAGGCCCTGCCGGGTGTTGGTTCCGTGCGCGCCGCACAGCTGCTCGAGCAGCTGTCCATCGCCGATACCCGCCGTATCGGTGGCCTCGGCGCAAACCAGCGCGAAGCCCTCCTGGCTGCCGTCGCATCCTGATCGAGACGGGTCGGGCTGCACGCCCGATCCTTCGATAATGCGCTGCCTGCAGGGCTAGCATTTCGACCATGAACGTCGAAGTGACCCTGCTGCCGGGAATCGGAGTGCGAAAGGATTTCGCACTCGCTTCCGGGCGTCGCATAGGCGTCATCACCCGCAAGGACGGCGTGAACGAGTTGATCGTCTCGCGCAAGGACGACCCCGATGCGACGCAGGAATCCATCACGTTGAGCAATGAGGAAGCGGCGGCCCTGGGCAATCTGCTCGGGTCGCCGCAACTCATCGCTCAGCTCGGGGAAGAGCATCGTGACCTTCCCGGAATCAACACCCGTCGGCTTCCCATTCGCGCCGACTCACGGTTCGTCAGCCGCACACTCGGCGATACCGCCATGCGCACCAAAACCGGGGTATCGGTCGTCGCTGTCATGCGCGCCGGTCAGGTTCAACCGTCCCCCACCCCCGACTTCACGCTGGCCGCAGGTGACCTACTGGTCGCCGTCGGTACCGCGGACGGACTGGACGCAGCGGCCAAGTTGCTCGGCAATGCCTGAGATCAGTCGGGGCTGAACAGTGGCCGAGAGCGCACTTGCCCTCACCGAGCTGGGTGCAGTGTTCTTCGTTCTCGGACTACTCGCTCGTCTGGCGGGTCGAATAGGTGTCTCCCCCATCCCGTTCTATCTGCTCGGCGGTCTCGCGTTCGGAAACGGCGGCATCGTCAATCTCAGCGGCATCGACGAGTTCAGCGAGATCGCGAGCGAGATCGGCGTCGTTCTGCTGCTGCTCCTGCTCGGACTCGAATACACCGCCGCCGAACTCGTCACCGGTCTGCGCCGATCCTGGATGGCCGGTCTGGTCGACATCGTGCTGAACTTCGCACCGGGTGCAGTGGCCGCGTTTCTGCTCGGCTGGGGCGGAGTCGGAGCGCTGGTAATGGGCGGTGTCACGTACATCTCGTCCTCGGGCATCATCGCCAAGGTCCTCACCGATCTGGGCCGACTGGGAAACCGCGAAACCCCCGTCGTGCTGTCGATTCTGGTGTTCGAAGACCTGGCGATGGCCATCTATCTGCCGATCCTGACCGCGGTCCTCAGCGGCGTGAGCTTCCTCGGCGGACTCGAAGCGCTCGGCATCTCACTGTTCGTCCTCACCGTCGTGCTGGTCGTCGCACTGCGCTACGGCAACCTCGTCTCCGCAGTACTCGACAGCCCCGACCGCGAAGTGGTGCTGCTCAAGGTCCTCGGATCCGCGTTGCTGGTGGCCGGCATCGCGTCGGAACTGCAGGTCTCGGCCGCCGTCGGCGCGTTCCTGCTCGGTATCGCCATATCCGGGTCGACGGCCGACAACGCCACCCGCGTGCTCGAGCCACTGCGCGATCTCTTCGCCGCGATGTTCTTCGTGGTGTTCGGACTCGCCACCGACCCGGCGACCATCCCACCCGTGCTCGGCTGGGCCGTCGTGCTCGCGGTGACCACGACAGCCACGAAGGTCGCGACCGGCTGGTGGGCGGCGGGCCGTCAGGGAATCGGACGACCTGGCCGGTTGCGCACCGGTGCGGCACTGGTGGCGCGGGGCGAGTTCTCGATCGTCATCGCCGGACTGGCCGTGGCCGCAGGCGCGGTGGAGGGCGAACTCGCGGCTCTGGCGACGGCATACGTGCTGCTGATGGCAATCCTGGGGCCCATCGCGGCCCGAGTCGTCGAACCGGTCGCGCAGGTCCTCCTTCGCGCGAAGCCCGCCGTGTGATTGGCTTTCGGAATGGTGGACAAGCGTCGAGCATCGGTTCTGCGCCGACGGCCGCAGCTGTCGGAGGAGGTGGCCAGCCACGTCCGGCACCTCGTCATGTCCGGCGAAGTGAGTCCGGGCGACTTCATCCGACTCGACGAGACCGCCGCAGAACTAGGCGTCAGCGTCACCCCGGTCCGCGAGGCACTGCTGACGCTGCGGGGTGAGGGCATCGTCGAACTCGTCCCGCATCGCGGCTACAAGGTTTCGCCGCTGACGCCGAACGACATCGTCGACATCTTCTGGTTGCAGGGCCAAATCGCTGTCGAACTGGTGCGCCGCGCAGCACCGAAGATCACCGAGGCCGAACTCGCCCGACTCGCCGAACTCACCGCACTGCTGTCCGCGGCCGTCGAGAACGGCAGGCCGGAGGATGTCGAGAACTGCGAGTTCGAGTTCCACCGCGTCCTCAACCGACTCGCCGACTCGGCGAAACTGGCGTGGTTTCTCAACAACGCCACCCGCTACACACCCACCCGCCTCTATGCCACCGATCGTGACTGGGGCCGAGCGGCCGTCCGCAACCACGAGGAACTCATCGAGGCACTCGTTCGAAACGACATCGACGCCGCCTGCGAATTGATGAAGCAACAATTCACAGACGGCGCCGAGAGGTTGATCGCGCATCGCGGGTAGATGCCTTCGGCAGTGGTGCGGTTATGTGCCACCGGGGGCACTCGATCGCACCACTGCCTCGGCACTAGCGCAGCGAAGCAGGAACCTGGAAGCGATCGCCGTACTTCTTCGCCAATTCGTCTGCACGAGTGACGAATCCGGCCTGACCTCCCGGGTAGCCGACGACGTACTGGTGCACGCCTCCGGTCCAGGCGGGGAAGCCGATGCCGAAGATCGAGCCGATGTTGGCGTCGGCGGTGGTGTTCAGCACACCCTCGTCGAAGCACTTCTGCGTCTCGATGGCCTCGATGAACAGCATGCGTTCCTTGAGGTCCTCGAACGGGATGTCCGCCGAACCCGACTTGAACGCATCACGCAGTCCGGGCCACAGTCCGGTGCGCTTGCCGTCCTCGTACTCGTAGAAGCCCGCGCCCTTGGCCTTCGACGGACGCTCGAACTCGTCGACCATCTTGTCGATGACGGCACCGGCCGGATCCTCGGGAGGAGTCTGACCCGCGGCGATGAGGGCGTCGTAGGTTTCCTTGCGGATCTTCTGCATCAGGTTGAGCGTCAGCTCGTCCGAGAGCTGAAGCGGCGCAGCCGGGTAACCGGCCTGCAGACCGGCCTGCTCGATGGTCGACGGCTCGACGCCCTCGCCCAGCATCGCAATGGCCTCGTTGATGAACGTGCCGATCACACGCGAGGTGAAGAAGCCGCGGCTGTCGTTGACGACGATCGGGGTCTTCTTGATGATCTGCACCAGGTCGAATGCCTTGGCCAAGGCCGCATCCGACGTCTTCTCGCCGCGAATGATCTCCACCAGCGGCATCTTGTCGACGGGCGAGAAGAAGTGGATTCCGATGAAGTCTTCCTGACGCTTGATGCCCTGAGCGAGGCTCGTGATGGGCAGCGTCGAGGTGTTGGAACCGAGCAACGCCGTCGGATCGACGAGGTCCTCGATCTCCTGGAACACCTTCTGCTTCAACTCTTCCGACTCGAAGACGGCCTCGATGACGAGGTCTGCGCCTTCGACGTCCTTGGCGTCGGCCGTCGGGTGGATCCGCGCGAGCAGAGCGTCGGACTTCTCCTGGGTGGTCTTGCCACGCGAGAGCGCCTTGGCCTCGATGGCCTCGGAGTACGCCTTGCCCTTCTGCGCCGCCTCGAGAGCAACATCCTTGAGCACCACGTCGATTCCGGCCTTGGCACACACGTACGCGATGCCCGCGCCCATCATGCCTGCGCCGAGAACCGCAACCTTGGTGAAGGTGGTCTTCTCGATGCCGTCGGGACGGGACTTGCCGGCGTTGATCGCCTGCAGATCGAAGAAGAACGCCTGAATCATGTTCTTGGACACCAGGCCGGTGACCAACTCGGTGAAGTACCGCGACTCGATGGTGCACGCGTTGTCGAAGTCGACCTGCGCACCTTCGACCGCCGCCGCGAGAATCGCACGCGGTGCAGGCATCGGAGCGCCCTTGATCTGCTTGCGCAGATTGGACGGGAATGCGGGCAGGATCTGTGCGAGCTTCGGATTGGACGGCGTGCCGCCGGGAATCTTGTAGCCCTTGACATCCCACGGTGCGACGCCACCCTCGGGGTTGGCCTTGATCCAGGCCTTGGCGGTGGGCACCAATTCGTCGATGCTGCCGACCAACTCGTGAATCAGACCGATCTCGAGTGCCTTCGCCGGACGGAACCGGGTGCCCTGCGCGAGCACGGTCATGAAGCCGGTCTGGATGCCGAGAAGTCGCGTGATGCGGGCGACTCCACCGCCGCCGGGCAGCAGGCCGAGGGAAACCTCGGGAAGACCGATCTGGACGCCGGGAACGTCGGCCGCGATGCGGTGATGAGTCGCGAGCGCGATCTCGAGTCCGCCGCCGAGTGCTGCGCCGTTGATGGCGGACACGACCGGCTTGCCGAGCTTCTCGATACGACGCAGCTGGCCCTTGACTTCCTGCACCTCGTCGAACACCTGCTGAGCGTCCTCGGGCTTGGCAGCGATGAGCGTGTGCAGATCGCCGCCGGCGAAGAACGTCTTCTTGGCGGAGGTGATCACGACGCCGGTGATGGAGTCGACCTCGGCCTCGAGGCGGTCGACGGTCGCTCCCATCGAATCCTTGTACAGCTGGTTCATCGTGTTGGCGCCCTGGTTGGGGTCGTCCATCGTCAGAACGACGATACCGTCGGCGTCCTGGTCCCACTGAATCATGTTGTCAGACATCGTAATACCTCAGACTCGCTCGATGATGGTGGCGACGCCCATGCCGCCGCCGATGCACAGGGTGATCAAGGCGTACCGGCCGCCGCGGCGCTCGAGCTCGTCCAGCACGGTGCCGGTGATCATCGCTCCGGTCGCTCCCAGCGGGTGGCCCATGGCGATGGCACCACCGTTGACGTTGAGCTTCTCGTTCGGGATGTTCAGATCCTTCTGGAAGCGCAGCACCACGGAGGCGAACGCCTCGTTGAGCTCGAAGAGATCGATGTCGTCGACGGTCAGGCCCGCGGTCGCGAGAACCTTCTTCGACGCCGGGGTGGGCCCGGTCAGCATGATGGTCGTATCGGCACCACTGGTGGCGGTCGCGACGATGCGCGCCCTCGGAACCAGGTTCAGATCCTTACCGGCCTGCTCGCTGCCGACGAGGACGAGTGCTGCGCCGTCGACGATGCCGGAGCTGTTTCCGCCGGTGTGCACGTGATCGATCTTCTCCACCCAGTGGTACTTCTGCAGCGCCACATCGTCGAATCCGCCCATGGCCGCGATACCGGTGAAGGCCGGGTTCAGCTTGCCGAGCGATGCCACGGTGCTACCCGGACGCATGTGCTCGTCCTGATCGAGGATGAGCAGGCCGTTCTGGTCGGTGACCGGAACGACGGACTTCGCGAAGTAGCCACCCGACCACGCTGCGGCGGCGCGCTCCTGCGACTGGACGGCATATGCGTCGACGTCCTCGCGGCTGAACCCCTCGATCGTCGCGATGAGGTCGGCACCGATGCCCTGCGGGGCGAAGTAGGTGTCGTAGTTGGTGACGGGGTCCATGGCCCACGCGCCGCCGTCACTGCCCATCGGCACACGCGACATCGACTCGACGCCACCGGCGATGACGAGCTCGTCCCAGCCCGAGCGCACCTTCTGTGCAGCCAGGTTGACGGCCTCGAGACCGGACGCGCAGAAGCGGTTGAGCTGGAAGCCGCCGACGGTGTCGGGCATCTTCGCTGCGAGCACCGCCGTGCGCGCGATATCGGCACCCTGATCTCCAACGGGTGAGACCACGCCGAGGATGAGGTCGGAGATCCGGTTCTCGTCCATGTCGGGGAACCGTCGACGAAGCTCGTCGATCAGACCGGTCACCAGGGAAATCGGCTTCACCGAATGCAGGGAGCCGTTCTTTCCCTTGCCTCGGGGAGTCCTGATGGCCTCGTAAATGAATGCCTCTGTAGTCACAGCGCGCAGTTCCTTCCAGATACTCGATCTTCTTGCGGTCGCCGTGCCGGCCGACCGCGTCGGTGCGAGGCCATGACAGACCTCAGCTCATGCCACAGTAGGGCGGGCGATGGATCCGGCGTAAGGACCGAAACGAGCGTTGTACATGACCGACGCGAAGGTTCACGTTTGAACGACCTGATCGTGGGACACTCCGATAGATCAGATCTACCGAGCGCGGAAGAAGACCTCCATGGAAACCAACAACGAATTGACCGTGGGCGCTCGCGTCAAAGTACGCATTCACACCACCGGCACCGATGACGAAGCTGCTCAGGACACGTACGAGACCGGGGCGATCGTCGAGGACTTCGGTGTCCAGACACCCGAGACCACCTCCCGGGACTGGGCGGTGGCACGGCGTTGGGCCGTGGCGCTCGACAGCGGACGCCTGGTGTTCGCCGACAACGAGGACCTGACCGTCGGCTGAGTCACCCGTCGATCAGGTCTCCTTGAGCGGTACCGCTCCCAGTTCGCTGACCAGCAGCTCCATCGCGACGGTCTCCGGATCGCGTCGAACCGTCGGATCGGCAGGCTCGGCCGCGGCCTTGAGCAGCTCTTCCTCGTCCTCCGGGGTCTCCGGTGGCGGTGGCCCTACCGGCTCGGGCTCGTCGGGGTAGTCCGGCGCTTCGGGCATCGGAATGTCGTCCGCCCCGATGCCGGCCGAGGATCCATCGCCCGCTGATCCGAACCCGTCCGACGTGGGACGGGAAGCCCCTGCCTGGCTCGGCCTCGAGAACTTCGGCAGCGACGCGGGTTTCGCTGCCGGTTCATCTTTTTTTGCTGATGACTGTTCCGGCGGTGCCGCCGCACCGACCAGGCACACCACCGACCATTCGACCCCGAATACGTCACGCAGAGCGTCGCGAATGACGTCGGCGTTGCGCGGTTCCTCCAGCCGCTTGGCCAGCGGTGCCGAGTCGTGACCGAGCGTGATGGTGCCGTTCTCGACGGTGCGCACCGAGGCACCGGAGAGCATCACCTCGACGGTCCGGCTCCGGTCTCGTACCTTCGTGCGCACCTCCGACCACACAGCTCGAACCGCGGCTGCGTCGGGCTCGCTCGACACGGCGGCGGGGGCCGCCACGGGTTCCGGTTCCGACTCGAACACCGGATCCGGCTCGGGGCCGTAATCGTCCTCGGGCTCCGGCGGAAAATCTTCGTGGGAAACCGAGGCAGCGGGGGCCGGTTCCTGTGATGCCGAAACCGGTTCCGGAGTCGGCTCGGGTGTGGGGGCCGGTTCCGGTGTCGGCTCGGGTGTGGGAGCGGGCTCGGGTGTCGGAGCGGGCTCGGGTATCGGGGCCGGCTCGGGTCGTGCAGGCTCCGGTGCCGGTGTGGGAATCGAGGCAGCGGGTGCGGGCGCCACTGGAGCAGGTGCCGGTGCGGGCGCTGCCGGCTCTGCGGCCGGTGGACGTTGCGACGGTCGCTGAAACTTGCTCACCGGTGCCGGACCCGGGGGCGCGGGTTCCTCGGTGGGTTGCAACTGCGGTCGCGTCGGATCTGCGGCTGCCTGGGCGACGGCTGCTTGCTCCCCCGCCGGAAGGGTGACGTCCAGGCGGCGCTCGACGCGTTCGAGTCGTTGCAGCACCGCCGATTCCGCGTCGGACGCCGAGGGCAGCAGCATTCGGGCACACATCACTTCGAGCAGCAGACGCGGGGCCGTGGCACCGCGCATCTCGCCGAGGCCCGAGTGCACGATCTCGGCGTACCGAGTCAGTGTCGCCGAACCGAGCAGATCGGCCTCGTCACGCAGTCTCTCGAGGACGTCGCCGGGAACGTCGACCAGACCGCGTTCTCCGGCGTCGGGCACGGCCTTCATCAGGATCAGATCTCGCATGCGATCGAGGAGGTCGATGGCGAAGCGGCGTGGGTCGTGGCCCGCGTCCATCACCTTGTCGACGGTGCCGAACAGTGCGCCGCCGTCGCCCGCGGCCAACGCGTCGACCGCTTCGTCGATCAGTGCGACGTCGGTGACGCCGAGAAGCGAGAGTGCGCGCGGGTACGTGACGCCCTCGGGTCCGGCTCCGGCCAGGAGCTGATCCATGACGCTGAGCGAGTCACGGGGCGAACCTCCGCCGGCGCGGATGACCAGCGGGTAGACCGCATCCTCGACCGGAACCTGTTCCTGGCCACAGATCTTCTCGAGCAGACCGCGCATCGTCGACGGCGCGAGGAGCCGGAACGGGTAGTGGTGGGTACGCGAGCGGATGGTGGGGAGCACCTTCTCGGGCTCGGTGGTGGCGAAGATGAAGACGAGGTGCTCTGGTGGCTCCTCGACGACCTTGAGCAGCGCGTTGAAGCCCGCCGGGGTCACCATGTGTGCCTCGTCGATGATGAAGATGACGTAGCGCGATTCAGCCGGGGCGTACACGGCCTTGTCTCGCAGATCTCGCGCATCGTCGACGCCACCGTGGCTGGCCGCGTCCATCTCGACGACGTCGAAGTTGCCGGGTCCGCCCGGTGCGAGGGCGACGCAGGAGTTGCACACGCCGCAGGGGGTCGACGTCGGACCCTCGGCGCAGTTCAGCGATCGGGCGAGGATGCGCGCCGAGGAGGTCTTTCCGCAGCCACGCGGCCCGGAGAACAGGTACGCGTGGTTGATTCTGTTGCTGTCCAACGCCACGCTGATCGGCTCGGTGACGTGCTCCTGACCGACGACCTCGGCGAACGTCGCGGGACGGTACTTCCGGTAGAGGGCCACGCCCGAAAGGGTACCGGCGACCACGGACACAGTTGCATCGCCGGTCATTGTGGACGGGTGGATACCGCTCTGATGTTCATGATGGCGAAGCTCTCGCGGCTGCCGGTCGATTCCGAGAGCGCGTGCAGCCAGTGGCCGTCCTGCAGCGCATCCGAGATCGCGTGCCGAACGATGGCTCCTCTGGAGTTCTGGTAGTCGATGGAGACGGGTGTGCCGCGCGCTGCGGCGTCGGTCAACAGATCCAGCTCACGCGGCAGCAGCCGGCTGTGTGAATCGAGTGCAGACCGCACTCGTGCCTCGTCGACGGCTCCGTCGCCGCCGGCCAGCAGGAGCCGCGCGAGCTCGCGTGGTTCGCGGCGGTGCCGTGCCGGGTGGACGGCACGATGGGTCTCCCGAGTCTCCCCCGTGCGGAATCGAGGCGCGCTGTCGAGTTGGAGTTGCCCGGTGTCGGAGTGCCGCACCGGGGAGTATCCGTGCCTGCGAAGCACGGCGATGGTGTCGATGGGCGTGGCCGAACTGACCAGGACGGTGGGAGCGAGGCGCTGGAACTGCAGCACGGCCAGTGACTCGTCGGTCTCGATGTTCGTCAACAGGACGACGTCCTCGGAGACGATCGCGCACGGGATCCTCCTCACGGCCAGTGCGCCGTAGCTGCGCCAGCAGTCTCGGATCGTGTAGTCCAGTGCCTGAGGCAACTCGGTGTCGGCCATCGCGGTCAACGCATCGATCAACTCCTCGCCGGTGCCGCCGGTGTCGAAGAAACCCCGGATGGTCGCCGGGGTGAAACGCCAGACCGACGCGACGTCCCTCGACTCGGGCTGCGCCGCCGAGCCGAGTATCGACGCCACCTCGGTACTGGGTGGTCCGGTCACCACCGCCGTGGAATCGGGCAACAGCCGAACGGAGAACGGAACCCACCCGGCCATGTCCTGCAACTGTGCTGTCAGAGCCGCGCGGATCTCGCGAGGGTCGCCGTCTCGACCCGCAGGGAACTCGGTGAGGGTGCGGCACAGATCGGTCGGCGCACCGTCGGCCAGTACCCCGAGTCGACCGGCCTCGAGCCACAGCGCGTGCACGTGACCGGCCCCGGCGCTGGTCGAGACGACCGGGATGTGCCAGTCCAGATACCGGGCAAAATCCTCCGAACCATGCAGAACCGTCGCCGGCGCGTCGGCGTCCTCGTATCGCAGCAGAGCCGTCAGCGCCGTCGCACGCAGGTCCGCTGCCGCCGGGTCGTCGAGCATCTTCTTGAGAACGGGAACGGTCTTCTGGGACGCACGGGGCACTCGGTGGGTGGGCGTGAAGGGCGAACTCCACCATGCCGTCAGCAATGTGGCCGCCTGTTCGGCCCGCGTGCTCGTGGACCATGTCTCGTACGCCGAAGTCAACGCGATTCCGGTCTTCCCGCGTTCGGCCAGCAGTCCGGCTTCGCGGGCCAGCATCAGCATCAACGCGGTGTCGTGTTCGTCGGCGAATCCCAGCCTGCTCGTCAGCGACCGAATCCCCTTGGCACTGACGCCACCGGTCTTCATCGTCGTCAGGCCGTCGGCGTCGATGGCCGTCAGCAACGCCTGCGTGTGTTCGCAGAACTGCAGCAGGGCGATCGAACGTGTGCGCCGCACGTCGTCGTGCGAGAGCACTCGGGTGTCGAATGTCGGCGGCGTGAGTTCGATGGGCAGACGCCACCGCTCCCCTCGCAGGGCGATGCTCACCTCCAACGGCATCTCGACGCGATGCCCGTCGAGTCGATACAACAATCCCCGCTCGAATGCGGCCGCGCCTGCAGTCGGAGGAACATCGAAGATCAGTGACACCGGCTTGCCATCAACGAAGCGAGACAACATCTCTCGCATCTCCTCCGGCCCGCCGTCGAACAGTTCGCGGATACGTTCGGGCGTCATGGCAGTGGCAACGGAATCCGCGCGCGCCGCTCGCTCGAGCGTCGGGTCGATACCGAGGAGCGACAGCACAGCCACCCTGTCCTGCTCGACTGCGCAGTGCAGGAACAGCTTTCGCTGCCTGCGGGCCAGTCCGAACGGATGCGAGAACACCCCGGACAGGTCGACGGGTGAGTATTCGACAGTGCCTGCGCCGAGTGAGGAATTCGGCCAGATCAACCCGTGGGCCGTCAGTGTGGCCAGAGCTGCATCGATGTGTGGTGTCTCGTTGATCGATCCTTCACTCGCCCAGTGCCCGATCTCCGCGCGGCTCAGATCGCCCATGAGCGCAAATAATTCGAGGAGAGCGAGCGCACCGCTGTCGAGTCGACGCGGCAGCATCGACACCCGAGACGGGGCTTCGAGCAACTGCGCGAGCAAGCCGAACGAGCGCGGTGGTGGGTCGGTCGCCACGTCCGGCCGACGGTGCAGCAGATCGGTCAGCGCGTCCTCGTCGAGAGACGCCAGCCAGCCCTCGTACGTCCCGATACTGTCGGTCATCTCGCCCCCCGGTGAAAGTTCTGGTCACTGTAACGACCGGCACCGACAGACTTATTTGTTCTTGGCTGCCGCTTTCGCCGCCTTCTTGAACTCGCGCACCTCGAGCAACGACTTCTCGTCCACCACGTCGGCGATGGATCGACGCGCTCCGTCGTCGCCGTACGGTCCGGCGGCCTTGCGCCAGCCGTCGGGCGTGACGCCCATCTGCTTACCGAGCAGCGCGAGAAAGATGCGGGCCTTCTGATCGCCGTAGCCGGGGAGGGCCTTGAGTCGTTTCAGCACTTCGGCACCGTTGGGATCGTCGCGAGTCCAGATCTCCTGCGGCTTTCCGTCGTAGTTCTCGACCAGGAACGCCGCCAGCCCTTGGATGCGCTTGGCCATCGAACCCGGGAACCGATGGACGGCCGGGGTCTGCGCGCACAGGGCCGCGAATTCCTCGGGATCGGCGTCGGCGACGGTGTCGACTTTCAGGTCGCCGAGACGGTCGACGAGCTTCTTGGGGCCTGCGAACGCCGACTCCATCGGTACCTGTTGATCGAGCAACATGCCGATCAACAGCGCGAACGGATCCTCGGCGAGCAGTGCATCGGCCTCGGGATCGCCGACGAGGTGCAGTGTGCGAGACATGGCCTCGATCCTGCCACGGTGGATCTCGATCCGTGGCCGGGGCCGCAACAGATCCGGTTCAGTTCCATGCGCTCTCCATTGTCCGAAGAAGCTCCGGACGTCTCGTTCACCCTTTCGCGAAGCGCGCTGCTTCCGTGCGGTTCCGGGCTCCGAGTTTGGTCAGCACGTTCGACACGTGCACGCTGACGGTCTTGACGCTGATCACGAGCCGCTCGGCGATCTGTTTGTTGGTGCATCCCTCGCCGAGGAGTTCGAGAACGTCCCACTCGCGACGAGTCAACAGGTCGGTGCCCAGGGGACGGCGCGCATCGCCGAGTCTCACGGTGACCCCGAGTCGGTCGTAGATCGCGATGGCCTGATCGGCCGCGTGTGCGGCTGACGACCGGTCCCCGGCCGCCTCGAGGGCTTCGGAGAGCGACTGCAGGGCACGGGCACGCTCGAACGGCTGAATTGCGAACGCGTCCACAGCCGCACGCCATGCCGCCACTACCGAGGCAGCATGCCCGTATCCGCAGTTGAGACGCAGGTGACCCAACTCGGCCTCGCCCCGCAGTATCCACGCAGTCGACTCCCAACCGTATGACGGGCTGGAACTCGCGGTGCGTTCGATGTCGGCGTGCAGGCGTGATCCGATGTCCAGTGCGGCCTGAGTTCCGATGACGGTCGACCCGCGGCGCGCCGCTTCCATCGCCAGTACCGACAATCGGATGCGTCCCCCGAACCATGGGTTGTGCCACTGCGCGCCCACGGTGGCGACAGCGGCTTCGAGGGATGTGATCACTTCGCCGAACCGCCCGTTGCACAACGCTGTATAGGCAACAGCTGTGCTCGTCAGAATGGTGATGAAACCATCCTGAGATTGGAAGGGTCGAACACGTTCGATGTCGGACGCGAGTTCCTCGTCCCCGATTGCGGCGCGAATCTGAAACCCTGCACACAGCTGCTCGGCCGAACCCAAAGGTGCTGCGTCCGATTCGATCCGAGCCAGGTCGGTAAGGGCCAGGGTCCAATCACCCGAGTAGTACCGCACGTTCGCCAACTGGACACGCGCCCCGACGCCGTAAGGTGTCCATTGGCGGCCGGCGGATCGGGCGATCTTGACTGCCTCCTCGAACGACTCCTGAGCCGATACGAAATCTCCGTCGTCGAATTCGACCATCCCGAGATTGAACTTGCTGCGCAACAGATTCCCGATGTCACCGCTTTGCCGTGCGAGCGCAGCGGTTCGTATGAGGAGCGTGCGCGACGCCGCGGGGTCGTTGTGGCGTCTGTGTAAGCGCGCCAGGGTGATTCGTGCATCTGCCGACAGCCCCGGGTCGCCGAGGGATTCTGCGATACGTACAGACTCCTCGGCCCAGGCGAGCGACTGATCCTCCCGGCCCAACGCCTCGGTTATCCGAGCACCGAGACCGGTCAAGTGCACTCTCCATGAAGCGAATTCCTCCGAGGCCGCGATGATCAAAGCGTGCTCGACGGCCGCCAGGGCCGCATCCTCTCGTTCGATCGCCAGAGCCGATGTCGCCTCGGCATGCAACAAGTCGAGTCGCTCGGGGATCGTCAGCGCATCCCCACCCCGTTCCAGTTCGGCTCGGACGACCGAGAGCGCCCGCTGGTCTTGCCCTGCCGCCGTCGACGCCGACGCGTATTCCAGCACCAGCGCCGTTTCCGTCGGCTCCCATTGCGGCTGTCGCAGTTCCAATGCGGCGGCGAGGTGAGCCATGGCCTCAGCGGGAGCAGCCAGCGTCATCGCCTCGCGGCCCGCGTCGACGTGGGCTCCGAACGCCTTCGGCAGATCGTGGGCCAATCCTGCGTGTCGAGCCAGGTCCGCGGCGGCACCACGATGCCGGTGTTCGGTGAGCGTATCGACGAAAGAAGCGTGCAACCTCGCACGACGGCCGGGCAGGACGTCGTCGTAGATGGCGTCGGCCAGGAGCGCGTGCCGGAAGACGTAATAGAAGTCGGTGGTCTCCACGAGCCGGGCGTCGACGATTTCGCGGATCACGTCTTCGAGCCGGTCGTCGTCAAGACCGGTCACCTCAGCCAGAACCTCGTGCGCGACGCGGGGGCCACCCACCGCCATCGTTTCGGCTACCGACTTCGCCTCGGGCGACAAGGCGTCGAGCCGGACCAGCAGTAGCTCGGCAAGGCCCGGCGGTATCGACGATCCGGGACGCTGGCCGGCAGAGACGAGTTCTTCGATGAAAAACGGATTGCCGCCCGATCGCTCCACGATGACGTCCCGGGATGCCACATCCGTCGCTGCCGGAAGCGAATCGAGGAGGCGATACGACGATTCGACATCGAGAGGCGTCACGTCGACTCGACGGACGTAGCTCAGACGTGTCCACTCGGAGAGCGACTGCCGGAGTGGGTGTTTGCGATGCAGATCGTCGCTACGATACGAGATCACCAAGGACACATGCGTTTTCGCGAGTCTCGACAGCAGGAATGTCATGAGCTCACGGGTGGAGGTGTCCGCCCAGTGCGCATCCTCGACGATGAGGAGCGCCGGGCGGTCGGCCCCAGCTGCAGTCAGTGCGACGAGGGCAGCATCGAACAGTTCGGACCGGGTGGTGTGCGGGAGTGGACCGAACAGTTCGGTGAACGCGAGGTACGGAATACCGACCTCACCGAGGTCCAAGCACCGCCCGACCAGTACCCGAGTTCCGCGTGCTTCCGCATTGCGCCACAGTTCTGCCAGCAGCCGCGTTTTGCCGACACCGGCGTCACCGGACACGACGACCGCGGCAGGTGCACCGCGGGCAGCGTCGGCGACGACCTGTTCGAGCGCCGCGAGTTCGGCATCCCGTCCGATCAGAGTGCGAGCCACGCTAACAAACTACGCCGCGCTCGTGGCCTGCGGTCGTTCTGTGCGCGGCTGCGCACCCGGCGGTCGTACGCTCGCAGCGAATCGGCAACACGGCGTTCATGATCGGCCAGAACATCATAGGTGGGGTACATGGAACCCACTCTTGCTCCGCCGCACCGTCCACACATCGGACGAGTTCCCTATCTTCGGTCGAACCGTCGTGCGAGAGCGCCCTAGGGAACAGTCTCGGGGCACCTGGTCATATCCGACAGACGTCACCGACGCTCACTATGATCCGGACGAGTTCATCCATCTGTCCGTGTGCACGATCGCGACGAACGCCGATGTCAGTCGACAGACCCTGCCACAGTCAACGCAATCGCCTGCAGAAGGGGTCGGTCCACAAGGGTTTGTGCTGCTGCAATCTGCACGTCCACTCGGGTGCCCGACGGTTTGACCAAAGTGATGTCGTCGATCGGGTCGCCGTCGAGGGTCATTCCGCTCGCACCCGGGTAGTCGTCACGAAATTGCGAGCCGTCCGCCAATGTCACCGCACCCGAGGGATTCGGGGACGGCTCGTAGTCCGCGTCGATCACTCTGATCATCAGGGTGCCGTCGCCGGCCATCACGGCTCCGCACGCGCCGGCCGATCCCGATGGGGACGTCCGCATCGAGCCCAGCGGTCTGTCGAGTTCCACCGGAATCCCGGCCGATTGCCAGAAGTCGTCCAGCGAGGCATTGAGGCGATCGACTGCCTGAGACGAGAACTGCCCTGCGCCTTCGGAATTGGTGTCACACGACATCGGGAGCGGGGGAATTCCATCGGGAACAGGTGCGGACCAGAGCAGTTCGGGCCGCAGCGCAATCCTGCGCAACTCATCGATCGACAGTGGCACGGTACCGGTGGATTCGTAGTCCGCGTTCCGGTCCGATGACGCCGCTACGACGACGGAACCATCGCGTGCATACACACGCACGATATTGGAGTGGGAGCGGTCACCGTCGAATTCATCCCAGGTGTCCCGAATGTCGACGACGGTTCCGTCGGGCAGAGTTTCGCGAGCGTCGAGCCAGCCGGCCTGGCATGGCTTGGGCCCATCGTCCACGCGGGTGACATTGACCGTCACCGAACCTTCGACGCCGTCGCGAGTGACCAGCCCGTCCGCGGAAGTGCCGGGGTCATACGCACCGTCCGCGCTGGCTGCGGGTTGGAAGACGAGAGGATCGCCCGCATACCGAAGCGACGAACCGTCGACAGTGTCGACTCGAGGGGGTAGGGCCTCGCGCACCGCAATCGACATCGCGTTCGCCTTTTTCGACGTCAACCACGGGTAGGCGGGGTTGTCGTAATCCTCCTGGCCCGTGGTCAGCACGCCGTAGAACTGCTCCTCCTCGGGCGGCTCCACCGATTCGCATCCAGGAATGTTCACCGGGTACTCGACAGGCTCACTGACGTAGCCCGATCCCGACTGCCCCATCGGCTGGTGGGTGAGACCCGCGGCAACTGTTCCAACGGCGACGATCACGCCAATGACGACCCCGTCGGTTCGCTCCCCACCACGCCGCAAAGAGATTCGCACGGCCGCAGCCTAACGCGGCCCGACTCGGCGCGATCAGGTGATCGAGACCAGCTGGGTGATGTCGTCGAAGGGCAGTGGTCCGTCGACGACGGCTCCGACGACGGCGCTGTTGAGGATGATCGATCCGCCGTGGTTGTCGAGGAAGGCGGTGTCGGATGCATCGCGTCCGGTGGCGATGCGCACCAGGGTCGATCGAGGTGCGAGGCACGTCGCGTCCACCACTCGCCATTGGCCTTCGACGAATGCTTCGGCGACCGCGTGGAAGTCCATGGGATCGCAGCCCGGTGCGTACACCGCGACCAGGCGAGCGGGGACGTTGACCGCACGCAGCAGGGCCACCACGAGGTGGGTGTAGTCGCGGCAGACTCCGGCTCCGGCGAGGAGGGTGTCGACCGCGCCGTCGATGGGGTCGCTGCTGCCCGGGACGTAGCTCAGACGGGCACCGACCCAGGACGAGACCTCCGCGAGCAGCTTCTCCGACGGCGGGTAGGAACCGAATTCCGTTGCCGCGAAACCGAAGAACTTGTCCGCTTCGGAGTATCGACTCGGCCGCAGGTAGAGCGAGAGGTCGTAGTCGGAGACCGGAGCAGGCTCGGTGTTGCCGTAGATGGTCGCCGAATACGACGCCTCGAGCTTGCCGACGTCGGCGTGGATCTTGTGGATGCGGGTGCCGTGAGCGCCGCTGATCTCCTGCGCCTCGATCGGTTGACCGTCGAGTGTGAACGAGAGTGCTTCCCACACATCGGTTCCCGGATGAGGTGCGATTGCGATCTGGAACTCGAGGGTGCTGGCCTCGGTCACGTCGACATCGAGGTACGCAGAGACGTCACGTTTCATCGTGCCGATCCTGCCATCTTCGAGCCGTTCGCGCAGACTATGACTCGTCGGTGGGGCGATCGCCGGTCACCAGGAAGATGACGCGTTTGGCGACCTCGACAGTGTGGTCCGAGTATCGCTCGTAGAAGCGTCCGAGCAGCGTGATGTCCACTGCGGCCGGCACACCGTGCGGCCAATCGGGTGCGGAGGTCAGCATGAACAGGCTGCGGTGCAGCGCGTCCATCTCCTCGTCCTGGATCCGGAGGTCGGCTGCGAGTTCGGCGTCTCGGGTTTCCAGCACGCGTTGGGTGGCCGCTGCCTGGGCGACGGCAACCCGGCCCATCTCCTCGAACACTCCCTCGACCTCGGGCGGAAGTACGTGCGCGGGATGGCGGCGGCGAGCCAGCTCTGCGACGTGGACGGCGAGTCCGCCCATCCGCTGTAGGTCGGCGACGATATTGATCCCGGAGACGACGCGTCGTAGATCGTGGGCGACCGGTGCCTGCAGGGCCAGGAAGCCGAATGCTCCGTGCTCCCACTCGGCGGCGAGGGTATCGATCTCCTCGCGGTATTCGATGGTCTGCTCGGCCATGACGATATCGGCGGTCAGCAGTGCACGGGTGGCGTCGACCATTGCCTTCTCGGCGATTCGCGACATTTCGGACAGGTTCGACGCCAAGGAATCGAGCGTCTCCGTGTAACTGTCCCGCATGTGAAACTCACCCCTACCGACTCGGCCCTCGACGCGGGGCCTGTAGGCCTGTACCCCCAAAGGCATCTTTCTACACCAGGTCGGGGCTGTGGGAGCCTTTGTCGCATGAACATTGTGAAGTCGGTCATGCTGTTCGCGGTTGCGGCCGTGTTCGAGATCGGCGGGGCGTGGCTGGTGTGGCAGGGGGTCCGCGAACATCGCGGATGGCTCTGGGCGGGAGCGGGCGTGATCGCCCTCGGTGCCTACGGTTTCGTGGCGACGCTGCAGCCCGACGCCAATTTCGGTCGGATCCTGGCGGCATACGGCGGTGTGTTCGTTGCGGGATCACTGCTGTGGGCGATGGTGGCCGACGGCTTTCGACCCGATCGCTGGGACATCGCCGGGTCGTCGATCGCACTGATCGGCGTGGCGGTGATCATGTACGGCCCGCGCTGACCCGCGCGGGCCGTACATCGGCAGATCAGCAGTTGGACGGCGCGGGCACTCCGTAGAACCGATCCTTGATCCAGTTCTGCGCCTCGCCGAGACCGAGAAGGTCCGGAATCAGGTGTCCGGCACCGGAACCCGGCACGATTGCGGGTACCTGCGCGGCAGTCAGCTGCACGGTGGCACCCTTGCCGCACCAGTCACCGGCCAGCCCGACGGCCTGTCCGTGAGGCACGATGTCGTCGGACGTACCGGACTGGATCAGCACCGGAGCGTTGGGCGTGCGCTCACCGATCTTGTTCTTGGCCAGGATTTCCGCGGCGATGGGCAGCCGGTCCAGTACAACCGAGAGCGGCTCGCCGGTCTTGGTGTACTCGTTGGTGCGGTGCAGCCCGACGTTCAGAATCGTTTCTCCCACACACTGATTCGCCACCAGGTTAAGCATGGCCTTGCCTGCGTCATTGATGTTCTCGTCGACGATCGGCTGCAGACCGGGATCGGAATTGAGCAGACCGTTGAGGGTGTAGCCGATCACGCCGGTCAGGATGGTGCCGTCGACCTGCTCGAGGGTCGCCTTCAGATCCGCCGGGGGTGCGCCCGCATAGGTGCCGACGAGGTCGATCTCCGGTGCGTACTCTCCGGCGATTTCCGCTGCAGCAGCCGCTGCTCCGCCGCCCTGCGAGTAGCCGTACGCCGCGACCGGACCGTCCGCGGAGATCTTGGTGCCCTGCAGGTTCTGCGCTGCGCGGGCGGCGTCGAGCACAGCGTGCGCTTCCGAGGCGCGGTTGACGTAGGTGTGCGCACCGGGAGTGCCGAGGCCCTCGTAGTCGGTGATGACGACGCCGTATCCCTGCGACAGCAGGGAGTATGCGGCGAGTACCTCGTACTCGACCATGAAGCCGAGCGGCGGGGTGTAGGTGATGACGTTGTTGAGCATCTTCGATGGCGCGCACTGATCGCCCTGGCCCTGGGTTCCTGGGGCGAGGACGACGAGCGGACGCGGGCCCGGCCCGGTCCACGGTGCGGCAGGATCGATGTAGGTGCCCGTGACGGCATTGGCCGCATCGTTGGAGTCGGTGCTGCGGTACATGATTCGCGTTGCCGCGCCGGGCAGAGGGCCACCGATTCCGGGGACCGACAGAGCGAGATGCGACGGCTCGGACCGGATCACATCACCCGGGGAGCCTGCGGGCAGCGGGCTCGGCGGTACGTAGAAGTCCGATTCGACGGTGGAACCCGTCGACGATCCGGAGCCCGGGGCTGCCGATGCAATCGGATTGGTCATACCGATGAGCACCGCGGATACCGCTACTGCCGAAAAAATGACACGCGTCGAACGCAACTCGAATCCCCCAACGTCGATCCCCAGCTCCCGAGTAAGCGGTACATCGGGTAGCACTCAATTCCGTTAGGGACCCTACGTGATCGATCGCACAACGCAAAGGGTTTCGTGACGTGGACCCAGTTCACTCAGCGTCGACGACGATGCATCGCCGTCTTGGCCATGTCGACCTCGTCGCTGGTGAAGGGACGCCCTGGAAGCGCCGAGCGCGGGACACCGTCGCCCCGCAGACCGTCGAGCAGGACGGTGAAGTAGCGACGCCAGTTGGTCGCATCGACGGCGCTGGAGAATTCGACGCTCGCGCCGATCATGCCGAGCACCGGATAGAAGTCGTTGACCGCGATATCGGACCTCAGCTGCCCGGACGCGAGCGCTCGCTCGACGATCTTCTCGAAGAACGGATCGATACGCGAACGAACCCGAGCGATGCCGCGACAGCCTTCGTCCGAGCCGAGGACGACCTCACCGAGTCCCCTGTCGGAGGACATCCCCTCGCACACCTCGGCCAGGAACTGCACCAGCCCCTCCCACGGATCCTCGGCCTCGAGTGCGCGCTCCGCGGTCGCGAGCATGTCTTCGAGTCGCTGCTCGAAGACGCCGTCGATCAACTCTTCCTTGCAGGAGAACCGTCGGTAGACGGTTCCGACGCCCACTTTGGCGTGGGCAGCGACGTCGTCGAGTGTGATGTCGATTCCGCGTGAGGCGAACAGTTCGCGCGCCGCGTCCACGATGCGTCGACGGTTGCGTTCGGCGTCCGCACGGAGGGGCTTCGCTGCCGATGTGTCGGCTCTCACACTCATTCGATGTCCGTTTCACCCGATAAGCGGAGGACAGTCCTCCACTTCGCTGCTACCTTGTTCTACAACCGGAGGATACACCTCCGCATAGTCGAACCGAGGACACCATGACCACCCTTTCATCGGAGAACGTGGGCGACGCGACCTCGACCACGACACCGGCGGACGAACGTGCGCACAGGAATCGATGGCTGATTCTCGCCACGCTCGGCCTGGCCCAGCTCATGGTCGTGCTCGACGCGACCATCGTGAACATCGCACTCCCCGCTGCCCAGCTCGACCTGGGCTTCGACAACGCCGATCGCTCCTGGGTCGTCACCGCATACGCCCTCGCGTTCGGCAGCCTGCTGCTGCTCGGCGGACGGCTCAGCGACCTCTTCGGTCGCCGCAACACCTTCCTCATCGGCCTCGTCGGCTTCGCGTTGATGTCTGCGGTGGGCGGCGCGGCCGTCAACTTCGGCATGCTCGTCGCGGCTCGCGCCGGTCAGGGTCTCTTCGGCGCACTACTGGCCCCCGCGGCCCTGTCGTTGTTGGCCACCACCTTCACCGACACCAAGGAACGCGCCAAGGCATTCGGCATCTTCGGTGCCATCGCAGGCGGCGGCGGCGCACTCGGCCTGCTGCTCGGCGGCATGCTCACCGAATGGGCCAACTGGCGCTGGAGCCTGTACGTCAACCTGATCTTCGCTGCACTCGCCTTCGTCGGCGGGTTCCTCTTCCTGGCCAAGCACAAGGTCGACGTCCGGCCGAAGCTCGACATCCCCGGCACCCTGGCGGTCTCGGCTGCACTGTTCTCCATCGTCTACGGCTTCGCACACGCCGAGTCCGACGGCTGGAGCAACTCGGTCACCCTCGGATTCCTCGCCGCTGGTGTCGTTCTGCTCGCGGTGTTCGTGACCATCCAGATGCGCGTCGAGCACCCCCTGTTGCCGCTGCGCATCGTCCTCGATCGCACCCGTGCGGGATCGTTCCTGGCCGTATTCGTCACCGGCGCAGGCATGTTCGCGGTATTCCTGTTCCTGACCTACTACCTGCAGAACACCCTGAAGTACACACCCATCACCACCGGGTTCGCGTTCATGCCGATGATCGCGTCGCTGATCCTCACCGCGACCCTGTCGACGGCGCTGATCCTCCCCCGCTTCGGGCCGCGCATCCTGATGACGACCGGCCTGATCGTGGCCTCGGTCGGAATGGGACTGCTGACGCAGATCGACATCGACAGCAGCTACGTCACGCACATCCTGCCCGGCCTGGTGATCATGGGCCTCGGACTCGGTGCCACCATGGCACCGGCCATGCAGGGCGCGATCTCGGGCGTCGACCCGGACGACTCCGGCGTCGCATCGGCAACGGTGAACACGATGCAGCAGGTGGGCGGCTCGATCGGCACGGCGCTCCTGAGCACAGTGGCTGCCAACGCCGCCACCAGCTACGTCAGCTCCAACATGGCGACGGCAACCGATGCGGCTCTGCTGCAGGCCAACGCCGAGATCGCCAGCTACACCACCACGTTCTGGTGGGCTTCGGGAATCTTCCTGCTCGGCGCAGTGCTCTCGGCCACGCTGCTGAAGAAGGGACCGCTACCGTCGGCTCCCGAAGGTGCGGTTGTCGTCGGGCACTAGTGCGCTACGCGCAGTGGTGTGGTTATGCGCCTCAGGGGGCGCATAACCACACCACTAGCTTTCGAGCAGCTTCTCGGTCGCGGCCAGCAGCACGCAGGTCGCGACGCCGTCCATCGACTTCTCCAGCTCACCGAGCGACGGGAAGCTCGGGGCGAGGCGAATGTTCTTGTCTTCCGGATCTTTTCCGTACGGGAAGGCCGAGCCGGCGGCCGTCAGCGCGATTCCGGCGTCCTTGGCCAGCGCGATCGACCGGGCGGCTGTGCCCTCGAGCACGTCGAGGCTGATGAAGTAGCCACCCTTGGGTTCGGTCCACGACGCGATCTTCGACGCACCGAGACGGTCTTCGAGGATCTGCTGCACCAGAGCGAACTTCGGGGCCAGGATCTCGCGATGCTTGGCCATGTGGGCCCGCACGCCGGCGGCGTCACCGAAGAAACGCAGGTGCCGCAGCTGGTTCAGCTTGTCCGGCCCGATGCTCTTCTTGCCGAGATGCTTCTGGTACCAGGCGAGGTTCTCCTCGGAACTGCCGAAGAAGCTGACGCCCGCACCGGCGAACGTGACCTTCGACGTCGACGCGAACACGAACGCGCGGTTGGGGAAGCCTGCCTCGGCCGCCATGCCGAGCACGTCGTACGACGGCGCGAACTCCTCGGTCAACGGATGGACCGCGTAGGCGTTGTCCCAGAACAGTCGGAAGTCCGGTGCAGCCGTGGGCATCGTGGCCAGCGCTCGCACAACTTCCTCGGAGTAGACGGCACCGGTGGGGTTCGCGTAGTTCGGCACCACCCACATGCCCTTGATCTGCGGGTCCGACGCCACCAGGTTGGCGATCTCGTGCACATCGGGGCCGTCGGGTCCCATGGGAACAGAGATCATCTCGATGCCGAAGCTCTCGGTGATCGCGAAGTGCCGGTCGTAGCCGGGAGCCGGGCACAGAAAGCGCACGTTCGGCTCGGCCGACCAGGCCCGCGGCGAGTCGGGCAGACCGTGCAGCAGCGCCCAGACCACGAGGTCCTGCATGATCTCGAGGCTGGCATTGTTGCCGGCCAGCAGGTTCTTCACCGGGATGCCGAGCAGTTCACCGAAGATGGCGCGCAGTTCCGGCAGGCCCGCGAGCCCACCGTAGTTGCGGCAATCGGTGCCGTTGCCGTCCTTGTAGTCCGCGCCCGGGAGCGTCAACAGCTCGGCAGCGAGATCGAGCTGCTCGGGTGACGGCTTGCCGCGGGTGAGATCCAGCTTCAGATTCTCGGTCTTGAGCTGCGTGTACTTCGCGCTCTGCCGCTCGTGCTCGGAGGCAAGCTCCTCATGGTTCATCAGACCCAACTGGGTTTGCGCTGACATGCGGAGCGGCCTCTCGGTGACTGGGTTCCCCGGACAGTGTTGCTGCCACTGAATAAAGGGGACCCCGCGCACCCGGCAGAGCCCATTGACCCTTGCTGCCTTCCGGCCCTGGGGGAGTTCACAGGATGCGCGCCGCGCGGGATCCGTTAGGAAGTGTAGCCGCCTCCCGCCGGGCAACACATCACCACCCTTCGCGCCTCCCGATTTGGGAGATGGTGGGGGTAACCGGGTAAGCTCCCCCACGGAGGATTCGCCTAGTGGCCTATGGCGCTCGCCTGGAACGCGGGTTGGGTTAACGCCCTCAGGGGTTCAAATCCCCTATCCTCCGCCAGAGAAGCCCCCGTGACACGTCACGGGGGCTTCTTGCTGTTCGGGATGGGTCCCTTCACCCGCCCGCCCTGGTTCGCGCCTACCCCGTTCGCGTCAATGGACCCTTGCACCGGTCAGACGTGTGCAAGGGTCCATTCACCCAGTTCACGATTCCGCGTCGATGGCACATTGACACGCTCAGACGTGTGCAGTGGTCCATTGACGCGGGGCGCGGACTATCGAGCCGACCAACCACCGTCCATCGTGTACGACGCTCCGGTGACCATGCCTGCGTGCTCGGAGGTCAACCAACCCACCAGTGAGGCGACTTCGGCGGGTTCGACGAGTCGCTTGATGGCGGCCTCGGTCAACAGGACTTTTTCGAGTACTTCGTCCTCGGGGATGTCGTGTGCCTTGGCCTGGTCGGCGATCTGCTTCTCGACCAGCGGCGTGCGCACGTATCCCGGGTTGACGCAGTTGCTCGTCACACCGTGGGCGGCACCTTCGAGGGCCGTCACTTTCGACATGCCTTCGAGCGCATGTTTGGCGGTGACGTAGGCGACCTTGAATTCCGATGCCCGCAGACCGTGCACCGAAGACAGGTTGACCACTCGACCGAAGCCGCGAGAGTACATGTGCGGCAGGGCAGCTCGGATGAGCAGGAACGGAGCCTCGACCATCAGGGTCTGAATTCTGCGGAACGCGCCTGGGTCGAAGTCGACGATCGGTGCGACGGTTTGAATGCCCGCATTGTTGACCAGGATGTCGACGTCCAATCGGAGGTCGTCGAGAGCGGTGGTGTCGAGCAGATCCACCGACCAGACGTCACCGCCGATCTCCGACGCCAATTCCTTTGCCGCAACGTCGTTCACATCGGCGACGGTGACGCGTGCGCCCCGGCCGGCCAGCTCGCGTGCACACGCGGCCCCGATGCCGGACGCTCCCCCGGTGACGAGGGCGGAGCGTCCGGTCAGGTCGGTCACTGCTTCACATTCTGATCGAGCAGACCAGCCTTGGCCAGCTCGGCTTCGGTGGCCAGGTTCTTGGCGTCGGCGATGTCGATGCTTTCGAGCGCCAGTCCCTTTGTTTCCCTTGCGATGACGACGGCAACCACGGTGATCGCGCAGGCCACGGCGAGGTACACCGCGATCGGCACGGACGAGCCGTAGACGTCGAGCAGCTTCACCGCGATGATCGGGGCCAGCGAACCGGCGACGATCGAGGTGACCTGGTAGCCGAGGGACACACCGGAGTAGCGCATCCGCGTCGGGAACATCTCGGCCATGATGGCCGGCTGCGTGGCGTACATGAAGGCGTGGAACATCAGGCCGATGATGATGGCCAGCATGATGACGACGTTGTGTCCGCTGTTCATCATCGGGAAGGCGAAGAAGCCCCACGTCGCGGCGGTGATGGCACCGGCGAAGTAGACGGGGCGACGCCCGACGCGGTCGGCGAGCTTGCCCACCAACGGAATCGTGCAGAAGTGGATCGCGTGGGCGATGAGCATCCACCACAGGATCGTGGAGGTATCCGTTCCCACTTCCACCGAGAGGTACGTGATCGAGAAGGTGACCACGAGGTAGTACATGACGTTCTCACCGAAGCGCAGGCCCATTGCGGTGAACACGCCACGGGGGTAACGCTTGACGACCTCGAAGACGCCGTACGACGCGGCCTTGATGACCTCGGCCTGCTTGTGGGCCTCGAGGAAGATCGGGGCGTCGGAGACCTTGGTGCGGATGTAGTAGCCGACGAAAACGATGACGGCAGAGAGCCAGAACGCGACGCGCCAGCCCCAGCTGAGGAAGGCCTCGTCGGACAGGGTGGTCGTCAGGACGAGCAGAGCGACGGTGGCGAGCAGGTTGCCGGCGGGCACGCCTGCCTGCGGCCAGCTGGCCCAGAATCCGCGGGACTTGTTGGGGCTGTGTTCTGCGACAAGGAGAACCGCGCCGCCCCATTCGCCGCCGACGGCGAAGCCCTGGATGAATCGCAGGGTCACCAGCAGGGCCGGTGCCCAGTAGCCGATCGCCTCGAAGGTCGGCAGGCAGCCCATGAGGAACGTGGCTCCGCCGACGAGGACGAGGCTGAACTGCAGCAACTTCTTGCGGCCGTACTTGTCGCCGTAGTGGCCGAAGACGATGCCACCCAACGGTCGTGCGACGAAGCCGACGGCGTAGGTGACGAAGGCAGCGAGGATGGCGTCGAGCTCGCTGGTTCCGGCGGCGAAGAAGATCTTGCTGAACACCAGTGTCGCGGCGGTTCCGTAGAGGAAGAACTCGTACCACTCGACGATGGTGCCTGCCATCGATGCCCCGACGACCTTCTTGAGGCCTGCGGGGGTGGCATCGGGGTCCGGTTCGGACCGTTCTGCCTGCGGCTGATCGACGCTCATTGACTCTCCTGTGTTACTCGACACTCGATGGTCACTGTTGTGACAGACCACACATTGGCGGGTTGCTCTGAGTATTGGTGCAGATGTTTCTCGGCGCAAGAGCCATGAACGCAGGTCGGATCTGCAAAACTGCAGACATGACGCTCGGTGGCGCGAAGATCCCCAGTGCAGACGACCTGCTGGTGCTGCTCGCTGTCAGTCGAACAGGTCGCTACAGTTCTGCGGCCGACGACCTGGGTATCAACCACACGACCATTTCCCGACGCATCGCCGCGCTCGAGGACACCCTCGGTGGCCGGGTCCTGACGCGGGGTGCCGGTGGCTGGGAGCTGACGCAGTTGGGCCGCGGCGCGCTGGCCGCTGCCGAGGCCGTCGAGGACGCGCTGCGCACCCTCGTCTCGAGCGACGCGGGTGCGTTGGAGGGCGTCGTACGCATCTCGGCCACCGACGGATTCAGTGCCTACATCGCGGCCCCGGCCGCGGCGCGGGTGCAGCGCGCTCACCCGCGGGTGAGTGTCGAGATCGTCGCGGTCACCCGACGGGCATCGCAGCAGCGATCAGGCCTGGACATCGAGATCGTCGTCGGCCAACCGCAGGTGCACCGCGCGGAGGCCATCCGGCTGGGGGACTATCTACTCGGCCTCTACGCATCCGAGGCCTATCTGAATGACCACGGAACTCCGCAGGTGCCGGCCGACCTCTCCGCGCACCCGTTCATCTACTTCATCGATTCCATGTTGCACGTCGACGATCTCGATCTGGCCCCCAACTTCACCCCGACGATGCGCGAATCGGTCACCTCCACCAACGTCTTCGTTCACGTCGAGGCGACTCGCGCCTCGGCCGGCATCGGACTGCTGCCGTGCTTCATGGCCGACCGCCATTCCGACCTACAACGAATCCTGCCCGACGCCATCGCGGTGAAACTGACCTACTGGCTCGTCACCCGAAGCGAAACATTGCGACGGCCGGAGGTGTCGGCGGTGGTCGACGCCATCCGCGCGGTGGTGAACGAGCAGCGCGCGGCTCTGTTGGGCGAGAACTGACAGCGTCGGCGCGGGTATACCGTCGACCACACGGAACTTCCGTCCCAGAAGGAGCGTCCCCTCGATGGCCGATATCGACTTCTACTTCGATCCGGTGTGCCCGTTCGCCTGGATGACCAGCAAATGGGTCCGCAAGGTCCAAGCCCAACGCGACTACACCGTCGACTGGCGGTTCATCTCGCTGCGGCTGCTCAATTCGCACATCGATTACGACGCGCACTTTCCACCCGAGTACGAGGCCGGTCACACCGCAGGTCTGCGACTGTTGCGGGCTGCCGCCGACATTCGTCGCGAGCACGGGTCGGACGCGATCGGGCCACTGTACGAGGCCCTCGGCACGCACATCTTCGACACCGAGGTGGTGCCCGACGACGCTGCGAGCCACGGACATCGCGGCACCGCGGAATTCCTCGGGCCGATCCTCGAAGAACTCGGGCTACCCACCCGTCACACCGCAGCACTGGATGATTCGTCTCTGGACGAGGAGATCCGAGCCGAAACCGATCATGCGCTGTCACTGACCGGCAAGGACGTCGGCACACCCATCATCGCCTTCGAGCCGCCGGACGGAGTTGCCTTCTTCGGCCCGGTGATCAGCCGACTCCCCAGCGACGAGGAGGCAGTAGCACTGTGGGACAACGTGATCGGCCTCGCTCGGTTCCCCGGCTTCGCCGAGATGAAGCGCAGTCTGCGTGAGCTTCCTCAGTTGAAGGCCCTCGGTGTGCAGGACGACGAAGCGGGCGTGGTCCAGGATTGGCACGGCGGGAGCCGACGCCAGAAGAAGTGATGGTGCGGCCGGCTTGCTTGTTGTTCGTTTTCACCCCAACGCTTTTCGCAGGCTCTCGGCGAATCGGCTCCGATCAGGTGACCGCAACGCACGTGCCGTCGTGATCGGGTGAACCTCGGCCCGAGCGAAAAATCACCGGAGAGTGTCGCCTAGTCGTAGAGAACGGCAGTTCCCGTTCGCCGCAACGCCTCCAGTCCGTCTCGGAAACGCTGCAGGTATTCGGGCGAATGACCGACCCAGTCGGTCATCTCCGCGATGACGCGTACCGGTTCTGCACTGCGATAGGAGTGGGTCGGGTTGCCGGGAAACTTCTTGTCCGTGACGTTCGGGTCGTCCTCCGCACTGCCGGTCGGCTGCACGATGTAGACCCGCGGATTCCCCTCGCCGACGGCCATTTCGGCCGCGAGCACGGCACCGTCGAGCACCTTGGTCATGTAGACGTAGTTCGAGATGTGCTCGGGACGATAATTCGAGCGATAGCCCGGGACCAGAAGATCACCGGCCTCGAGATCGGCCTTCGTGCCATGAAAGTAGGCACCGGACTCGTGTACGCGAAATCGCTCCGGTGTATCGGCCATGTCTGCCATCACAACTCCTCCGTGTCGGTAGCCGGAAGAGTGTGCACCGCCGACGGGGTCTTGCCGCAAGCCCCCTACCCGGCGATACACTGAAGGCAACGACAGTTGTGCGACCTTCAGTAATTCGGCTCTGCGAGACGGGAGCCGACAGTCCCGACGCGAATCTGAATGTGGCCGCCGCGGACAGCGCGAGTCGACAGATCCCGCAGCAGTGGCGTCATCGCCGTCCACGGATGAGCCTCGATGTCCGACCCACCGAGTCGACACGCGAGTTTCGCCAGCGGGGTCCACCCCGCCGACCATCCGACGGGACGCTGCATGTCGACGACAGCCACGACGCCGCCCACTCTCGTCGCCGCGATCATCGCCTCGAGGGCCGCCTGCCATGGCGTCATCAGCGACAGCGCGTAGGTGCTCAGGGCCGCATCGAACGGGGCCTGTTCCCCCAGATCCGCGGACGTCAGGGCGGTGGCGTCGGCTGCGACGAGCGTGACGTTGCTCCAACCGAACCGGTCGGCTCGCCGTCGGGCCTGTTCGAGCATCTGCGGGCTGGCGTCGACTCCGGTGATCGAGCCGGTCGGGCCGATCATCCGCTGCAGCCCCGCGAAATTCAGCCCCGTCCCGCAGCCGAGGTCCAGAACATGGCTCCCCACAGGCAGATTCAGCAACTCGAACGCCGCCTCCCGCCCGGCGCGATACACCGGCCACTCGAAGGAGATCACGTCGTACAGGCGCGCCGAGACGGTGTACTTGGTCGGTCGTCTCATCTCGGGTCTCTCCAAGGCGCAGGCATAGTGGGAGGTATGGGAATCCGTCGTTCGTCTTCGAGTGTGCCCGAGAACCGTGCCGACGTGGTCATCGTGGGCGGCGGTACCGCCGGCATCGTGGCAGCGAAGACCGCGGCGGGCTTCGGTGTACGTGTCGTACTGATCGAGCGTGACCGCACCGGCGGCGACTGCCTGTGGACCGGATGCGTTCCGTCCAAAGCATTGCTCGCGGCGGCTTCGGTGGCCGCGACGGTTCGATCCGCTTCCCGCTTCGGCATCGACACCGAACCTCCACGCGTCGATTTCGCGCGCGTGATGCGGCACGTGCACGGTGCGATCGCCGAGATCGCGCCGGTCGATTCACCTGCGGCCCTCACCGAGGCCGGAGTACAGGTGATCAGCGGCGACGCGGTCTTCACCGGTCCGAACACTGTGAGAGTCGGTACGCGGATACTGCATTTCGGTCAGGCGATCGTGACCACCGGCGCGCATCCCACGGTGCCGGCAATCGACGACATCGAGCACGTGGACTACCTGACCAGCGACACCCTCTGGGATCTGACGGACTTACCGCAGCGACTGCTGATCGTGGGAGCCGGATCGGTGGGTTGCGAGATGGCGCAGGCATTCTCGCGTCTCGGGTCGGACGTGACCCTCGTTGGGCGGTCGGCCACGGTCCTTCCCCGCGAGGACCGGTCGGCCTCGTCCGTACTGACTCGGACCCTCACGGACGAGGGCGTGCGGGTCCTGACCTCCACCGCCGTCGTCCGCATCGACGACGGCTCGGCCAGCACCGACACGGGCGTCGAACTCGAATTCGACCGCGTTCTGATCGCCACCGGACGAACGCCGCGCACCGCGGCACTCGGCTTGGACACGGCCGGAGTGGCTTTGAGCGACAACGGATTCGTACAGGTCGACGAGAATTTGCGGACCACCAATCCTCGCATCTGGGCGGCCGGGGATCTCACCGGTCATCCGCAGTTCACGCACACCGCAGGCGTGCACGGCAGTCTGGCCGCGAGCAATGCAGTCCTCGGCCTTCGACGAAAGGTGAGTACCTTGGGAACTCCACGAGTGACGTTCACCGATCCCGAGATCGCCTCGGCCGGCATCGATGTGCGCACCGCCAGGCAGTGCGGGTTGCGGCTGCAGACTCTCGACCACTATCACGTCGATCGGGCCGTCACCGAAAGGACAACGAACGGATCGACGACGCTCGTGCTCGACGCCAAGCGTCGCATCGTCGGGGCCTGCGTGGTGGGACCGCGAGCGGGCGAGACGATCGGGGAGCTGATCATCGCCATCGAGCAGGGGCTGCGTACCCGCGACCTCGCAGGGGCCACGCACCCGTATCCGACGTACAACGACGGGCCGTGGAACGCGGCGATAGCAGACGTGAAGGCGCAGTTGGGTTCTCCGGTGGTTTCCCGAGCAACCGCCGCGCTGGCGAAAGTGCGCGGCACGTGGATCAGGAGAGGGCGCGATAGCCGGCGATGATTCGCTGGCCGGAACTGACTGCAACCACTGCCGCCCAGACCACCGCGATCTGCCATGAGATACCGGGCAGCAGCAGCCAGAGGCAATGCACCGCAATCGTTTCCGCACCCTCGGCCAGGCCTCCGAGGAACGACAGCGAGCGGCCGTCGTCGATGGTGCGGCCATTGCGTTCGGCGATCGAGGAGAACGCGAGAAACGCGGTGCCGTTGATGTAGTACGCCAACAGCACCAGCAGGAACGGCCACCACGGGGCGGCGTATGCGGCCGAGGCACCGACCGCGACGCCCACCACGGTGGTTCCGTAGACCATGAAATCGGCGGTGATGTCGAAGAATCCACCGGCACCGGCAGTTGTCGCCCGCCTACGCGCCAGCGGCCCATCCAGGCCGTCGGCGATGCGGGAGACGATCCACAAGGCCAACGCGAGCAACCAGAACTGCAGACCCGCTGACAGCGCACTACCGAGACCGAGCACGAGTCCGGCGGCGGTGATGCGGTCGGGCGTGATCGACGGGCGGTCGAGCGTGCGGGCACAGCGATCGAGCGGGCCTTCGAGATGGCGGCGCAGAAAGCTGTCGATCATTCGGCAGCTCCGGTGAGTCCCAGACGTCGCGCCAACAGTGCCGAACCGGCCGCGATCGCCAGCACCGCGAGCAGTGCGATGGCGAACGGCCACGACAGCGGAGACGTTCCGTAGGCCCCGAGTGCCGTGTAGGCGACGGTCGCGGGCACGATGCCGATCATGGTGCCCACCACGTAGTCGCGCTGGCCCACCGCACTGACTCCGGCCGCGTAGTTGACCAACGAGAACGGCAGCGGCACCAGACGCACGAGCAGAACCGACAGCAATCCCCGACGGCCGAGCATGGCGTCGAGTCGGCGGAGCCTGTCCCATTCGGTGCGGGCCACCTGCCCGCGGCCCAGCGCCCGCGCTCCCCAGTACCCGAGATACGCCCCCATCGTGGCGGCGACCACCACGACGGTTGCGCCCACCGCCAATCCGAACAGCAGTCCCGACGCGATGGTCAACGTGCTGGCGGGGAACGGAGTAGCGGACAGGACGGCGTAGAGCACGACGAACAACGCGATGCCCCAGGGCCCGGCCGACGCCACTCGGTCTCGGATGTACGACGGATCGGGCAGCTCGACGGTGCCGAGCACGATCACCAGAGCGACGACGACCACGGCGGCCCCGAGCAATTTCAGGGTGGTGCCTCGCCGGCGACGCGTCGGGCGGTCCTGCGTCACGGTGTGTGCCTCTCGTCCGACGGTTCACGCTCCATTGTGCACACGGCCGGTCTGCCCGCGTGTTCAGCGGTTGTCTCATTCGACCGATTACGGTGGTGAGGGCAGCGTCGTCGACGGCTGCTTCGGTTGATCTGGAGGCCCACGGTGATTCGTTCGGTACGGTGCGCAGTGACGATTGCCGCGAGCGCAGGGCTGCTGCTCACGGCCTGCGCTGCGCCGGATTCGGAAGCTCCGATCGCCGAGGCGCAGTCGTGGAGCGAGATCGAACAGCAGGCACAGGGGCAGACCGTCTCGCTGTGGATGTACGGCGGCGACGAGCAGGGCAACGCCTACGTCGACGATGTGCTCACCCCCGCGGCGGCCGAGGAAGGCGTCACCCTGCGGCGCGTACCGGTGGAATCGACCACCGATGCCGTCAACCGCATCCTGTCCGAGCGGCAGGCCGGGGTCACCGACGGCGAAGTGGACCTGGTGTGGGTCAACGGCGCGAACTTCGGCACCGGCAAGCAGGCGGGCGCGTGGCTGTGCGGGTGGACGCAGAACCTGCCGAACATGGAACTGACCGATCCCGAGGATCCACTGTTGCTCGACGACTTCGGCACTCCGGTCGAAAACTGTGAATCACCTTGGCACAAGGCTCAATTCACATTGGTCTACAACGCGGCGGCCATCCCCGATCCGCCGACGACATTCGACGGCGTGCTCGACCGGGCTCGCGCGAACCCGGGCCGCTTCACTTACCCCGCTCCCCCGGACTTCACCGGATCGGTGTTTCTGCGTGAGGCGTTGATCAATGCCTCGGGCGGCGTCGACGAGGTACCCGCTCGGTTCGATCAGGACTCCTACGCCCGCTTGGCCCCGGCATTGTTCGATCGACTGAACGAGCTCGCCCCGTCACTCTGGCGCGAAGGAACGACGTATCCACAGTCCTCCTCCGAGCTCGACGCCCTCTACGCCGGCGGCCAGGTCGACATGACCATGACGTACGGCCCCGCGACCCTCCCGAAACTCGTCGCCGACGGCACCTTCCCGCCGGAGACTCGCGTCCTGACTCTCGACGAGGGAACCGTCGGGAATGCGAGTTTCCTTGCCATCCCATCGACGTCGGGGAAGTCGGCAGCGGCACAGGTGGTCGCCAACCTCGCGTTGTCGCCCGAGCAACAACTCGCGAAGGCGACGCCGGACGTGTGGGGTCAATTCACCGTTCTCGACCTGGATCGGTTGACGCCGGAGTCTCGCGCACAGTTCGAGGCGTTGCCGAGTTCGACGGTGCTGCCCTCCTACGAGGAGTTGTCGGCCAATGCGCATCCCGAACTCTCGGCGGACTGGGTCTCGCCGCTCGACGAGGGTTGGCGTCGAAGCGTGCTCGCAGGTCAGTGAGCGCGTTTACGAAGAGCTTTCGCGGCACGGCGGCGGTGCTGCCTGCCGTCGTGTTGGTCGTTCTCGTCGTCGGCGGCGGTCTCGGGACGGTGGTGCTGCAGAGCTTGGGTCTGATGCCATTGGTCGGCACCCCCGAACTGTCGGTCGGCGCGTATTCGGCGCTCGGCGATGACCTGTGGCGCTCAGTGGGGCTGACGCTGTCGATTGCCATCGTCTCGACGGCTCTTGCCGCGGTGATCGGGCTGGCCGTTGCACTGACGGCTCTGTCGGGTGGACGCGCCGCGTTGGTCGCGGCCGGGGTGACGGTCACGGTGCCGCACCTGATCAGTGCCGCCGCGATGGCATTGTTGCTGGCCGATTCGGGGATGCTTCCCCGCATTCTCGGCATGACCGACGGTGGCTGGCCGGAATTGGTCGGTGGGAAGTGGTGGATCGCCGTGGTCCTCGAATACGCCTGGAAGGAATCGGCTTTCGTGGCCGTCGTCGTGGCGGGCACGCTCGCCACCCGAATAGCAGCATTCGACGAGACGGCCGCGACCCTCGGTGCAGGCCGGTGGGCTCGGCTCCGTTTGGTCACGCTGCCGTTGGCTCGGCCCGCACTGATCGCGTCGACGGCCATCGCGTTCGCCTACACGGTCGGCTCGTTCGAGGTGGCCCGCATTCTGGGTCGCCCGTATCCGGAGCCGTTGTCGGTGATGGCGATTCGCCTGTTCACGTCGATCGATCTCGAGACGCGTCCGCAGGCTGCTGCTGCGGCGACCGTTGCCACCGCGCTGACGGTGGTTGTGGCCGCGGTGGCACTGCATTATCTGCGCAGATCGGCAGCGTGGAAATGAATCGCGTTCCTCCTTTCGCCGGCCGGGCCGTGCTGGTCCTGTGGTTCCTGCTGCCGCTGATTCCGGTTGTCCTGTGGGCCATCAGCAATCGCTGGTCGTTTCCCGGTTCGGTTCCCCAGGAATGGGGATTCGACGGCGTTCGCAGCGCCCTCGATGCCGGGGGTACCGATGCTTTCATGCGATCGACGCTTCTCGCTCTCGCCGTCGCCGCCATCGCAACGCCATTGGGCGCGTTGGCCGCTCGCGCCCTGGTGAACGGTACCGTGCGCCTTCCTGCTGTCGTGGCCGGTGTTCTGTTCGCGCCTGTGGCTCTACCCCCGTTCGCCGTGGCGTTGGGGCTCGACGTTCTGGTGCTGCGCTCGCGCATTCCGAGCACGGTGGCGGTGATCGCTCTGCTGACCGTCGCGGCCATTCCGTACACGACGTATCTGATGCGAGTGGCATTCGGCGCGTACGACATCGGCTACGAGGAAGAAGCTCGCACACTCGGTGCGTCGAATGCCATGGTGCTGAGACGGATTCGCATTCCGCTGTTGGCTCCGGCGTTGGCGGGTTCGGCACTGCTCGCGTTCCTCGTGGCGTGGAGCGACTACGTGATAACCCTGCTGATCGGTGGAGGCAGACTGGTCACCGTGCCCATTCTCGTCGCGTCGTTCGCTGCCGGGACCGGCAACGATTCGGTGGTGGCTGCGCTGTCGGTCGCCGCCGTGGTGCCGCCGTTGTTGCTGGTGCTCATGCTGGCCCGGTTGCGTCGTAGGAGTGCACGATGAGCGTCGAACTGTCCGTTCACGGACTCACGAAAGTCCATGCCGGTCAATCGGTTGCGGCGTTGGATTCGTTGGATCTCACCGTGTCACCGGGGTCTTGCACGGCGATTCTCGGGCCGTCGGGATCGGGCAAGAGCACTGCGCTACGACTCATCGCGGGACTCGATTCACCCACTGCCGGCACGGTGCGCATCGACGGACACGAGGTGAACGACGTCGCGGCCGAGAATCGCGGGGTCGGCATGGTGTTCCAGCGTCCGATGTTGTTCCCGCACATGTCGGTACTCGACAACATCGGCTTCGCCTACCGCGCCGCCGGGGACAGTCGCAAGCGGTCGCGCGAACGTGCCCGGGAGTACCTGGACCTGGTCCACCTCGGCGATATCGGAGGTCGTGCGGTGTCCGAGGTATCGGGCGGGCAGGCTCAGCGGGTGGCGTTGGCGCGTTCGCTCGCCGGCTCACCGCGCGTGTTGTTGTTGGACGAGCCCTTCAGTGCACTGGATCCGTTGTTGCGCAGCGAGATGCACGACCTGGTTCGCGAACTGCGTTCGACGTTGGATCAGACTCTGCTGCTCGTCACTCACGATCAGCAGGAGGCGGCGGTGCTGGCCGATTCGGTGGCGGTGCTCATCGACGGTCGATTGGAGCATCACTCCGATATCGCCACGGCCTACACGCGCCCCAGCACGCTGGCAGTGTCGCGACTGATGGGTGGGGTCAACGAAATCGAGGGTCAGTGGGACGGGGTTGGGGTGCATCGCTCCGAGCTCGGGGAGTTGGAGGTCGACGGGGTTTCTCTTCCGGCTGGGCCGGCCGTGCTGTTGTTGCGACATGAGCTGATCACTCTGGATGGCAACGGGATTCGTGGGGTTGTTTCCAACCTGCGGCCTACCGGGTTTCGCAGCATCGCGGACGTGACCGTGGGGTCACTGACTGTGAAAGTGGAGTTGGCGGCGGGGTCTGCGTTGCGGGTCGGGGATGCGGCGGGGTTGCAGATTCCGCGTGGGGCGAGGTTTGTTGTCACGGATTGAGTTCGTGAGTGGGGCGATTCGCAGAGAACGTGGCCGAACTCGATGAGCGCTCGGTATGCGGTCGATGCTGTTGTTCTGTACCAGGCCGGCGAGCGGATCTCGCAGTTCGAAGGGGTTGAGGGTCTTTCCGAGGCCTGTCCGGTGACGCGGCCGACGCCATGCTCCGCATCAGCACGTTCGTCGTCGAGGGGTTGCTGACGCACGCGGCGTCACCGGCAGGCTCGCGAGCGGTCATCGAGCAACTCGTGGAATCCATCGCATCGGGTCACCCAGGACACAACCCGCCCTGAGTGACCCGATGCCGAGTGATGGAGCTACGAGCCGCTCGTCCTGCTCACCGCGACAATGCCGTTGCGACGGTGACCACGCGGGTGGCCATGTGCTCGAGGGCCGCAAGCGTGGCATCCTCCAGTTCGTTCTGGTTGTCGCCCCCGGTCACATGGCTGACGCCATAGGGGTTGCCGTCGGCGAACTTCAGACCGTCGGTGTATCCGGGCGGGACCAGGACGCCGCCGAAGTGCATCAGCGAGGTGTACAAACCGGTGAGCGTCGTCTCCTGGCCGCCATGCAAAGTCTGGCTGGAGGTGAACGCGGCGTACGCCTTGTCCGCAAGTTGTCCCTTGGCCCAGTAGCCACCGAGCGAGTCCATGAAGGTCTGGAACTGTCCCGCGGTGCTACCGAAACGCGTCGGCGATCCGAAGATGACGCCGTCGGCCCAGACGATGTCGTCGCCGCTGGCAGCCGGAAGATCCTTTGTTGCTTCGTACTGCGCCGTCCAGGCGGGGTTCTCGGCAAAGGTGCTCGGGTCACGTGTCTCTGCGATGTGCCGCACGCGGACCTCCGCTCCCGCAGCTGTGGCTGCGTCGGCGAGCTTGTTCGCCATGGTGGCCCCGTGACCGGTTGCCGAGTAGTAGATGATCGCGATCTTGGTCATGTGATGACGCCTTTCGGTATGCGGAGCAGGTCGGCCCTCGGCGGACGTGACTTCTTGACGTCTCACCGGGCGCTTCGGCAACGTGCGCCGTCGGCCTGCAAGTCGTTGCGATGTCAACAACTTCGACCGTACCCGAAGTAGTTGCTTTGTCAACCATCTACCTGCCGGAGCGTGCTGCGATACTGGCGCGATGGAGGATCTCGGAAGCGACACCGATCGACGTTTCCGGGAATGCGGCGTCGTCGTTGCCCAGGAAAAAGAGAACCACCACAAGGAGCTCAGTTCGTGAACGATCCCCACGACCCGAACATCTCGCCTGCGCTGCGTCGACCACGCGTGATCGTCTTCGACGTCAACGAAACGCTGTCCGACATGTCGCCGTTGTCGGAGCGCTTCGCCGACGTGGGAGCCCCCGCCGAACTCGCGTCGCTGTGGTTCGCGAGTGTCCTGCGTGACGGCTTCGCCCTCACCGCAGCCGGCTCGGCGCAGCCCTTCGCGGACGTCGCATCCGGGCTACTTGCAGTGATGCTGCAACCTGAGGCGCTGAATCGGGAGATCGACGACGCCGTCGAGCACATCATGGGCGGCTTCATGGGCCTGGACGTGCATCCCGACGTAGCAGACGGCATCAGAGCACTGGCTGCGCTCGAGATTCGGCTGATCACCCTGAGCAACGGCGCGGTCGGCGTTGCTCGAAAACTGCTCGACGGTGCCGGAGTTCTGGAACACGCAGAGATGCTGCTGTCCGTCGACCAAGCCGGGGCATGGAAGCCCGCCGGACAGTCGTACCGATACGCACTCGATCGGTGCGGCGTCGAACCCCACGAGGCCATGCTCGTCGCCGTCCACCCCTGGGACATCGACGGTGCCCACCGTGCCGGACTGGCCACGGCCTGGATCAACCGCACCGGCACCACCTACCCGCAGCACTTCACCGCGCCGGACCTCGAGGCGACCTCACTGCTCCACCTCGAGCAACTTCTGCGGCACTCGACCTAGAGTTGTCCTCATGCCCGCCGGACGCTTCGCCCCCAGTCCTTCGGGCGATCTGCATCTCGGCAATCTCCGAACCGCGCTTCTGGCTTGGCTCTTCGCCCGCTCCACCGAACGTCGGTTCGTGATGCGCGTCGAAGACCTCGATCGCGTCAAACCCGGCTCGGAGCAACGCCAACTCGACGACCTCGCCGCCATCGGAATCGACTGGGACGGGCCGATCATGCGGCAATCCGAGCGTCGGGAAATTTACGACGCCACGATTCGCACGCTGACCGCCGCCGGGCTGACGTACGAGTGTTTCTGCACGCGTCGGGAAATCCTCCAGGCCGCCTCCGCCCCGCATGCTCCCGACGGCGCGTATCCCGGAACCTGCCGCGACCTCACCGCAAACCAGAGAGCAGCGAAGGACCGCCCACCTGCCATTCGATTGCGTTCACAGGTAACCGAATTCACCATCGTCGATCAGCTGCAGGGCCTGTTCCGAGGCCAGGTGGACGACTTCGTCCTGCGTCGATCCGATGGCGTGCCCGCCTACAACCTGGCTGTCGTCGTCGACGATGGCGCGCAGGGCGTCGATCAGATCGTGCGCGGCGACGACCTGCTCACCTCCGCGCCGCGACAGGGCTACCTCGCTCAGCTCCTCGGCCTCACCCCCGCGACGTACGTCCACGTGCCCCTCGCGCTCAACGTCGAGGGCAAGCGTCTGGCCAAGCGAGACGGCGCGGTGACGCTACGCGAACGACCCGACGCGTGGGCACTCATCACCACTTCCCTCGGTGTGCCCGACGTGAAGAACGCCGAGGAATTACTCGAGCGGTGGAAGCCGACGCAGGTACCCCGCGAACCGTGGGTGTTCGACCCCGCGAATCCCTGATCCACGAACCGATCGAGATCACGTTGCAATGTGACGGGACCCAACTCGGGATCGATCGGACGTACAGTGACCGCGACAACTCTTCCCGAGGGAGAAGGACACGATGACCTCAGGCGGTTACGACCCCGACAAGGATCCACAGAACCCCGGTGGCTATCCGCCGCCGCAGGGCGGTTACCCACCACCTCCCCAGGGCAACTACCCGCCGCCTCCGTCGTTCGGTGAGTCGCCGATGCCGACGCAGTTGTCGGTCGGTTCCGCCATCGGATACGGCTTCGAGAAGTTCAAGCAGAACGCCCTCGTCTGGATCGGCATCGTCCTGATCGCCGCGATCATCCAGGGCGTCCTGAACTTCGTGCTGACCTCCGACAACTTCGTCCTCAGCTTGATCTTCAGCGTCATCGTCGGAGTCGTCGCCCTCCTCATTCAGGCGGCACTCGTCCGCGGCGCTCTGCACGAGGTGGACGGGATCAAGCCCGCTTTCGGGTCCTTCTTCCAGTTCAACAACGTCTTCGCCATCGTCATCGCCGGCGTCCTCGTGGGCATCGCAACCGGCATCGGCTACATCCTGTTGGTCATCCCAGGACTCGTCGTCACGTTCTTCACCTGGTGGACCTTCCAGTTCGTCATCGACCGCGGCGACGAGCCGATCCCCGCCATCAAGGCCAGCGCCAAGGCGATCGCATCGAACGGCGGGACCATCTTCGTCCTCGCGCTCGCCCTGTTCGGCCTCAACATCGTCGGCGCGATCCTGCTCGGCATCGGTCTTCTGGTGACCATTCCGATCACGATCATCGCCGGCACCTACGCCTACCGCGTCACCGTGGGCGGCCGCGTCGCCTGACCGGTGATACGCCTCGATGGGCGCGCATCCCTCACCCGGGATTCGCGCCCATCGTCGTCTCGGTGCTTGGATCGAGCGGTGACTACTACCGAACACACCGCCCCCGACGGCGGCACCGAGTCTGGGCAGGCCACATTCGCTCACATCAGCCGGGGTTACTACCCCACCATCGTCGCGCTCTTCGTCGCGACGCTGCTGATCTCGAATGTGGCCGCCAGCAAAGGTGTCGCCTTCTTCGCCTCGTCCGACGTCATGCTCGGACCCTTCCAAATCCTGCCGATCAACACCGACGGCGCATTCTTTCTGTTCCCCCTCGCCTACATCCTCGGAGACGTCCTCAGCGAGGTGTACGGCTTCAAGGCCGCACGCCGCGCGATCTACCTCGGCTTCGGATCGTTGCTGCTCACCTCGGTGTGCTTCTGGATCGCCATCGAACTTCCCGCCGCGTCCTTCTACGAGAACCAAGAGGCCCTCGAAACCGTCGTCGGAGTCGTCCCCCGCCTCGTTCTCGCCGGTCTCGCCGGCTATACCGTCGGGCAGCTCCTGAACTCGGTCGTCCTGGTCAAGATCAAGGAACGCACCAAGGAAAAGCACCTGTGGGCGCGACTGATCGGGTCGACCATCGTCGGCGAATTCTTCGACACCCTGATCTTCTGCTCCATTGCCGCCGGAGTCATCGGCATCAGCACCTGGACCGACTTCATCAACTACGTCATCGTCGGATTCCTGTGGAAGACCCTGGCCGAGGTCATCGTCATGCCGATCACGTATCGCGTCATCTCGTACATCAAGAAGCGCGAACCGTCGTATCGACCCATACCCGACTGATCTCCAGGTAGCGCTCACGCGCCGCATCGAAAGTCGCGACGGCCCGGGTCCCCGGCCAGTCCTCCGGTGTCATGCACGGAGGCAGGCCCGGGTCGACGTAGGGAATGACGCGCCACTCGTCGAGCAACGGCACGAACGTGACGAACGCGTCGCGGGGGTTCCGGGCCGGCGACCCGCCGTCGTGAGCGGCAAGGAATGCCCGATGCCGAGCGGCGATGCCCGCCAGGGGCCACCACTGGGCGGCGCTCTCACGCAGTGTGGCCGGTGGCGCTACCTCGGAGGCCACGAAGCTCGTCACGTATTCCGACAACTCCAATGCGTCGATGATGTCGCCCGCCTCACGCGCGAGGTATTCGGGCGCGATCCACAAACCGGGTGAGACCGTTCCGCATCCGATTGCGGTGAGTCGACGCCTCAGTTGGTGGCGCGCGGCACGTTGCGTCTCCGGAATGGTGAACGAGATGAGCCGGAACGGATCGCCGTCGGCCATCCGACGGAACCCGAAGATCCGACCGTCACCGCGCGCGAACATGGTGTCGGCCTGCTCGGTGATGCGATAGCCGGTGCGGCCCTCACGATTATCGGATTCGACGACGCCCTTCTTCTTCAGCCTGGTCATCGCGATGCGCGTACTCTCCGGTGCCACTCCGACCGCATCCATCCACACGACGAAGTCGGCGATGGCAAACCACCCTCCGAGGGGCCGAACGTACGCCCCGAGCACCGTGCGAACCAGTGAGGTGGCGCTTCCCGGACGAGAGTCGAAATCGTCGAGAATTGCCCCGGCGGTGCTAGGCGCGGAGTTCGTCACGGATCGCCACGATTCCCAGGTACACCTCGCGATACGAGGTGCTCAGTGGACTCAGGCCCAATCGAATACCCTGTGGCGCGCGGTAATCCGGGATGACACCTCGCTTCCACAGACGAGCGGTGATGGCCTCGAACTCGGGATGGTCGATGGTGACGTGCCCGCCGCGTCGCGTCGAATCCTCGGGTGAGGCGATCTCCACTCCCAACGGCACCAACATCTCACGCACCAGTTCGAGGGCATACTCGGTGAGCGCAACGGACTTCGCGCGTATCGCGTCCATCCCCACCTCGGCGATCATCTCGATGGTGTCCTGCATCGCGATCATGCCGAACACCGACGGCGTTCCACTGATGACCCGTCGAATACCCTGTGCCGGAACGTAACCCTGCGCCATCTCGAACGGATCGGCCCGACCCATCCAGCCCCAGATCGGCTGGACGAACTCGCCCTGAAGATCACTGCGCACGTACGCGAACGCGGGCGATCCGGGACCGCCGTTGAGGTACTTGTAGGTGCACCCGACGGCCAGATCCACTCCCCAGGACTCGAATTCGAGCGGCACCGAGCCGACGGAATGGCACACGTCCAGCAGCATCAGTGCGCCGGCCTCGTGCGTGATACGTGTCGACTCGGCCACGTCGACGAGGAAGCCGGACCGGTAGGCAACGTGGGTGATCACCACCAGCGCGGTGTTCTCCCCCACCACCTCGGCGAGTTGTTCCGGTTCGATACCACCGCGGCGGTCCGTCTCGATCCATCGCAGCGTCATGTTCGATTCCGCCGCAATGCCTTCGAGAAGATAGCGATCGGTCGGGAAGTTGTCGCGGTCGATGACGATCTCGGTGCGACCCGGCCGCATGGCGATCGCCGCCCGTGCCAGCTTGTACAGCAACACCGTCGTCGAATCGCCGATCGTGGTCTGCCCGGGCGCGGCTCCCAGGGTGGCGTCGGCCAGGGCGTCGCCGATGGTGACGGGCAGGTCGAACCACTGCTCGTCCCAGCCGCGGATCAGGCGTCCACCCCAGGCGTCGGTCATGAAGGTGTTGATCCGTTCGACGCTGGCCTTGGTAGGCCGGCCCAACGAGTTTCCATCGAGATACGCGCTGATCGACGGGTCGTCGATACCGAGGAATCTGTCGCGGTAGCTACGGAGTGGATCCTGGGCGTCCAGTTCGTCTACGCGTTGCGTCATCGTCCGATATCCGTTCTCACAGCCAGCAATTCGGGAAAGAAGGTGAGCTCCAGCGCCTTCTGCAGAAATCCGACTCCACTCGATCCACCGGTTCCGCTCTTCATTCCGATGGTACGGAGCACCGTCCGCATGTGACGGAAGCGCCAGAGCTGGAAGTTCTCCTCCAGATCGACGAACTCCTCGAAGGCCTCGTACACCGCCCAGTGCTCGGTGTGGTTCTCGTAGACGAATGTGATCAGCGGCATCAGGTCCTCGTTGAACGTGTATGCCGCAGTGACGTCGCGATCGAGGGCTGATGCCGGTACGTCGTACCCCTGCCGCGCCAACGACCGCCACAATGCGTCGTACAGGCTCGGCTGATGCAACAGCGTCGACAGCAGCTCATGCGCAGCCGGATCCGACTCGAAGACCTTCAGCATGCCCGCATTCTTGTTGCCGAGCACGAATTCCACCGCCCGGTACTGGTACGACTGGAAACCCGAGGAGTTACCGAGGAAGTCGCGGAACTGCGAGTACTCCGTCGGGGTCAATGTCGCCAGCACCGACCACTGCTCGGTCAGTGTCTTCTGGATGTGTTTGACCCGGGCGACACATTTGAGTGCGGTGCCGATGTCGTCGACGTCCAGAGCCGCTCTGGCGGCCAGCGTCTCGTGAATGACCAGCTTGAGCCACAGCTCGGTGGTCTGGTGCTGAATGATGAACAGCAGTTCGTCGTGATGCTCCGGTCTACTCACCGGCTTCTGGGCGCTGAGCAGAGTGTCGAGGTCCAGGTACGCGCTGTAGCTCATGCGGTCACTGAAGTCGGTGACGACATTCTTCTCTATCGCGCGAGTATTGGCTTCGACGCCCATGACTAGTCCTCGAGGTGGTGGTCCGACAGGGCCAAGAGTATTACACGATCACGCCGCCCGCTAGATCAGTGACATATCCACGCCTCGAAGACGGGCGTGAACGTGGCCTATCCTCGAAGTAATCGACTCGAGTGAGGAAGTGCAGTGCGTAGAGCGTCCGGACAGTTGGAGGAATCGATCCTCGAGCTGCTCGGCGCGCACACGGAACTGTCGGTGGCCCAGGCTCGCGAGCATCTCGGGTCCGACCTGGCCCACACCACCGTCATGACCGCACTGGTGCGGTTGCACGGCAAAGGCCTCGTCGATCGCGAGCGCCGTGGGCGGTCCTTCGTCTACACCCTCAACGCTCCGGTCGACGAGATCCCCGCGCTTCGGGCTGCAATGCGCATGCGCACCGAGCTCGGAGCCAGACCAGAACGCGCCGACGTGCTGGCCAGCTTCGTCGCCTCACTCGACCCCGAGGACGAGGCAACGCTGCGCAGCCTGTTGGCGAAGGCCGACGAGACTCGGCCATGACCCTCCTGCTGGTCGTTGCAGCCCTCCCGTGGCTGCTGTCGATCGGTCTCCGATTCGGATCCGAGCACATCGACCGGCGACTGAACCCACAGACCGCCGTCGTCCTGTTTCCACTGCTGTCCGTGGTCACCGCCTTCGCGGTCCTGTCGTCGATGGCGGCACTCGCGGCGGTGCTGCTGGCGTCGGGCGAGATCGCATCGGTAGCGCTGGGTGCCGGTATCGCCGTATGGATTCTGTGGCGCATTCTCGAAGTGACACAACATGTTCGACGCGTCGCCGTGGGGTCGTCCATCGCATCCGAGTTCGGGGCGCAGGCACGGGAATCGGGCGGCGTCGTGCTCGTCGAGACCGACATGCCCGACGCGTTCGCCGTTCCTTCCGGCGGCGGTGCCGTCGTGATCACGACGGGACTTGCACAGGCGCTGTCGGACAACGAGTTACGCGCAGTGATCGAGCACGAACATGCGCATCTTCGACACCGCCACAGCTTCTGGATCCAGATGTGCGAGATCGCAACGCAATTCGACCCGATCCTGCAACCGATCGCCGCCAGGGTGCGCCACGCTGCGGAGCGTCATGCGGACGAGAGCGCAGCGGCACACAGTCGGCCGGACACGTTGTCCGCCATCGCCAGAATCGCTCTGCTGCGTGCCCACGTCGAGCGGGGTCCGCGCACCCTCGCCGGCACGGGCGGAGATGTCGTACGCCGGGTGCGGGCCCTGAGCGAACCACCGCCGTCGCGTCAGGATCGCCGAGTCTTCGCCGCCGGAGTGATCTTGATTCTGACGTTCGCGGTCATCTCGGTATCGCTGTTCGACGTCGTCCAGGACGTCATCGCACCGGAAACCGGCGAAGCGGCGACAGCGATCTTTCGCTGATCTCAGATACCCGCGACGCCCGCCAGTTGGCCGATCGCATACGTGACGGCCATCGCGATCGCGCCACCGATCACGATTCGAGTCACCGCCGGGCGACTCGGCGCTCCACCGAGGCGTGCGCTGATGGTTCCGGTCAACGCCAGAGCCAGCAACACGACGACGAATGTGACCGGAATGCGTTGAGAAGCAGGCAGAAGCAGGATCGAGAGCAACGGCAGAAGGGCACCGCTGATGAACGACACCGCCGACGACGCGGCCGCTTGCCACGGATTGGTCAACGCATCCGGGTCGATTCCCAATTCGATGTCGACGTGTGCAGCAAACGGATCGTGGTCGGTCAGCTCCTGCGCAACCTTCTGCGCGGTCTCGGTCGAGAGCCCCTTGGCCTCGTAGAGCGCAGCCAGTTCCGCCAACTCCTCCTCGGGCTCTTCTGCCAGTTCCCGCCGCTCCTTGATCAGCAGAGAACGTTCGGCGTCACGTTGCGTGCTCACCGACACGTACTCCCCGAGCGCCATGGATACAGCCCCCGCGACAAGGCCAGCAACGCCCGCGGTCAGCAGCGACCCGCGGTCGGTGGTGGCAGCAGCGACACCGACGACCAGACCGGCGGTGGAGACGATGCCATCGTTGGCACCCAGCACCCCGGCCCGCAGCCAGTTCAACCGACCGGACAGATCTCCGTGTGGTTCGTGCTCGTGCAGGCTCGGCTCAGGCTCACTCATCGCCGGCGGTCACCGATACGTCGTCCCACGCGGCGCGCGCGCCGGACTCTCCGATTCTGTACACCTGCACGATTGTGGTCGCTCCGATCACCACTGCCAACACCACCACTGCGATCGACTGCCACCGCACAGGCGCGTTGCCGCGACGCTCACGAAGGTGCAGGAACACGAGCAACGCAGCGACGATCACCAAGCCGACCGAGAAGTAGATCATCCAGTCACCGATCTCGGTGTGCTGTTCGACGGCCGCGGTCTCGGGGACACGCTTCTCGAGCCACTCGCCTGCCTCCGTCGTCAGTGGAGTGAGCACCAGGGTGATCACCGCCAGGGCTGCGATGAGCCACACGAGCCGGCTGCGCACGCCGGACCAGATGCTGGCGGCGACGGCGAGGATCGCGGTCAGCGGTGCCAGCACCACGATGAAGTGAACGAGCAGAATGTGGGCCGGAAGGCCGTTGAAGGTAGACATACGTTCTCCCGCTGGCTTCGAAGTCGCGTGCACCTCACGCACCGCACATGCTACACACCGTGTAGTAACTACGTCGGCGGTTCGATCGCGAGCAGATCCCGCCACGCCGAGTCCGGAGCTGCGACCATCGCGTGCACGATCCGCTCGAAACACCGGCCCAACTCCAGCGCGGTATCAGCGTCGAACAGTGTTGTGGGATAGACGATATCGACCGAACTCTCGATAGCCTCACCTTCATTGTCTCGATGTTCTGTGACGTGGAAGTGAAGGTCGCACTTGGCGATGTCGAGGGGCCGCGGCGTGATCTCGAATCGCACGTCCCCGACGTCGAAGGCTGCGGCGGTGAAGACATCCAACGACAGCGCCACCTGGAAGATCGGATGCCGCGCCTCCGTCGACTGGGCACCGAGGTGGGCGACGACGTCCTCGAACGGTACCGATGCGTGGTCGAAAGCACGCAGTTCACTGACCCGAGCCGACTGCACAACGTCCTCGACGCTCGTTGCGGACCCGATGTTCGTCCGTATCGCAACGGTATTGGTGAAGGTACCGACCAGCTGCTCGAGTCTCGGGTCGTCGCGGCCGGCCACCGGGGTTCCGACGACGAGGTCGGTCGATGTCGTCGTCTCTGCGAGCAAGATCAACAGCGCCGCACGAAGCACGGTGAATCGGCCTGTCCCGCAACGTTGCGCCAGATCCGACATTCTCTCGGTGGCGTCTGCGTCGAAACGAAGCGACGTGCGGGAGCCGGTGAAGTCCCATTCCTGCCTGCGCGGTCGGTCCAACGGCAAGCCTCTCGAGCTGGGCATGTCTGCCAGTTCCGTGCGCCAGAAGTCGAGATCGGCCGACACGTCGCGGTCGGCGGCCCAGACGCTGTAATCGGCGTACTGCAGCGGTAGTTCGGGCCACGACGGTGCGGTGCCCGCGATCCTGGCGTGATACGCCAGGACGAAATCCGACGCCAACAGCCCCAGCGACCAACCGTCCGCCGCACTGTGGTGAACGGCGCACGCGAGTACATGGCGGTCGGGCGCAACCGCGAACAGGCGAGCCCGGATCGGGAACTCGGTGCGCACGTCGAAGGGGTGCTCGAGCGTCTGCACCACCGCATGGTCATCGAAGTCGACAACATCGAGGTTCGGTACAGCCTTCGCCGAATCCGGCTCGACAACCTGCACCGAAACCCCGTCGACATCCGGGTAGTGCGTCCGCAGGGTGTGGTGCCGATCGATCAGGTCGGTCATCGCTTGTGAGGCTGCTGCTGCGTGGAACTCCCCGGAAATCGTGACCGTGAACGGCAGGTTGGATACTGGAAGCCGTGCGCTTCGATCGATGTGGCGTTGCTGCGGAGCGAGCGGAATTGCAACTACGCCCTCCGCCATTCCGCGTTCGGGCCGCGAATTTTGTTGCCGCCCAACCAGACGACGCTCGTCTATTCGTGCCGCCAAGGCCTGAACGGACGGGGCCTCGGCGAGATCTCGCACACCGATCTCGACCGAAGCCTCGGCCCGCACCGATCCGACGACTCTGGTCGCCGCCAACGAGTCACCTCCGAGATCGAAGAACGATGCCGCGCAATCGATACCGTCGCGGCCGAGGATCCGTGCGAACGCTGCCGCCACCATGTCCTCGGTGGCACCGGACGGCTCGATCGGAGTACCGGTCGACCGCGCGGTCGGGCTGGGAACAGGGAGTGCGCCGCGATCGACCTTGCGATTGAGCGTCAGCGGAATCTCGTCGAGGATCGAGATGGTCGCCGGCACCATGTGGGCAGGCAATCGCCCCGCGAGATCCCGACGAATGCGTTCGGTGTCGAGCACCTGTTCGCTGCGGCCGGCCACGACGTAACCGTCGATACGGGCGTCCCCGGTGCGGCTGCGTCGCAGAGCCGATGACGCTGCAGCAACCTCGGGAAGCGATCGTAACGCTGCGTCGATCTCCCCCAGTTCGACGCGATTTCCTCGAATCTTGATCTGATCGTCGGAGCGGCCGAGGAATTCCAGCGTCCCGTCGCCGCGCAGACGCGCCCGATCTCCGCTGCGGAACATCCGCAGTCCTGCACTGCTGAACGGGTTCGCGACGAAGCGCGCCGCTGTATCCGGCGTGCGACCGAGATATCCTCGCGCGACGCCGAGGGTCTCGATGTAGATCTCGCCGACCGCACCCGACGGAACGGGCCGCAGAGTTCGATCGAGGAGGTGAATCACCGCCCCCACCATGGCTCGACCGATCCCGTCTGCGCTGCCCGGGTTCAGTGGCGCCGTCATGGTGACACTGCAGGTCGTCTCGGTGGGGCCGTACGCGTTGAGCAGTCGTCGATCCACCGACCAGCGGTCGACCGTATCCTGCGGGGCCGCTTCACCGCCGATGACGATGGTCCCGACGCCCGCCAGTGCTGCGGGATCCAGCGTCGCCAGTGCGGAGGGTGTGATCAGCAGATGTGTAATTTTCTGCCGGGCAATCAGTTCCGACAGTTCTGCGCCGCCGTAGCTGTCCGGCGGCGCGATCACCACTGCCGCGCCTGCGGTCGCTGCGGCCAACACTTCGACGATGGCCGTGTCGAATCCGGGCGAGGCCAGATGACAGACTCGTGACTCGACGTCGAGGTCGTAGCTGCTCCGAATCTGTTGCACCAGAGCGGCGATGCCATCGTGGGTGACGACGACGCCCTTGGGAGTGCCGGTGGAGCCGGAGGTGTAGATGACGTATGCCGCTCGGTGCGGTGCCGTCGGTGTGGATTCATCACCCGGGCCACCCTCCGCGAGAACATCATCGAGGTCCAACCACTCCACCTCACCGAACTGGCCGCCTCCGCTGCACAGGCCCACCACCGCTCCGCTGTCTCGCATCACGAACTCCGCTCGCTCGCGGGGGTGGCTGGGGTCTACCGGGACGTACACCGCACCCACTCGTGCGATCGCCCAGAACGCGACGACTCCCTCGACGGATCGGCCGATGCGCACGGCGACCCGGTCCTCGGTGCCGATTCCTCGGGCAGTCAAGGCTGATGCGAGTGCGGCGACTCTCGTGTCCAACTCTGCGTAGGTGACCGACACCTCCGCATCCTGGATCGCAATTCGATTGCCGTGCTGCGTGATTACCGTCGAGAGTACGTCGTTCAGCGATCCCGGCTCCGTCGAGGCGGCACCGACCGACGCGGGTGTCGCACGCGGCTCCTCCGGCAAGAACAGGTCCAGGTCCGCCACCGCCGTGTCCCCGCAGCCGGAGTCGGCGAAAAGGTCGAGGAAACGCAGGAACCGTTCGTGGCGGCGAGCGAGGTCACTCGGTGTGTAGACGTTCGAGTTGGCCTCGAAGTCGATGCGTGGCCGCTCTCCACCTCGACCGGGATAGATGTTGACGGCGAGGTCCGACACCGGGCCGGTGGTCAGAATGTCGATCTCACCGTCGAAGTCGCCGACGGCCACAGTGTTCGCGAACATCATCACGTTGATCGTCGGCCCGAAACGCCCTGCGCGCAGTGCATGTCCACTCTCGGACACCGGTGGTCGGCTGCGCTGACGCCGAAGTACGGCTCCGATCGCCACCTCGGCCGACTTGACCACGTTGTTCACCGTCGCCGATCCGACGCCCGGCAACCGCAACGGCACCACATGAGACAACGACGACCCGGCCCGACGCAGCAGTGCTGTCGGCCGCGCAGAGACAGGCAACGACAGATCCACGTCGTCGGCGTCGTTCATACTCGCCAGGTACGCGGCGAACGCGGCGATCACCACCGTCGACGTCGCACGACCCGAAGCGGTCCGAGAGATCGATCGATCCTCGCCGACGACGATCGGCACCGATGCAGGCTGGGCACTTCGCCCCCATGGCGCACCACAACCCAGATCGGCGGACGCCCAATGTGCCCGATCGCGTCGCGCGCGGGTGGACGTTCGGTAGCGTTCGTCCTCGGCCAGGAGCTCGGCCGGTGAAGTGGCATCGATCGGCTCGGGCTCGACGCCACCGAGCATTGCCGAGTACAGCGTCGCCGCCCGCTCGAGCACCTTCATCGACGCATAACCGTCGAGCGCGATGTGGTGGGCTCGGGTGTACCAGAACACACGGTCGTCCCCGACGCGCAGAACCCGCAAGCGCACCAGCTGTCCGTCCATCGAGAAGGGCGTTCGGCAGTCGTCGTTCATCCACTGTCGGGCTGTTTCTACCGGACGTTCGTGTTCACGAAAGTCGAGAATCTCCACCGCCTCGGTATCCGCGTCCACGAATCGTTGCATCGGAATGCCGTCGACCTCGGCGATTCGCATCGTCGACGAGGAAAATTCTCGATGCGCCGTGCTGCCGCTGGCAGCCAGGGTGTCGACGTTCACGGTGCCGACGATGTCGACGTAGTACGCAATCGCGAACGAAACGTCGGGCATGAACTGCTGGGCCAGCCAGATGTCGGCCTGCGACGAAGTCAGCGGCAGGGCGTCGAACATGGTGGTCCCCCCAAGCATCACGAATTACTACACATTCAGTAGTACCACGATCAGCGAGTCCCGCGTTCGATCCCGTTCTCGTCGGGGTTGCGGAGGGCTGCATCCAGTGCAACGAACATGTCCAGAAACGTCGCCGGACGAGCGCTTTCCCGATCCTCATCCTGTTCGTCGCCACCCGACGCCGTCATGCTGCGACATCCTCGTGCGCGTCGCTCCGCGGAACCGACTGCGCTGGTCGGTTCGGAATCAGAGCGGTGGCAAGCAGTCCGAACGCGACGAAGCCGGCTGCGATGAACCCTCCCAGGTTGACCCCGTGCGTCATAGCGTCACGCGCGGCGTCGGCGACGAACTCCGTTTCGGGGAGGCTCGCAAATCCGGCGATAGCTCCGCCTGCACTGTCGGTGATCGACCGCGCCAGCATCTCGGCATCCGGAACTCCCGTGAGCGAGTCACGTACCTGCGAGCCCAGAGTGGTGAAGAAGGTCGTCGTCAGCACCGCGATGCCCAGGGCGGAACCCAGTTGCCGGAAGGCACTCTGAATTCCGGATCCCTGACCGGCACTGGCGGTGGGCACGTCGTCGAGAACGACATTCGTAACCTGAGCAGTTGCGAATCCAACACCGATCCCATAGAAGAACAACACGATCGCGATGTGCCACCACGGACTGTCCACCGCCGCGACAAACCCCAGCCCGGCAAGCCCGACCACCTCGAGGCCCAGCCCGATCCGAACCAGGTTCAACGGCGAAAGCGAGGCTGCGAGAGCGAAACTCGCCCCGCTGGCGACGAAGCTGCCGATCGCGATGGGAACGAGCATGGCACCGGCCTGGACTGCGCTGTATCCCAACGTGAATTGCAGCCACAACGGTAGTACGGCGATGATTCCGAACTCACCCAGCCCGATCAGCAGTGTCGCAATATTGCCACCGCGGAACGAAGCGATGGAGAACAGGCGGGTGTCCATCAAGGCCTTGTTCGTATCGGCACCGCGGCTGAGGGCTCGTTGTCGAACAACGAAGGCCGCCAACGACAATACGGACAGCGCCAACGACACGAACACCACGGAGACGCCCACGCCCCAGGTCGCCCCGAACAACTCGAATGGCTCCGTGGACACAACCCAGCCGTATGTGCGCCCTTCGATGAGCCCGAACGCCAACAGTCCGAGTCCGGCGATCGACAGCACCGCACCGAGTGAGTCGATTCGTCCGGATCCACGCGGTGACCGATCGATGAACAACAGCGAAGCGACGAGAATGAGGGCGACGAGGGGGATGTTGATGCCGAATGCCCAACGCCACGATGCGTGTTCTGCAAGCCATCCACCGAGGAGTGGGCCGAGGGCCGACGCAGCTCCGATTGTCGAGCCCCACACCGCAAACGCCTGCCCCCGGGCCTTCCCGGTGAACGTCGCATTCAGTAGCGCCAACGACGTCGGCAGGATCAGCGCGCCACCCACACCTTGGAGAAACCTGGCTCCGATCAACAACTCGCCACTGGTGGCGACACCGGCCAACAGACTCGAGATTCCGAAGACAACGACGCCTGTCACGAAGACTCTTCGTGCACCCACGATGTCGGAGATGCGGCCGACCAGCAGGAGCAGCGCGGCGAAAACGATGGCGTAGGACTCCTGAATCCATTGCGCCTGAGCGGAATCGATACCGAGATCGTCGATGATCGAGGGCACGATCACGTTGACGATCGTGGTGTCGACGACGATGAGCGCGACACCGAGCGCGATGGCGATCAGACCGAGCCAACGGCGCAACGAATGGGACATCGTCATCGAACTACCTCCACCGTAAAGTTACTTTATCGTGAAGTTATATCGGGGATCGGTAGATTGTCAACGCAGCTCCGTGCACGCGGGGCACCACGCAGCAGAAGCGAGGCGATTCGATGAGCGACGATCGGTCCGACATTGCCGAACAACGAACCCGCCTGATGGAGGCGCTGCGAACGTACGGATCCGCCTTCAATCAATTCAGCCGACGGTTCGCCCAGTGGTCCGGACTGCATCCCACCGACGGAGAAGCGCTGATGGAGATCGTCTACGCCGAAGAACGCGGCGTCCCGTTGTCCCCGTCTCGACTGGCAGAGCGAGTACAACTCACCTCAGGGGCCACCTCGACACTGATAGACCGACTCGAACGGGCCGGACACGTTCGGCGCACACGAGAGGGCACCGATCGACGTACCGTGACACTACGAAGTGGGTCCAGCGTGCACGAGATGGCCGACGAGTTCTTCGGCCCCCTGGGTAACCGTCTCGACACGATGATGGCCCGGTACCCACCCGACATGCTCGCGGAGTTCGAGAGCTTCGTCGGCGAGCTCGTCGACACCATGCAGACCGAACTGACCGATCCCAGGACACCGTGAGATGCCGCAGAACAACCACTATCACCACTTGATGTTCGGCCCTGCCGCGATTGCGCGGCAGAAGGTCGACGGCAGCTACACCGCCTACGGCTCGCAGACCGAGCGTCCCGACGACGGCCCGACGCCTCTCGACACTCGCGAGAAGGCCATGATTCGCGCGTTGGATCAGTTCCAGATCGCCACCGTCGCCGAGACCGGGTGGCCCTACATCCAGTATCGAAGTGGACCGAAGGGCTTTCTGCAGGTCCTCGACGATCACACGCTCGGCTTCGCCGACTTCGCCGGAAACCACCAGTACGTCACGGCGGCCAATCTCGACCACGATGACCGCGTCGCACTGTTTCTGGTGAATTACCCTCTGCGGCAACGTCTCAAGCTCTACGGGCGGGCCCGTACCGTCGAAGCGGCGGACAATCCCGAACTGTTGTACCGACTGAGAAGGATCGGCGACACGACCGTCGCCGCCACGTGCGAACGCAGCGTCGTCATCGACGTCGAGGCCTTCGACTGGAACTGCACCCGCAGCATCATTCCCCGCTACGACGCGAATTACCTCGCGGAGCTGTCCGAGGTCTACCAGCGCAAGGCAGTCGAGCGGGAACAGGAACTGCTACAGCGCATTTCGGAGCTCGAAGATCAGCTCACGCAGTCTTCGCAGCATAGAACCGACCCAGGAACTCGGTCTTGAACTCTGGGAAGCGTCCCTGCTCGATGGAGGCGCGGATGTCGTCGACGAGCTTGACCGTGAAGCGCTCGTTGTGGATGGTGCACAGCGTCGAGGCAAGCATCTCCTTGGCCTTGAACAGGTGATGGATGTACGCCTTGGTGTAGTGCGCGCAGGTGTAGCAGTCGCAGCTGTCGTCGATCGGGGTGAAGTCGCGTCGATGCTTGGCGGTGTTGATGTTGAAACGGCCCGTCGGCACGTAGATCGCCGCATTACGCGCCACCCGTGAGGGATTGACGCAATCGAAGGTGTCGGCACCGTTCTCGATGGCCGTGAAGAAGTCGTCCGGCTCGCTGATGCCGAGCATGTGACGCGGCTTGTGCTCGGGCAGTTCCTCGTTCACCCACCGGGTGATGGTGCCGAGGTTCTGCTTCTCGAGTGCGCCGCCGATGCCGTAGCCGTCGAATCCTCTGCCGGTCTCTCCGGTGATGGTCTCGAGATCGTGTGCAGCCTTGCGTCGCAGATCCTCGTACTGCGCGCCCTGGACCACCCCGAACAGGGCCTGGTACGGCTTGTCGGCGCGCTCGACCGTGAGCCGTTCGTGTTCGAGGACGCACCGCTCGGCCCACGCCTGCGTCCGATCGACCGACTTCTCCTGGTAGCCGCGGGTATTCATCAGCGTCGTCAGTTCGTCGAACGCGAACATGATGTCGGCACCGAGGCGATGCTGAATCTGCATCGAGACCTCGGGGGTGAAGCGATGCTTGGAGCCGTCGAGGTGGGACTTGAACGTCACCCCGTCGTCGTCGACATGCGCGAGGCGTTCCTTGCCCTCGGCGATGACGTCGTCGGACTCCACCCGCGAGGCGTCCATCGAGATGACCTTCTTGAAGCCGACGCCGAGGGACATCACCTGGAATCCGCCGCTGTCGGTGAATGTCGGCCCGTCCCAGTTCATGAACTTGCCCAGCCCACCCGCCTCGTCGACGATGTCCGAGCCCGGCTGCAGATACAGGTGGTACGCATTGGCGAGCACCGCCTGCGCGCCGAGTTCCTTCATCGCTTCCGGCAGCACTGCTTTGACGGTCGCCTTGGTACCCACCGCGATGAACGCGGGGGTGGCGATGTCACCGTGCGGAGTGTGGATGGTGCCGGTACGACCGAGCTCACCGTCGAGCCGGGTGCCGATATCGAAGCCGAAACTGGAGGAACTCACCGCGTCAGTATGCCGCTCCGCGGCTTGTGAGTGGAAATTCGTAGCCTGCTACGAATTGCCGTGCACCTGCGGCGCAGCCGCTCCAGCCGCATTCAGCCGGAAGTAGGCACCCCTGGCCGCGAGCAGTTCCTCGTGATTGCCCTGCTCGACGATGCTGCCGTTCTCCATCACCACGATGGTGTCCGCGTCGCGGATTGTGGAAAGCCGATGCGCGATAACGAAACTGGTGCGATCGGTGCGCAGCTTTGCGGTGGCCTTCTGCACCAGCAGTTCGGTGCGGGTGTCGACGGAGCTCGTGGCCTCGTCGAGGATGAGGATCAGCGGCTTGGCCAGGAAGGCGCGGGCAATGGTGATGAGCTGCTTCTCACCGGCGCTGACGTTGTTGCCTTCCTCGTCGATGATCGTGTCGTAGCCGTCGGGCAACGAGTGCACGAATCGGTCGACGTAGCTCACCCGCGCGGCCTCGAGGATTTCCTCTTCGCTGGCACTCGGGTCGCCGTAGGCGATGTTGTCGCGAATGGTTCCGCCGAACAGCCAGGTGTCCTGCAGCACCATTCCGGTACGGGCGCGCAGCTCTTCGCGGGTCATCTTCATGGTGTCGACGCCGTCGAGGGTGATACGGCCGGAGTCGATCTCGTAGAACCGCATGATCAGGTTCACCAGCGTGGTCTTGCCAGCACCGGTCGGTCCGACGATCGCGACCAGATGCCCGGGATCGGCAACCAGCGACAGGTTCTCGATCAGCGGGCGGTCGGGCGAGTAGCCGAACGAGACGTTCTCGAATTCGACGCGTCCTCGGCGCTGAGTGGGTCGAACGGCATCGACCGGGTCCGCGTCCTCTTCCTCGGCGTCGAGCACCTCGAAGATGCGCTCGGCGGACGCCACACCCGACTGCACCAGGTTGACCATCGAACCCACCTGGGTGAGCGGTTGCGTGAATTGACGCGAGTATTGGATGAACGCCTGCACCTCACCGAGCGTGAGCGTGCCCGACGCCACCCGCAGCCCGCCGACGACGGCGATGACCACGTAGTTGATGTTCCCGAGGAACATGATGACGGGCATGATCATGCCGGAGATGAACTGCGCCCGGAAGCTCGACTGGAACAGCTTCTCGTTGCGGTCGCCGAATTCGCGTTCCACGTCGGCCTGACGGCCGAAGGCCTTGACGATCTCGTGGCCCGTGTAGGTCTCTTCGATCTGCGCGTTGAGCTTGCCGGTGTGCTTCCACTGCGCGACGAAGTGCGGCTGTGAACGCTTGGCGATGACGGCGGTGACCGCGAACGACGCCGGAATGGTCAGCACCGCAACGAGAGCGAGCAACGGCGAGATCCAGATCATGACGCCGAGGATGCCCAGGACGGTGAGGATGCCGGTGATCAATTGGCTCAGCGTCTGCTGCAGGCTGGTCGAGACGTTGTCGATGTCGTTGGTGACGCGGCTCAGCGTCTCGCCGCGAGCATTGTTGTCGAAGTACTTCAGCGGCAGTCGATGCACCTTCGCTTCGACGCTGCCGCGCAGCAACAGGATTCGACGCTGCAGCGCGATGTTGAGGATGTATCCCTGCGCCCAGGCCAGCACCGCAGAGAGCACATACAGAACCAGGACCCACATCAGTACGGTTCCGACTGCACCGAAGTCGATTCCGGCTCCGGGAGTCAGGTTCGTGCCGGACACCAGATCCGCGATGGAGTCGTTGCCTTGGGCGCGCAGCTGGTCGATGGCCTGGTCTCTGGTCTGACCCGGATCGAGCTCGCGGCCGACCACACCGTTGAAGATGAGGTCCGTCGCGTGTCCGAGGACGCTGGGCGCGGCGACGGTCAGGACGGTGCTGGCGATACCGAACGCCAGCATGATCGACAGGAGCACTCGCTCGGGAGCGAGCAGGCCGATCAGTCGTTTGAACGAGCCCTTGAAGTTGCGGGCCTTGGTTCCCGGCTTCACAGTCTTGGAGACGGGAGCGATGTCTTCCTCTTCCGCCTTCTCCACCTGCGCGGTCACAGTGCACCCACGGCGTGCTGCGAGTCGACGATCTCGGCGTAGGTGGGGCAATCGGCCATCAATTGGTCGTGGGTACCCACACCTACCGGCTTTCCGTCGTCGAGTACGAGTATCTGATCGGCGTCGATGATGGTCGAGACGCGTTGAGCGACAACGATCATGCACGCATCTCGCGTCACTGCCTTCAGCGCCGCACGCAGATTGGCGTCGGTGGTGAGGTCCAGCGCGGAGAACGAGTCGTCGAACAGATAGATGCTGGGTTTGCGGACCAACGCGCGGGCGATGGCGAGGCGTTGCCGCTGACCGCCGGAGACCGTCGTACCGCCCTGCGCGACGGGTGTTTCCAGTCCCTCGGGCATGGCCCGAACGAAGTCGGCACCCTGGGCGATCTCGAGTGCCTCCCACAGTTCCGCGTCGGTGGCGTCGGATTTGCCGTAGCGCAGGTTGCTCGCGATGGTGCCCGAGAACAGGTACGGCTTCTGCGGAATCAGACCGATCTCCGAGCGCAGCAGGTCCAGATCGAGTTCACGAATGTCGACCCCGCCGACGCGTACCTCACCGCCGGTGACGTCGATCAGTCGCGGAATCAGGTTGACGAGAGTGGACTTTCCCGAGCCGGTACCGCCGATGATGGCGGTGACCTTGCCGGCCTCGGCCCGCAGGTTCACCCCGCACAGCACCGGATATTCGGCCCCGGGGAAGGAGAATTCGGCGTTGACGAGCTCGACCGTTCCCGGCGAGGACGTGAACGTCTTCGGCTTGTCGGGCAACACGACCGAGGATTCGGTGGCGAGTACCTCGCTGATGCGATCGGCGCACACCGACGCACGGGGCACCATCATCGCGATGAACGACGCCATCATCACCGACATGAGGATCAGCATGATGTAGCTCAGAAGTGCTGTGAGAGAGCCGATCTGCATCGTGCCGTCGTCGATCGCGTGGCCGCCGAACCAGATGACGGCGACGCTGGTGACGTTGCTGATGAGCATGACCGTCGGGAACATCAGGGCCATGAGCCGTCCGACGCGAAGGGCGGTATCGGTGAGCGCGCTGTTGGCCGCCCCGAAACGGTCGACCTCGAAGTCCTCGCGAACGAACGCCCGTACCACGCGGATGCCGGTGATCTGTTCACGCAGAACGCGATTGACGGCATCGATGCGCTTCTGCATGGAGCGGAACGCCGGCACCATCTTGACGATGATCAGACCCATCGAGATGGCCAGTCCCGGTACTGCGATGAGCAGGATCCAGGACAGCCCGAGATCCTCGCGCAGCGACATCACGATGCCGCCGACGCACATGATCGGGGCCATCACCACGATGGTGAACCCCATGACGATCACCAACTGCACCTGCTGAACGTCGTTGGTGTTGCGGGTGATCAGCGACGGCGCACCGAACTGGCCGACCTCACGGGCGGAGAACGTACCGACGCGATGCAGGATGGCACCGCGCAGGTCGCGTCCGACACCCATGGCTGCGCGCGCACCGATGAACACCGCCGCGACCGAGCTGATGATCTGCACCGCCGACACCAGCAACATGACGCCACCGGCCGAGAGGATGTAGCCGGTGTCGCCGGTGGTCACACCCTTGTCGATGATGTCGGCGTTGAGACTGGGCAGGAACAGGGCCGCCAGCGTGGCGACCAATTGCAGCAGAACCAGCGCGACGATCGGCATCTTGTACGGAGCCAGATACGTGCGCAGCAGGGGAATCAGCATGATGGCCGAAGATTACTCGTACACATGGATAACAGTCTCTCCGTTTTTCGAGTGTTGCGGGTAATCTTCGGCCGACCGGCTCAGACCGTTACTCGGGCGTCCTTCTCTGGTGCCGTCTTCAGCTTGGCACCTTCGATGTCGACGTTGGGCAGGATCTTGTCCAGCCACTTCGGCAGCCACCAGGCCTTGTCGCCCATCAGTGCCATCACCGACGGAATCAGCACCATCCGCACGACGAACGCGTCGAAGAACACGGCCGCGGCGAGCGCGAATCCGATGGACTTGATGAACGAGTCCGGCTCGGCGATGAATGCGGCGAACACCGAGATCATGATGACCGCAGCCGAGGTGACCACGCGTGCGCCGTACTTGAACCCGTTGACGACGGCATCCTTGGCGGCGGCTCCGTGAACGAATTCCTCGCGCATACGCGAGACGAGGAACACCTGGTAGTCCATCGCGAGACCGAACACCACACCGATGAGGAAGATCGGCATGAAGCTGACGATCGGCTGTGGGTTGGAGATCAGGCCGAGGCCGCCCTCTTGGAAGATGAACACCGTGGCACCGAAGGTCGCGAGCACGCTGAGCAGGAACCCGAGCGTTGCGGTCAGCGGCACCAGGATGGAGCGGAACACGAGCATGAGCAGAACGAAGGCCAGGCCGACGACCACTGCCAGGTACGGGATCAACGCGTCCTGCAGTCGTTCGGAGACGTCGAGCTCGAGTGCCGTCTGACCGGTGACTCCGTAGGAGACGCCGTCACTGGCCACCACGCCCGGTTCGGCGTCGCGCAGATTCGCCACGAGGTTCTTCGTCTGCTCACTGTTCGGTGAGGACGACGGAGTGACCAGGATCTGTGCGGTGTCCCCGGCCTGGTTGACGGCGATGATCTGGGCGTTGGTGACGTCGGGCTGGCCGGTGATGGTCTCGACGACCTTGCCGAACGACGCCGTGCGATCGGCCTCGGTCACGCCGGAAGCGTCGGCGATGACCAGCAGCGGGCCGTTGCGTCCGGGACCGAAGCCCTCGTCGACGATGTCGTAGGCCTGACGTGCAGGCGTCGACGGGTCGGCGGTGGCGGTGGACGGCAGTGCCAGCGACAGACCGGTGGTGGGTCCTGCGATGACACCGAGCAGGACGATGCCGCCGATGAGTCCCAGCGCGGGCCTCTTGACCAGGAATCGGGCCCAGCGAAGTCCGTTGGTCGGCGTGGCGTTCGGGTCTTCCGGGTCGGTGGTGTTGACGAACTTGATCTTGCCCGCGAAGGCCTTGCCCTTGTAGAGGCCGAGCATCGCCGGCAGGAACGTCAGTGCGATCAGGACCGCGATGAACACCGCGAAACCTGCGGCGAGGCCCATCTGGGAGAGGAACGGAATCCCGACGACGCGCAGGGCAACGAGGGCGATGAGCACGGTGGCACCGGCGAACACCACAGCCGAGCCCGCGGTTCCCACGGACCGTCCGACGGCTTCTTCTCGGTCGTCCGTCAACGTCAGTTCGTGGCGATAACGGGCGAGGATGAACAGCGAGTAGTCGATCGCGACGGCCAGACCGATCATGATCGCGAGCACCGGCGTGAACGACGACAGGCTCGCGAAGCCGGACGCCGTGGTGATCGCCAGGCTCGAGATACCGATTCCGACGATGGCGGTGATCAGCGGCAGGCTGGCGGCCGCGGCGGATCCGAACATGATGAGCAGCACGACGGCGGCGACGGCCAGACCGACGATTTCCGACGTACCACCGGGCGCGACGTTCTCCTGCGCGACGGTGCCGCCGAGGAGGACGGTCAGTCCGGCGTCTCGAGCGGGCTGCGCGGCCTCGTCGAGCTCGGTGCGGATCTGGTCGGTGACGTCGGCGAGTTCGACGTTGATCGGCACGGTGACCGTGCCGACGTTGCCGTTGGGGCTCAGCGGTGACGTGGCTGCCGCGTCGGCGGCCACCTGGTCGGCCGGGGTGCCCGCTTCGGTTGCCGCCTCGGTGTATCGCTCGATGATCGACTGATTGGCCGCAACCGGATTCGCCAGCGGCTGCGCACCTTCGGCGGGTTTGGCGGCGTCGATCTTCTCGATCTCGGCGATGGTTGCGTCGATCGCGGAGGTGTATTGCGGAGTGTCCAGCGTCTGCCCGTCGGGTGCCTGGAACACGTACTGGGCGCTGACGGCGGTGAGCGGGTCCTCGGCGGAGCCGAACCGCTCGGACTGTAGATCCAACGCAGCCTGCGCGGGCGTTCCCGGGATGCTGAACGAGTTCGCGGTGGGGCCGGACAGCGTCGCTGCGCCCACTCCGGCGAGCACCAGAATCGCCAGCCACAGTCCGAGGACGATGCCCTTGCGTCGGTACGCGAATCTTCCGATTCGGTAGAGATAGGTGGCCACTGTCAAGCTCCTCGGTTGGGTTCGGACGGTTGCGGCTCGGGAAGTCCAGCGCGCAGTTGGTCGAAGGCGTCCTCGATGAGGGCCCTCGGCGTCGATGCGCCTGCAGAATCGGTGACCCAGATGTTCAGTGCTGCCGTGACGGCACCACCGACGGCCATCTGGAGCAGGTTGGGGTAGAGGTCGGTGTCGATGTCGGTACCGGTTCGCTCGGCGATGGCTTCGCCGAGTTTGCGGGTCAGCGATTGGTGCATCTCGAGCTTGCGGGCCATCAGGGCGGGGTTGGCTTCGATCAGCCGCGCTGCCGCGAAGGTGTCGTCCAGATCCCGGCCCGGGTCCGCGACGAGGTCGATTGCGATGTGCCGCAACGAGTCCCAGATCGGTTCGGTCGACGGCCTGGCACGCAGGAGCTCGAACCATTCGAGGGCAGACACTTCGATGTGGTGAAGAACTGCTTCTTCCTTGTTGGAGAAGTAGTTGTGGAACGTGCGGGTGGAGACTCCCGCTTCGTGCGCGATGGCGTCGGCGGTGACCGCGTCGATGCCGTGCTCCTTGCCCAGACGCACGGCAGCCATGCCGAGCGCGTCGCGGGTGGCCGCCTTCTTCAGATCGCGAAGGCCAGTCGGAGAAGTCACGATTACCAACCTACGGAACTTGCACTGTTCTGCAAGTTTGCAGTGGTGTGCAATTTTGTCGATCCCGCCACAGCCGGCACTGGATGTGACTCAGGTCATCGACGCGCCCACGCGGTCGGCTCGCTGATCAGCTCTCCGACGAAGTCCGGCAGCTCGTTGTCGACGATGTCCGCCAGCGACACCGCCTCGAGCACCGCACGCAGATTGACGCGTACCGCCAGCCAGACCCGGGTGAGCGGCTCGGCCGGACCGGAATACTCCGCATCCTCGGGCCGCTGACCGCGCACCGACGCCAACGGGCCTTCGACGGCTCTCATCACATCGGCAACCGAAATGTCCGACGCCTCCCGCGCCAACCAGTAGCCGCCGTCGGGTCCCCTCCTACTACACACGAGATCTGCGCGACGCAGATCCGAGAGCACCGATTCGAGAAACTTGTGCGGGATGCCCTGCGCCATGGCCAGCGCCTCGGCCTTCGCGGGCCGCTGACCACCGACGGCAGCGAGTTCGACGAGCGTGCGAACCGCATAGTCCGCCTTGGCCGTGATGTGCACGTTCAATTCCTACCATCGCAGTAGGGAATTAGCGAGCACGTGCGGGACACCCCGACGCGTCAGGAACCGTCCGGTACCGCCACGACCACCTCGTTACGACGCAACGGCGCCAAGGTCCACGGCGGATCGTAGAACCAGGTCATCGGCTCACCCAGCATCTCGATACCCTCGGCTCGCAACGCTTCGGTCAACGCCGCGATCTGCGGTTGGACATCGCCTCGGCCGCGGCCACCGCTGAAACGAAGTACAGCGACCGTCTCCGCCGGAACCTCCGTCAACGTCACGCGGTCGTCGTCGGGCTCGGGCAGCGTGTCCATCGTCCACTCGGCAGGCATGAAGAACCGGACAACCCACCCGTCGCTGCCGGGCGTACTCGATACCGGCGCAGTCATGGCGATCTTCTGCGACCCTGCCGGCGATTGACTGACGGGAGCGGTCATCGCGACCCGTTTCTTGCCTCCGTTCCCGCCGAAGATGTAGCGAGCCAGGCGGCGGAAACCCTCCTGCCGTGCCTCTTCCTCATCGGCGGCGACGACTGTCTGCGCCGCGATGCGTGGTCGGTAACGACGGATCTCCACCGCATCGGTCAGTCGACGGCTCGTATGCGGCGGTTCCTCGGTACCGACCCTGATACCGACGACACCCAACGCCGACTCGACCACCTGTCCCATCGTGGACGCGATTTTCTGCAACAAGTCCGACTCCGCTCTCTCGGCCGATTGGTGCGCCGTCCTCCACGGTACGAGCCCTGGGGAAACCGAACAGAAAAGCGTTACACTCAACCTCTAACTGTCACGCAGGAGGTTTCGATGAGCGAGTGGATCGGTTCGGCGTGGAATGCACTCCCCGAACCGCTGCGCGATCCCGTGGCCCTGGCCATTCCCGCGTTCGCACTGTTGTTGGCGATCGAGTGGATCGCGGCCGCGAAGCTCGAGGACGGTGAACGAGGTAGCTATTCCGCCAGGGATGCGCGCTCGAGCCTGAGCATGGGACTGGTGTCCATCGCGACCACCACGGCATGGAAGGCGCTCGCCCTCGTCGCCTACACGGCGATCTACGTCTACGTCGCGCCGTGGCATCTTCCGGCCGACGCCTGGTACACGTGGGTGATCCTGATCCTGGGCGTCGACCTGCTGTTCTACGGATATCACCGCATCGCGCATCGGACCCGCATCATCTGGGCGACGCATCAGTCCCACCATTCGAGCGAGTACTTCAACTTCGCCGCGGCGCTGCGACAGAAGTGGAACAACAGCGGCGAGGTCATCATGTGGCTACCGCTGCCCCTGTTGGGCATGCCGCCGTGGATGGTGTTCGTCGGATTCTCGATCAACCTCGTCTACCAGTTCTGGGTGCACACCGAGCGCATCGACCGGCTGCCGCGTCCGTTCGAGTACGTCTTCAACACGCCCTCGCATCACCGCGTCCATCACGGCCGCGATCCGCAGTATCTCGACAAGAACTACGGCGGCATCCTCATCATCTGGGACCGCCTGTTCGGCACCTACGCCGAGGAGGTCGAGCGCCCCAACTACGGACTCACCAAGCCCGTCGACACGTTCAACATCTGGACCCTCCAGACACACGAATACCGCAACATCGCGCGGGATGTTGCGGCATCGCGGTCATGGAAGGAACGCATCGGATATCTCGTCGGACCGCCGGGATGGACGCCCGAGCCCGCGCGAGAACCCGCTACTGCTGATTCAGATTGATCAGGAAATCGATGGTCCCGGACGGATCGACGGTGACGAAGCCGAGTGACGGCGGCTCGATCTGGTAGTCGGTCCACGTCGTCGGAATGGCACCCGACGCGATGAGCGTGTCGCCGGACTGCAGCACTTCCATCTCCACCGAGACCGGACGTGTCTGATCCTTGAGCGTCAACGTGCCCTCGGCGGTGACCGTCATGGTGGTGCCGTCCTTGGGCAGTGCGGACAGATCGATCGGCGAGTCGATGTTGAACGTCGCCGTCGGATAGGTCGCGGTGTCGAAGATATTGCCGCGGAACTGACTGTCGCGACGGTCGCTGTCGGTGCTGATCGAGTTGGTCATGACGACCACCTGTCCCTCGGTGAGCGTGTTGTCGGCTATGACGACGTTGCCCGCGACTTCGGTCGTCGACCCGACGACCGTGACATCGGACCCGTTCAACAACTCGTCGACGGTGTAGCCCGCGGCAGTCGTGTTGGCGGCGTCGCCCGGAGTGACGATCCACCGTCCGTCGATGTCCTGTGTGGTCGCGGCCTGCGCGCCGGAGGTCGACACGGTTGCCGCCGGTGCGTCGTCGCCCTCGAACGAGGCATAGATCTTGGGGCCGAAATACAGTCCGAGCGCCACTACGACAACGACGATCGCGCCGACAATCCACCATTTCTTGGTCATGACTGCCGATGGTAGTTGCAGCTTCAAGCCTATGGGGAGTGAGCGACCTGGTAAGTCCCTGAGAGTTTTGTCCGTTTACCCCGTGAACACGTGTCGGTACCGCCAGGCACAATGGACCGCATGGATCCGGTGGACGCACTTCGAGAGATCGGCTTCTGGCTCGAACGCTCCCGCTCGGACACCCATCGAGTCAAGGCCTACCGTCGGGCCGCAGATGTGGTCGAATCCCTCACGCCCGCACAACAATCCGAGCACGAGAAGGCAGACAGCTGGTCCTCGCTGATGGGCATCGGAGCCAAGACCTCGCTGATCATTCGCCAGGCACTGACTCAGGACGTCCCGGACTATCTCCGCGAGCAACGAGACGCGGCAGAACCCATCGGAGACAACGAACTTCGCGGTGCATTGAAGGGCGATCTGCATACCCATTCCAACTGGTCCGACGGCGGCAGCCCCATCGAGGAGATGATGCGCACCGCCGCGAGGCTCGGTCACCAGTACTGCGCTCTCACCGACCATTCCCCACGCCTCAAGGTCGCCAACGGTCTCACCGCCGAGCGTCTGCGCGCACAACTCGACGTCATCGCCGAACTCAACGAGCGGCTCGCACCGTTCCGCATCCTCACCGGAATCGAAGTCGACATTCTCGACGACGGATCGCTCGACCAGGACGAGGGTCTGCTCGCAGAGCTGGACGTGGTGGTGGCGAGCGTGCACTCGAACCTGCGAGCCGACTCCAAGACCATGACCAAACGTATGGTCACCGCCATCGCCAACCCGCATGTCGACGTACTCGGTCACTGCACCGGACGGCTCGTCGAGGGTGGCCGCGGAACCCGACCCGAATCGACGTTCGACGCCCCCGTGGTGTTCGAGGGATGCCGCCAGTTCGGCACCGCAGTGGAGATCAACGCCAGACCCGAGCGCCAGGATCCCCCGGAGCGACTGATCGACATCGCCCTCGAGCGCGACTGCCTGTTCTCCATCGACACCGACGCGCACGCACCCGGACAGCTCGACTGGCAGGGCTACGGCTGCATCCGAGCCGAAGAGCGCGGCGTCCCCGCGGAGCGCGTGATCAACACCTGGCCGCTCACCGAACTGCTCGACTGGACGGATCGGCACGCGTGAATCGTCGCCACTTCCTCTCCGGCCTGCTGGCGGTCGCGCTGGTCGGCTGCAGCTCGGCCGACACCGACTCCTCACCGAGTACCGCAGAGACGTATTCGGCTGCGCTGCAACCGGTATCGGGCCCGGCCGGGGATCCCATTCGACTGAACTACGGATACGAACCGGACAACATCGGCGACCTGTACCTCCCCGACAACAACGCCACCTCCCTCCCGGTGGTGGTGATGATTCACGGCGGCGGATGGCAGGAAGACCTCGACCTGTCGTACTTCCAGCAGATGTCGACGGCCATCGCCGACGAAGGCATCGCCGTGTGGAACGTCGAATACCGACGCGGGCCGAACAACTGGGCCAACACCCTCTCCGACGTCGACGACGCCACCGAGGCACTGGCAACCGTCGTCCAGAATGCTGCCGATGGTCGGCTCGATCTCGATCGCGTCCACGTCGCCGGACACTCGGCAGGCGGCCAACTCGCTGCATGGGTCGCGGCTCGACACCTCATGCCGGTCGACGCGCCGGGCGCGGAACCGAAGATCCGACCACGCAGCGCCACCATCATGGCCGGCGTCTTCGACATGAAGCGGGCAGCCGACATCGGCGGCGACAAGTTCGTGCCTGCCTTCCTCGGCGGCATGCCGAACGAGGTGCCCGGACGCTACGAGATCGCCTCCCCCATCGAATACCTCCCCCTCGACGTTCCGCTCACTGCGCTGCACGGTGACGCCGATCAGACCGTCTCGGTGAACCAGAGCCGCGTCTACATCGACGCATCGACGAAGGCGGGCAGCACCGACCCCGAGCTCGTCGTCCTGCCAGGAGCGGGGCACGGAGCATTCCTCGACCCGAAGAACCTCGCCTGGTCGACGGCGCTGAGCACCATCACCGGACGTGCGCAGACCCTGCTCTGACGTCGGTGGTTCCGCCGGGGTGGTACACAGTTGCGATGAACGGAAAAATCGCGACCGGATTGCTCGGGCTGATCGTGGCCGTCTCGATTGCCGGATGCAGCAACGACCCGTCGAGCGAGGAAGCGTCGAGCACCACCGTCGCCGCAGCGACGACGACCACTGCGACTTCCACGACTGTCCCCGCGACCACCACGGTCGACGCGCCCTCACCCGAGCCCGCTCCTGCGTCCGAGTTACCGCCCGCTGCCGAGCCTGCAGCTCCGACCGACGCGACCTCCGGCGTCACCGGTGAAGCGCTCTACCAGCAGACCTGTACACAGTTTCTGCCGTCGATCGATGCGCTCGAGCAAACCGGAATCTCCGATCGCGCCAAGTCGGTCGAGGGTCTGCGCAACGAAATGACCACCGCGCCGAGCTGGAACGACGTGCCACCCGGCGATCAGACCGAAATTCTGCGGGGACTCGACGCCGCGGGTGCGGGGCAATGCTGAGCATGTGAGTCGCTGCGGTTCGGTGCCCGGCCTGGCCCGCGCCCATTCCCGCCCACCCATCCCGCAAACGCGCGCGCACTTGCCAGGTGCGCGTGAAATAGACCCGAATCGGTGGCGAATCCGCACGCAACCGACGAATGCGCGCGCGTTTGCGGCTGAACCCCACCCCAGACTGCGCACACAAAAAAACTCCCCACCCGACGGATCGGGTGGGGAGTTTTGGCGGTGGCGGAGGGATTTGAACCCTCGGACGGGGATTACCCGTCACACGCTTTCGAGGCGTGCTCCTTAGGCCGCTCGGACACGCCACCGCAGAAGACTGTACCGGAATGACGGCCTGAGGCTAAATCGCCTGCTCAGCACGCAAATCCATCGGTCATTCCGCAGGCTCCACTCCGGTGACTAGTTGCCGGTGAGCTTGTCCTTGATGTTCGAGGCTGCGTCCTTGACCTTCTCGACGCCGTCCTTGACTGCTGCCGAGGTCTGGTCGCCCTTGCCCTCTGCTTCGAGGTCCTTGTCTCCGGTGGCCGAACCAGCGGCTTCCTTTGCCTTGCCGCCGAGGTCTTCGGTCTTGTTCGAGATCTTGTCGCCGATTCCCATAGTGCTCTCCTTCGCAGAGGTTGGAGCGCGTCGTCGCACCCCTGCTCTCCACACTCCTGAAAACCGACGGACCCGGCCACCTCGCCCCTCACCTCGAGACGGGATCGTTATCTCTGGCGAGCGAAGAACCTGGTCAACACTTCGGCGCATTCGGCTTCCAACACGCCGCCGCGCACCTGCGGTCTATGGGTGAGTCGACGGTCTCGCACCACGTCCCACAGCGACCCGACGGCCCCGGTCTTGGGTTCCCACGCTCCGAACACCACGGCTCCGACGCGAGCGAGCACCAGCGCCCCGGCGCACATCGTGCATGGTTCCAAGGTGACGGCCAGGGTGCAGCCTTCGAGTCGCCAGCCGTCCCCGTGCACGGCCGCTGCTCGACGCAGGGCGATCACTTCAGCGTGTCCGGTGGGGTCGCCCGACGCCTCCCGCGCATTGCAGGCTCGGGCGATCTCACGTCCGGAGGCGTCGAACACGACGGCTCCGACGGGGACGTCGGCATCCGACGCCTCGGCGGCAGCCGCCAGCGCTGCGCGGATCATGTCCGCGTCGGATACCGACACGGACTACCGCCGCAGCTTGTTCACCGCTGCGGTGAACTCGTCCTCGAAGCCCAGGCGTTCGGCGATGGACTGCAGCTGCTCGTCGGGGTAGTCGTCGGTCTCGGCGACGATGATGCCGAGCACAGCTTCGGGGAGTCCGAGATCGGCCAGCAACGCGAGGTCACCCTCCTCGAAGGGTTCGATGTCGTCGAGTTCGTCGGGGTCGACGTCGGGGATCTCGATGTTCAACGCATCGAGGACGTCCGCGGCGATTTCGTAGTCGACGGCGGCGACCGCGTCGGACAGCAACAGTCGGGTGCCGTTCGGTGCGGGACGCAGGATGACGAAGAATTCCTCGTCCACGTCGAGCATTCCGAACACCGCTCCAGAACTGCGCAGCTCACGCAATTCGGTCTCTGCCGCCGACAGACTGGTCAGTGCGTCGTCGGACAGCGGCGTGACGGTCCACTTGCCTTCCTCTCGGACAACTGCAACGCCGAATCCCTCGAGGTCGTCGTATTCCGGTGCGGATGCGCGGTTGTTGTTCGCGCGCTGTGCGGCCATGCGCGCAACGGTAGTCCGGTAGGGGCCTGTATTCGAAGTCCACGTCCGATCGACGTCAACCACCTGTGCCAATCTGATCGGGTGACTTCTTCTTCGGTGTGCGTTCTGGGGCTCGGACTGATCGGTGGGTCGATCCTGCGCGCGGCACACGATGCGGGCCGTCCGGTATGGGGATGGAACCGATCGGCCGACGCGATTGCAGGTGCTGTGGCCGATGGATACGACGTCGGCACCGATCTGGTAGCAGCACTGAGCAGGGCCGCAGCCCAGGACGCGTTGATCGTCGTCGCCGTTCCGATGCCTGCCGTCCAGTCGATTCTGACTGCTGTCGCCGAGCATGCCCCCACAGCTCCGCTGACCGATGTCGTCAGCGTCAAGGCCGAGATGGCGGCCGCGGTCGAGGCGCAGGGTTTGCAGGCACGCTACGTCGGGGGACATCCCATGGCCGGCACCAACCACTCGGGGTGGTCGGCCACCGATCCGACACTGTTCACCGACGCGGTGTGGGTGGTGTCCACCGACCCGGGAGTCGACGCCGACGTGTGGGTTCGGGTGGCCCGGCTCGCCCTCGACTGCGGCTCGGTGGTGGTGCCGGCCGAGAGCGTCGAGCACGATCGCGCCGTCGCCAGAATTTCTCATCTGCCGCACGTGCTGGCCGAGACACTCGCGATCGTGGGCGCGGCAGGTGGACCGCTGGCGTTGGGCCTGGCTGCGGGCTCGTTTCGGGACGGGACGCGGGTGGCCTCCTCGTCGCCGAATCTCGTTCGGGCGATGACCGAGGGCAACGCCGCCGCTCTGCGGACGGCGCTGGACGAGGCACTGGACGCACTCACGGCAGCGCGCGAAGAACTCGACGAAGGTTCGACGAAATCACTGGTCGAGGCCGGAAACACGGCGCGCCTGCAGTACGAGCAGCATCAACGCTTCGAGATCACCGACATCACCCCGGGCGAACCGGGGTGGCGGGAAAAACTGCAGGACGCGGGTCGACGCGGTGGCGTCGTACGTCAGATTCGCTCGGCCAGTCCCGGGTAGTCGAGAACGAAACCGTCGGCGTCGACCGTGACGGACGACGTCGAGACCGGTGAGATGACGTGAATTCCCTCGGAACCACTGCTGTAGGTCAGCGTGGCTTCCTGGATGCTGAGGTCGAGCAGGTTCACGTACACCGTGGGCACCTCGAGGTCCTGGACCTGGGTGTGCAGACCGAATCGACGGATCGGCAGAGTGTTGAAGAATGGGCTGAGCACCATGTCGACGTCGAGCGCGCCACTGTAGGTCGAGCGCTGATGGCTGGTGCTGTTCTCCACCATCCAGTAGCCCTCGTCGTCACGGCTGACGGAGGCCTGGCGGTCACCGGACGCGAGAGATGTGCGCACCGAGAGCCTCTTGGTGACGCCGTATTCGTCGGTCACCAGGTCGTAGGACGCACTGAAGGCGGGGTGATCGCTGCACGCGCCACCGATGATGCGTCCGGCAGCCTTGATGCGGTTGCCCGAGAGCTGGACCCGCACGGACTCCATGCGGGGAACGTCGTGCGCTCGCCACGTCAGGATCGACGGCCAGGTTTTCGCGTCTGTGGAATCGGTCGCGGGGATGGAGACTTGCTCTGCACCCGATGCTTGAGTGATCACCCACCTACGGTAGGCGACGAGGCCCCCAGAAGATCAAGCGGACGTGCCTTTTCTCGCAGTTCATTAATGTTGTGCCCGTGACGACAGAGAACGCGGGCGGCGGGCAGTTCGATTTCGCGCACTCCGAACAGGCTGCGAAGAGTCGGCAGGACAAGGCGAAGGCTCTGGCGCGCTATGTGTGGGATCGCGGCATCACCGGTGCCGAGCTACTCGACCTCACCGACGCGGTCCGCCGGAAGCTGGCCCGCGCTGCCGACCTGCATCCGCCGAGCACGATGGAGACGTGGACCATCGTGGCCGAGTTGCTCGACCGTAAATCCGTGTGGGCGGCCGAACACCCGGGCCACGACGGTGCGATGCCCCAGCACGCCGACGAGAAGATCATGTGGGTCAAGCCGCCGATCACTCCGTGGACCTGAACCACGGCACCTAGACGAGCGAGTCCTCCCACGCCTCGTGCAGGTGAGCGAAGCGTCCCTCTCCCGCGATGAGGTCCGCGGGGGTTCCGTCCTCGACGATGTTTCCGTCGGCCATGACGAGTACTCGATCCGCGATGGCCACCGTCGAGAGTCGGTGCGCGATGATCAGCGCCGTTCGTCCCTGCAGGATGGTCTCGAGCGCGCGCTGCACCAGCCGCTCACTCGGGATGTCGAGGCTCGATGTTGCCTCGTCGAGCACGATCACCGACGGCGCAGCGAGGAACACCCGCGCGAAGGCCACCAATTGCCTTTGACCCGAGGACAATCGGCCACCGCGCTTGCGTACGTCGGTGTCGATGCCGTCGGGCAGCGACGCGATGAACTCGGTCAATCCGACGGCGTCGGCCGCAGCCCGCACGTCCGCATCGGTCGCCGTCGGGCGTCCGAGACGGATGTTGTCCGCCACCGAACCGGAGAACAGGAACGATTCCTGCGTCACCATGACGACGTTGCGGCGTAGGTCCACGTCGCTGATGTCCCGCATGTCGATGCCGTCGAGTCGCACGGCTCCGGCCGTCGGATCGTAGAAACGCGCCAACAGCTTTGCCAGTGTCGACTTTCCGGCTCCGGTGGCCCCGACCATCGCAACCACCTGGCCTGCGGGCACGTGCAACGAGAACTCGGGCAGCACAACGCGCTCGGAGCCGTACGAGAAGTGCACATCGTCGAACGTGATGTCGCCCTTGGCTGTTCCGATCTCCACCGGGTTCGTCGGCGCTGTCACCGACGGTTCTTCCTCAAGTACCCCGGAGATCTTCTCCAGTGCAGCCGCAGCGGATTGGTAGGCGTTGAAGACCATTGCCAGCTCGTCGAGAGGTCCGTAGAACCGGCGCAGATACAATACGTAGGCGGCGAGCACACCGATGTCCATGTGGCCGTTGATCACTCGCCAGCTACCGAACACCAGGATGATCGCGAGCGTGACGTTGCCGATCCAGCGCACGATGCCGGTGTAGCTCGCCATCCCGCGCAGCGCTGCGGTGGTGGCGTCGCGGTACTCCGAATCCTCGGTGCTCAGAATCGCGTCGTTGCGGCCCTCGCGCCGGAACACCTGTACCGCACGGATACCGCCCATGGATTCGACGAAATGAACCACGACGCGGGCGATCGCCACCCGTGTTCGACGGTATCCCTGGCGTTGTCGACGCTGCGACCACCGGGTGACGAGGACCAGCGGAACGAATCCGGCCAGCACGATCATCGCCATCGGAACGTCGAGGTACACCAGGATGATCGCGATCGACACCATCGACAGGATGGCCGTCAGAGCATCGTTGAGCGCACTTTCGAGCAGCGTCTGCAGGGATTCGACATCGCTGGTCAGACGCGAGATCAACCGTCCCGAGGTGTACTTCTCGTGGAACGACAGGCTCAGCTTCTGGGCATGGTCGAACACCCGACCGCGCAGGTCGTACAGGATGTTCTGACTCAGCCGACCGGAGACGGTGAGGAAGGCGTAGGTGGTGAGCATCCCGAGCAGACCGAAGCCGGTGTAGCCGCCGATCGCCCACAGCAACGGAGCCCAATCACCCTGTGCTGCAGCGCCGACACCGTTGTCCAGCGCATAGGCGATGAACAGCGGACCGGCAACGTAGGTGATGTTGTCGACCAGAATGATCAGGAACGACAGCAGGGCCTGCTTCTTGTACGGCCGAACCAACGAGGCGAGCAACCGGCGAGAACGCCCGGCCAACACCAGGTTTCCGGTTGCGTCGACCTCCGATTCCTCGCCGCCGACGCCGCGCCAATCCGCGGCTGCGGTTTGCTCAGCCATGAATCGACCCCATCACTTCGCGGTACCGCGGCGACGACGCCAGCAGTCCCTCGTGTGTTCCCTGCTCCACAATTCGTCCGTTCTCGAGATACAGCACGCGGTCGGCCAAGGCAGCGGTCGACGGCCGGTGCGCCACCAGCAGTGTCGTCGAGTGCGCCAACACGCGTCGTAATTCCTTCTGCACTTTGGCTTCGGTGTCCACGTCGAGCGCAGACAGCGGGTCGTCGAGCACCAGTACCCGGGGCTTGCCCAGCACCGCCCGCGCCAGTGCGAGCCGCTGCCGCTGCCCACCGGACAGGCTCATTCCCTGCTCACCGATGCGAGTGGCCAGGCCCCACGGCAACTGCTCGACGAAATCCGTTGCGTGCGCGATCTCCAACGCCTCGGCGACCTCGGCATCGGAGGCTCCGGGCGAACCGAGCGCGATGTTCTCGCGCGCACTGGCCGAGAACAGCACCGGATCCTCGAACGCCACCGTGACGATCGACCGCAGATCGGCCAACCGCATCGAGGCCACGTCGATTCCGTCGATGGTGATGGAGCCCTCGGTGGCGTCGAACAGCCGGGGTACGAGGTTCGTCAGCGCGGTCTTTCCGCTACCGGTGTTGCCGACCAGCGCGACGGTCTCCCCCGGCTCGACGACGAAGCTGACGTCCTTGAGAAGCGGTACGGACGCGTCGGGGAAGGTGAATCCGACGCGATCGAATTGCACTCGGCCACGGATCTTTTCGGGTAGTTCGACGGGATTGTCCGGATCGGTCACGGTTTCGGGAGTATCCATGATCTCCCAGTACCGATCCGCCGCCGTGCGGGCGTTGTTCAGCTCGGCCAGGAGATACCCGAAGGACTCGATCGGCCACAGCAGGAAGGTGACGATGGCGATGGCGGCGACGAGGGTGCCGACCGTCATGGTGCCCTGGACGATGGAGTACGTGCCTACGGCGAGGATCGCGCCGATGGTGATCGGCTGCAGCCCGACGATCACCGCCCAGATGATCGCCAGGTAGCGCACCTTCTTCAGCTCGGTGCCCCGCAATGTGCGGGCCTGACGCAGAAACTGCTTGCCCAAGTGCGCACTTCGACCGAACGCCTTGAGGACACGAATACCCTGGATGGACTCTTCGACCGTCGTCGTGACGTCGCCAGCCTGATCCTGAGCGTCGCGGGCCACGACGCGATAGAGCGTCTCGAACTTGGTGCAGGCGATCACCAGCGGTACCGACGTCGCCAGCATGATCAGTCCCAATTGCCATGACTGCACCAGCAGTACGCCGATGCCTGCGACCAGTGTGACGGCGTTGATGATGATGAACGGGCCGATGAAGGCCATGAACCGCCGCAGCGAACCGAGGTCTGCGATGGCACGAGAAAGCAGCTGACCCGATTCCCAGCTCTCGTGAGCCGCGACCGACAGTCGCTGGAGTTTGTCGAATACTGTTGCACGCGCTGAGATCTCGAACTGACTCGACGGGCGGGAGACCAGGTAACGGCGAACCCAGATGCCGAGTGCATCGATGGTGCCGAGCAACAGGACGAACGCCGCGGGCCACCAGACGGCCGAGAAATTGCGATCGGTGATGGGCCCGTCGATGACGCGTTGCATCACCAGCGGTATCACCAGACCGGTCATGGTGGCGATCAGCGAGACCACGATCGAGGCGATGTAGAACCACTTGTACGGCAGCAGAAACGGCGCGAAACGGCGCAGCGAGCTGGGCGGCTTCGCGGTGTCCGGGTATGGCTGATCGAGGGTTCGGGTTTCGGGATCGAGCACACCCGTAGACACAGTTCTTCTCCTTATTGCTGTGCTCGAATGCTTTCATTGCACAGGCTCAGTTTCCAACCGATTTTTCGGCCCTCGCATTCCAGTGTGAAACCTCGAGCTCGGTCGAGGTCAAGCGAACCGACTCTCGAGTAACGTAGGGCCGTCGGGCAAGGGAAGGGCATACGTGAGCGCACGGTCGATGGTCGGGTTGTTCGCGGGGATCGGCGGCCTCGAGCTGGGACTGGCCGATGCCGGATGGACGACGCAGTTGCTGTGCGAGATCGATCCCGGAGCCGGGGCCGTCCTGAAAGCGCGCATGCCCGAGGTGCCCCTGCACACCGACGTCACCACTCTTCGAGGCCTGCCCGCCGACACCGAACTCGTCGCAGCCGGCTTCCCGTGTCAGGACCTGTCGCAGGCCGGACGCACCGCAGGCATCACCGGTGCCAGATCGGGCCTGGTCGACGAGGTGTTTCGGCTGGTCTCGCGTCGACGCGGCCCGCGATGGCTGCTGATGGAGAACGTGCCGTTCATGCTCCAGCTCGGCCGTGGGGCGGCCATGCGACACATCACCAACGCGCTGGAGGACCTCGGTTACATGTGGGCATACCGCGTCGTCGACGCCCGCGCGTTCGGGTTGCCGCAGCGTCGGCAGCGGGTGGTGATGCTGGCCTCGCGTACCGACGATCCACGCGAGGTGCTGTTCTCGCAGGATGCAGGACCGCTACCCGACGGCGACCCGGCCACGCAGCCGTGCGGCTTCTACTGGACCGAAGGCATTCGCGGGCTGGGCTGGGCCGTCAATGCGGTCCCGACGCTCAAGGGCGGATCCTCGCTCGGCATAGCCAGTCCGCCGGCGGTTCGGTTGCCGTCCGGGGAGATCGTCACTCCCGGGATCATCGGTGCCGAACGTCTGCAGGGATTCGATCCGGAGTGGACGCTGCCCGCCGTCCAGCAGCCCGGCGTCCGCAGCGGGCATCGCTGGAAGCTCGTCGGCAACGCCGTCAGTGTGCGCATGGCGTCCTGGGCGGCGAGCGCACTCGACGATCCCCAGCCGTACGACGCCTCGAACGATACGGCTCTGCTGCCTGGTCAGGCCTGGCCGACCGCAGCCTGGGGACGCGACCGCACCAGCTATCGGGTCGCGGTGACGACCATGCCGGTGCACGAGCCGTACGAGGACCTGATCGATTTCCTGGACGACGCGAAGCTGCTCTCGGCGCGAGCGACCGCCGGGTTCCTCAAGCGCGCCAGAGCGGGCAATCTCCGTTTCGTCGACGGCTTTCTCGACGACCTCGACGCCCATCTCGAACGCATGGGCGGGTACGCCGAGAGGGTGTCGGCGTGAGCGGAGACCGGCCCGCCACCGACGCCAGGACCAGCGCGCGACTGAGCAAGCAGAAACGCCGCGACACCAAGCCCGAGGTGGCGCTACGGCAGGCACTGCACCGTCGAGGTCTGCGCTACTTCGTCGATCGAGCTCCGTTGAAGGGCATGAGGCGTCGAGCAGATCTGGTCTTCCCCAAACGCAAAGTCGCGGTCTACGTCGACGGTTGCTTCTGGCACAGCTGCCCGGTGCACGCGACCAAGCCCCGCAACAACGCGCAGTGGTGGGCCGACAAACTGGCGGCCAACGTCACGCGCGATCGCGACACCGACGACAAGCTCCTCGCGGAGGGCTGGCGCGTCGTACGAATCTGGGAACACGAGGACCCCGCCGAGGCCGCCGATCGAGTGGTCGACGAACTTTCCGGAGACTGAAACAACCTGTCCGGAGACTGAAACCATCTCCGGCCCCCGCGCGTCCAACCCCATGATCGGTTGATTCGAGTTCCGGGGGAAACGGTGCGTAGAAATTGGTGGCTTGCGGCAACAGCGCTGGCGATGGCCGTATCGACGAGCGGGTGCGCGGTGGTCTTGCTCGGCAGCGCCTCCCCCGTCAGCAGTGCGCCGCAGAACCGGTACGGATTCGTGCTGTCCGAGGCGGACCGGTACCTCGCGGACTCGGCGGCGTTCGTACGCAGTATCGACCCCTGCGGTTTTCTCACCGAAAACGACCTCGCTGAGCTCGGCACGGTGGTGCAACTGCGCCCCGACGGCGAATTGAGCACGTGCTCGGCCAGTCTGAACCCGGCGAACTCGAGCGCCATCGACTCCGTCTCGATCGATCTGAACGGATATCAGCCGACGCCGGACGACCCGGACTCCGAGCGGATCACGATCGGCGGCGAACAGGTGTATCTCCACGACCTGTCGCAAGGGCAGTGCCGCGTCAGCTTTCCGCTGCGCGACGAGTTCGACGGGGCCGCCACCGGGGCCATGGACGGCTTCCTCACCGAATCCGGTCGTAGCTTTGCCACGATCGACGTCGATCGGGCCGTCGCCGACGCGTGTGCAGTGGCGACAACCTTCGCCGAGACCGCACTGAGCCTGTTGGACGATCCACCACTGCGGGCCGACTCGAAGTACGACCTTCCGCTGGCCACGAAGGACCCGTGCGCCGTCCTCGAACACCTGCCCGCAACCTGGACGGTGGCCCGCTGGAACCCCGCGTCCGATCCGTACCGTTGCCACTTCACGGCGTCGTCGTCGACGTTCGAGGACACACTGGCGATGCTCGACGTCACGCTCACGTATGTCGACTCGGATCTGCGTTCGACCGACAGCGAGCCCGTCCAGCAGGGCGGCTACACCGTCGAGACACGCGCCTCGGATTCGTCCTGCTTCGCGGACATCGTGCTGGGCAACCCCGTGCTCGGCATGCCCGAGAAAGACGACGCTGCCGCGCGCTATGCCCGCACGGTTCCCACACTGTCCGTCCTGACCGACAGCTGCGAGTCCGCCGTCGCACTGGCGGTGGCAACCGCCGAGGTACTCACTGGCTAGCCTTGGTCGGTGCGTTCGAGAACCGAAGGCGTGGATATCCGCCGCGTCGTAGTGGCTATCTGCTTGATCCTCGCCGGCCTGCTGTACTCGGCCTGGGTCGCCGAATTCTTCCTCGATACCGGTCTCGACCCGACCACATCGTTCCTCAGCGAACTCGACGCCCGCGATCAGCCGTACCGCGAATTCTTCTCCACCGCAGACGTCGTTACGGGTTCGTTGATGATTCTCGCGGCGATTCTCGGCTTCCTGGCAACCCCGCGACGACGGCTCGTCGTCACCGGCTGGGTGGCGTCGGGCATCTTCGGCATTGCGACCATCGCCGACGCGAAACTCCCCCTCGAGTGTGTGGCGGCCGACGATCCGAGCTGTCCGATCGAGCCGAGCGGATTGTTCCCGCAACTCCATCACCTGCATGCGCTGACCAGCACCATCGCGGTGTTCGCGATCTTCACCGTCATGATCGCGTTCACGGTGGCCGCATTTCGCTACCGGCTCTACCCGCTGCTGCGCACGCTGGGCCTGGCCGTCCTGATCGTGACGACACTGGCTACCGCGTGGCTGCTGATCGCCGACAATCTGCCCGGTGAGTACGGTCTCGGCATCGCGCAACGGATACAGGTAGGCGGCATGTCGGCGTATCTGGTGGTGCTGGGGTGTGCGCTTAAACTCGGCGCATGTCTTTCACCGCGACCGAACTGAACGGATCCAAGGTCGAGCAGTATCAGCAGCTCACCGAGCAGGCCCGTGGCCTGGTGTTCGAGGAATCGAACCTCGTCGCCAACGCCGCCAACCTGTCTGCGCTGGTGTATCACGCTCTGCCCGAGGTCAATTGGGTCGGCTTCTACCTGTTCGACGGCACCGAACTGGTGGTCGGGCCGTTTCAGGGTCAGCCCGCCTGCGTGCGCATCGCCCTGGACAAGGGTGTCTGCGGAGCAGCAGCGACCACCCGCGAGACGCAGCGCGTCGCCGACGTCCACGCTTTCCCCGGTCACATCGCGTGCGATGCCAATACACGCTCCGAGGTCGTCGTACCGCTGTACCAGGGCGAGACCCTGATCGGTGTGTTCGATCTGGACAGCCCTGTTCCCGACCGCTTCGACGCCGACGATCAGGCCGGCCTCGAAGCGATCGCGGAGGTCTTTCTCAGTTCGCTGAGCTAGCAGCTGCCTCGAAGAACCAGGCCATGACCAGCGCACCGGGGTCGACGACGCCTCGCGCGGCCTCGCCGACGTAGCTGGCGCGGCCGCGGTTGGCGGTCATGTCCTCGGTCGATTCGGCTCCGGTTTTCGCAGCGTCCGCGGCCTGCTGCAGGGTGCCGCCGTCCTTCTCGAGTGCATCGACGGCAGGGGCGATGGCGTCGACCATCGTCTTGTCGCCTACCCGTGCGCCACCGAGTTCGGTGATGCTGTCCAGGCCTGCCCGGGCCGCGGCCGCGATGGCAGCAGTACCTGGCTCGGATTCGAGCATCGTCCGGTAGAACTGGCGGAACCAGATCCCGAACAGCGCGCCCGAGGTACCGCCCGCGTGGCCCAGGTAGGCCTCACTGACGGCCTCGAATACCGTTGCTGCCGAATAGGTGTCCTTGACGGCATCCAGATCGAGCTGTTCGAGGGCGGCCACCATGTTGGTTCCGAAGTCGCCGTCGCCTGCTTTGCGGTCCAGCTCGGTCAGGGCCGGTTCTTCGTCGAGTACCCGCTGCGCCCAAGTCCCGATCCACGTCGAGGCGAACGCCGAAACCTCTCCGGTGTCGGAGGGCTCGAACGAGGGCCCGAAGCCTCCACGTTCGCCCACCGACTTCACGCCGCGGCTGTGGGCGTTGGGCCAACCGGGTGCGTCGGTGGGGGCGTCCCAGAGCTCGAGCATCTCGTCGTCGGCGCGCACGAGGGTGATCGAGGCTCCACCCATGTTGAGCGCGGTGACGAAGCTGCCGACGAGCGAGCGGGAGATCTCGATCCCTTTGCCGTGCAGGTACTCCGAGAGTTCACCGAACAGCAGATGCAGCTCCAGCGGATGCGTTGCTCCGAGCCCGTTGACCACCGCGATCACCGATTCGCCCGAGTTCAACCCGAGCGAGTCCACGATGGGATCGGTCAGTTTCGCGACGATCTCCTGGGCGGGCAGGCGCGGCACCCGGTCGGTGCCGCGTTCTCCGTGGATGCCGATGCCGAGTTCGATTTCCTCCGACGGGAGGTCGAACGACGGTTCGTCCGCTCCCGGCAATGTGGGCGGATTCATCGCGACGGCCATGCTGCGTGCGTTCTCCGCGGTCCGACGCCCAAGCGCGACCACCGCCTGCAGGCTGTCTCCGCGTTCTGCCGCTGCGCCGCACACCTTTTCGACGACGATGGTCGCTGCGGTGCCGCGGCGGCTAGGGCCGTCCTCGCTCTCACTGGCCACGTCGTCGTCGACGAGAACGACGTCGGCGACAATGCCGTCCTCCTGCAACAACTCTCGGGCGATCTTGAAGTTCATCACGTCGCCGGTGTAGTTCTTCACGATGTGGACCACGCCGCCGCCCGAGTCCACGGCCTTGGATGCCTCGTGCACCTGGAGGGCGTTGGGTGAGGTGAACACCAGGCCCGGGCACGCGCCGGTGAGCATGCCGCGGCCGATGAAGCCGGCATGCAGCGGCTCATGGCCCGATCCCCCACCGGACAGCAGCGCGACCTGGCCGTCGGAGATGCGATAGCGACGCGTCAGGTAGCCGGGGTCGGCATGCCAGGCGACGTCGTCGGTGGCGGCGACGAAGCCGCGGAGGGCGTCGGCGACGAATGTTCGAGGGGAATTGGAGAACATACCTCCACCCTAACCACCTGCGCCTGAGTCCCGTCGTCGGTTCTGCGGGACGGATACAGTCGGGGGATGAGTACCGAGACCTGGACGCTCGACGCATCCGACGGCGGGCAGTTGGCTGTTCGCACGGATGTCACAGGAAGGGCATCCAAGATGGGGCATCGCCTCACGATCGCGATGACCTCCTGGGCTGCGACAGTCGAGTGGGCCGGGGACGCACCTACCGCTGTCACCTTGACCGCCGAGGTGAGTTCACTCGACGTGGTCCACGGCGAGGGTGGACTGACACCGTTGATCGGACCGGAGAAGATCGTCGCGAAAGCCAACGCGCTCAAGAGTTTCGACGCCGACCGATATCCGTCGATTCGTTTTCACTCCACCGAGATCACGGCCGTCGACTCCGGATTCAGGCTGGCGGGCACGGCCGAGATCCACGGTGTGTCGAGGGAGATCACCGTGGATGTGGACGTCACAGACCTCGGCGATCGGTGGCGTGTCGGGTCCGAAACCACTGTGCGTCAGTCGGATTACAAGATCACTCCGTATTCGCAGATGTTCGGAGCCATGAAGGTGGTCGACGAGGTCACCGTGACGTTCGACGCCGAGTATCGCAAGCCCTGAGCCTTTCCAATTCACCTGCAATGGTGGACACTACGGCGGTGAGTCGAAACAGATGGTTGGTCGGATCCTGCGCATCGGCCCTGGTGCTGGCCGTAGCCCTGACTGCGGGCTGCAGCAGTCCAGCGACCACGTCCCCCGATGGACCTCCCGGGGTGAACGTCAACGGCGTCGGAGAAGTCCAGGGCGCACCGGATACGTTGACAACCCAGATCGGCGTCCAGGCCACGGCCGAGGACGTCACCGCCGCGATCGAACAGGCGAACGCTGCGGTGACCGAAGTGACGGACGCGGTCATCGCGGCCGGCGTCGCTCGCGAGGACATCCAGACTCAGCAGGTCTCGATCGATCCGCAGTATTCCGGTGCTCTGCCGGGCGGTACCTCGGCCATCTCCGGATATCAGGCCACCAACACCTTGCAGGTGACGGTTCGCGACCTGTCGAAGGCGTCCGAAGTGTTGGGCGACGCCACATCGGCCGGTGGCAACGCGACCCGAATCTCCGGGGTCTCGTTCAAGATCGACGACGATTCCGAGTTGATCACCGATGCCCGGTCCAGGGCGTTCGCCGATGCCCGCGATCGCGCCGAGCAATACGCGACGCTCGCAGGCGGCGAACTCGGAGACGTCCTGTCGATCACCGAGTCGATCACCGGCCAGGAGCAGCCGAGGACGTTCGGCGACTCCGCCAGTTCGTTCGACACGGCGGTGCCCATCGAACCTGGCCAGCAGACGGTCAGTGTGTCCGTGTCGGTGAAGTGGGCGTTGAACTAGAACTCGGCGGGCGGTGGCAGGCGATAGTTCACCGGTGTTGCCGAGAAGTCCAGTGGGTTGCGGACGCCGTCGGCCACTGAACCCGGAACCTGCACGCGCGGTTCGAGACCGAGTGATTCGGCGAACGCGAAGGCCTCCTCGAGAGAATTGACCGGTCCCGCGGGAACGTTGCGGGCCATCAGTTCTCGATACCACTCGTCCGCGGTGCGGGCGCTCAACGCCGAGGTCAGAACGTCGACCAGCTCGTCTCGATGTTTCACGCGAGCGGAATTGGACGAGAAGCGCTCGTCCGCTGCCAGTGCAGGCGATCCGAGAACCTCGACCAGGGCAGCGAATTGCCGGTCGTTGCCCACGGCAAGTGCGAGGGGTCGATCGGCGGTCTCGAACACCTCGTACGGCACCAGTGAGGGGTGCTTGTTGCCCATCGGCACGGGTACGACGCCGGCCCCCAGATAGGCCGACGACTGGTTGCTCAGTGCGGACAGCACCGACGCCATCAGTGAGGTGTGTATCTGCTGGCCTGCACCTGTGTTCGATCGATGATGCAGCGCCGCAAGGATTCCGCTGAGCGCATGGAGTCCGGTGACGATGTCGACCATCGCCACACCCACTTTGGTCGGTGCCTCCGCGTCCGGGCCGGTGACGCTCATCAGCCCGCCGACCGCCTGAACCACGAGGTCGTAGCCCGGCAGCGCTGCTCCCCCGCCGGTGCCGAATCCAGTGATCGAGCAGTAGATCAAACCGGGATTGCGCTGCGAGAGCGTCGAATAGCCCAGTCCGAGTCGGTCCATCGCACCGGCGCGAAAGTTCTCGATCACGATGTCCGCGCCGGCGACGATCTCGCGTGCCTCGGCTACCCCGCTCTCGGACTGCAGGTCGATGAACCTCGACGTCTTGTTGCGGTTGACCGAGTTGAAATAGGTTGCCGTACCGGCAGAGTCGTACGGGGGACCCCATGATCGGGTGTCGTCTCCGATTCCGGGTCGCTCGATCTTGATCACCTCGGCACCCATGTCGCCGAGCATCATCGTCGCGTACGGTCCGGCGAGTACACGAGAAAAATCCGCGACCACGAGTCCTGCGAGTGGTCCGGTGGCAGCTGTCATCGGTCCACTGTATTGCGCGGCACCCTGCAGTTCAGTTCAGGTCGGGAACGAAGGCTCCCAGCACGGCGACCATCGTCTCGACGATGAGCTCGATGGGTGGCCGGGGCGGGGCGGTACGGGACCAGTCGGAGACGATCTCGGTGAGCGCTCCGAGGAATGCTGTTGCAGCCAAACGGTATCCACCCGGGGGAACGAAGTCGGAACCGACTTCCGAGCGCAGGGTGTTCTCGAAGAATTCCACCCACTGTGCACGGCGGCGCGTCCGGTGCTGTTCGACGGCATCGCTGACACCCAGCATCTCCAGATACGAAATCCGCGCTCGCCGTGGGTCACCTCCAATCGATCCGACCAAGGCGGTCATCGCGGCGACGACCAGCGCGCGTCGGTCTCGGTCGACTTGCCCGTCGAGTGCGGCGACGACTGCAGCCAACGCGTCGTCTTGGATCAGGTCGTAGACATCCACGAGCAGCGCCTCACGGTTGGCGAACTCACTGTAGAACTGACTGCGCGCCAAACCGGCCGCGGTGCAGATATGGGCGACCGAAGTGGCTGCATATCCGCGCACCCCGATGACCTCGATCCCGGCCTGCAGAAACCGTGCGCGTCGATCGGCTTTGCGCGCGGCGGACGATTGTCCGGCGTAGATGCGGCCCTGATCGTCGGCGACAGTCACCGGCGGAGTCTACCGCCGGTGACTGTCTAGCGGGCCTGAGGCCGATCGGGCCCGTCACGCCCCGATCGGCTTGCCGAACAGTCCGGCGATTATCTCGCCGACGGCATCGACGAAGAGCGGGTGTGCACGTGTGTCGAGCGCCATCGAGCCGACATCGTTCGTTCGGCAACCCGGTTCCACAGGAACACCGGCAAACCGGTCGCGCATCCACAACACCGCGCTCGGAAAGGCAATCAGCTCCAGAGTGATGTGCTCGCTGAAATGGTCACGGGTGTAGGTGACATCGGCACCGGGACGGCTGCAGTACGAATCGACCATCGCGTTGACCGGCCCGATCGGCACCAGCCAATCCGGGTTCGAGTGGTAGACGTAGAGCGGCATGTTCGGGGTGGTGCCACCGAGTCGCATCGCGGACAGGGCCTTCTTCACCACGGGTTGTTGAATCGGGTCGCCGTCGGTATGCAGGAAACCCTTCAGGTTGACGAACGGGAGCAGCGCCGACGAGTAGCCGACACAGAGATTGTCCTTGGCCGCGAACAAAGTTCGGCCGAGCGGATCGATGTGCCGGTCGATGAAGTCGGCCAACTCGGGATCTTCGCGGCTGGCACCGATGATGCCGGCAGCGACGATGCCGGAGCCGAGGGCATTGTTCGCGTTGTCGACCAGGGCCCCGAGTTCAGCCGGGGTTCCGCCCTCGGTGACGCCGACGATATCGAGCTCGGGCGCATAGCTTCCGGCCAGCTCGGCTGCATGACCGGTGGCTATCGCGCCACCGGAGTAGCCGCTCATCCCCACCTTGGTGGCCTCCCCGGACAACTGCATCGGCGCGAAGTTCTCGGCCGCTCGGATGCCGTCGAGGGTGATCCGACCGGCGACCGGCCCCGCGGCGAACGAGTTGTTCGGACCTTGATGGTCGGGTACCGATACCGCCCAGCCCTGAGCCAACGCTGCCTGCACCTCGAGGAATTGAGCACCCGACGTCACTGCGCCCGTGACCGGCCAGGGAATTGCCCCCGCTCGCATCGCATACGAGGGCGCGCAGTAGGCGGCGAGAGAATCCTCGGCCAATTGGATGGATATCAGCGGGCGCGGTGCCGCGGGCACGCCACGGGGCTTGATGACCGTGGTGACCGCAGCTATCGGCTCGTCGCGTCCGTTGTTGGACCGAAACGATAGCTGCCAGGCGTCCACCTGTGTGGGGATGACATTGAGAGTGGCCAGCTCGACGGGCCGAGCGGCGATGATCTGACCTGGTTCGGCCGCGGCCACGACGTCGGCGGGAGGACGGTAGAAGCCGGTGTCGAACTCGGGGATTGTCGGCCACGTGAACGGTGCCAGAGGCGGCTGGACCACCACCTCGGGCGGATCGCTGACGTCGGGTGCAGCGGCAGCGGGACTGGTCGTCGCCGCAATGGCGGCGACGGCAGTCACCAGGCCGATTGCGACCCGAAGCGTCCAAGATCGAGCAGAAGACACGGCTGTACTCCTTCGCGCCGGAGGACGGGCTCCGTAGGACGCGCGCCCGGCGTCGGTTCGTACAGCGCATCCGACCATCTTGGACACCGATGTCCGAGATGGTGCTGAGAACTGTAGAGCGAAGTGGTGTGGATAACAATCCCCGGTTCGAAAAGAATTCAGAAGTGAACCGATTCCATCTCCAGCCGGCCATGCCTGCCCCTCCTACGACATCACGCGACCGCGAAGGACCTCTTCGCCAAACCGAATTGAAAGCCGGTGATGGCGGTGGTCACCGGAGCTTCCGGGTTCTCGGCCGCACCCAGAGTGACGAACAGTGGCGTGAAATGTTCGACGGTGGGGTGGGCGTACGGCATCCCCGGCGCAGCACTACGGAAGTCCGCCAGAGTCGCGACGTCACCACGCGACAACGCGTCGGCCGCCCAGAGATCGAAGTCCTCCGACCAGGTCGGCACAGTGTTGGTGGCGAAATTCTCCCGGGACAGGAACGGCAGACCGTGCGTCATGAACCCGGAACCGATCACCAAGACTCCCTCGGCGCGAAGTTCCTTCAACGCGGCGCCGATCGCCATCAGCCGATCGGGAGCGTGCGTCGGCAGGCTCAACTGCAGAACGGGAACATCGGCGTAGGGGTACATGACCTTCAGCGGAACCCAGGCACCGTGGTCGAGGCCTCGGGAGTTGTGCTGATGCAGGTTCTCCGACGCCGGAATGGCCGCGGCAACGCGTGCGGCCAGCTCCTCGGCGTCGGGCGTCCGATATTCCATCGAGTAGTAGCGCTGAGCGAATCCACCGAAGTCGTAGACCAATGGGGTTGCAGCACCCGAGGCGGACAGACTCAGCGGTGCCTCTTCCCAGTGTGCGCTGACGATGAGGATCGCTTTCGGCTTGGGCATCGACTGCGACCAGGTGAACAGCTGGTCCATCCACAGGGCGTCGTCGAAGACCGGGGGTGCGCCGTGGCTGATGTAGAGGGCGGGCATCGGTCCGTCGTTCGGGGTCCACAGTTTCTGCGACCGGCTCGCGGGCGCGGCATCGGCGAGAAACGCGTCGAACGCAGCGCCCGCGACCGGCGGGTTGATCACAGATGGCATGACAGGTCCTTCGAAGTGCTTAAGTTGAACCTTCAAGTTAGCACCGATCGTGCATTCTGGCCAGCATCGCTACGCTCGGACCTATGCCGGACGCCGTCTACCGCGCACCGATGCCCGGGGGTGTCGAACGTGCCCTCACCTTCGGACTCTGCGGGATGGCGGCCGACGACGAACGATCACTACGACGGGTAGAGCGCTTCGAGCAGGTCGCGGACGGCTCCTGGGTCTGGACGCGTACCGAGCGCGGCGAGTACTTCCTCGGCCGAATATCCGGTCCGCTTCGCCAGGACCACAGCGCCGATGCGGTGGCGTCGAACATGATCTTCGTGCGTGACTGCGAGTGGACCGACGAGCCTGTTCCCGAACATCGGGTACCGGCCGCGACGCTGCACACCTTCGCCCGTGGCGGACGGAACTTTCAGCGCACACACGACCCTGAGGTCGCCGCGAAGTCGGCTAACGTGTGGCGAGCGCTAGGTCGCTGACCTGGGGATCGACCTGCACGACGGCGTAACCCTGAATCTCGAACTTGTTCTCGCCCTCGGGCGGCCCGAGCACGGCGCGGACGATCAGCGTTGCAGCGGCAGCGACGAGTGCGATCACGACGACCACCGCGGCCACGATCAGCAGAGTCCGGGGGCCGCCGAACAGGTTCTTCGAGCTCATGCGTCCATCATGACTCCTGCGGGACGAAGCACGAATCGCGCCCAGCGAAATGATAAAGGTGTTGATCAGATGGTTTCGTGGTTACAGTGAATCCGTGACCGACTCACCCGAGCCCGATTTCTGGTCGTTCATCGAGACCGCCAACAGCACGTTGGCCCGGAAGTACGGATTCGAGCATCAGCTGGCCACAGAGGTTCTACTGACGCTCAACCGCGCGTCGAACATCGTCACGTACGACCTGGAGTCGACGGTTCATCGCCCGCGAGGCTGGTCGTGGTCGTCGTTCCGGCTGATGTTCGTCACGTGGCTGGCGGGTCCGATCGAGCCGAAGCGGGCCGCCGAATTGACCGGCATGAGTCGCGCGACCGTATCGAACCTGTCCAAATCCCTGATCGCGGGCGGTTTGCTCGTCAGCACCCCCGACGAGTCGGACGGGCGTTCGGTTCGCCTCGCCCTCACCGAGCGTGGTCACGCAGAGATGGTCGAGACGTTCGCCGAGCAGAACGAGCGGGAGAACGCGTGGGCCAGCGCGCTCACCGAGCCCGAGCAGCGGATTCTGGTGATGTTGTTGACCAAGCTGATCACGAATCGAAGCCAGTTCGACGTCCGCGGACGCAACTGAGAGTTGCGTAGATCACGTCAAAATAGTTAATGTATTTACTACATCCGGTGAACTCGACCCAGGAGCGACGACGTGGCCTACTACCGGCAGCTCGGATCGGTGCCGCCGAAGCGGCACACCCAGCATCGAACTCCAGAGGGCAACCTCTACTTCGAGGAACTGATGGGCGAAGAGGGCTTCTCCTCGGACTCGTCTCTCCTCTATCACCGCCACATTCCGTCGGCCATCGTCGATGCCACGATCTGGGAGCTTCCCGATCAATCGACGACGCCGAACCATCCGCTGAAGCCGCGACACCTGACGTTGCACGAACTGTTCCCGGACTCCGTCGTCGCCGACACCGACGTCGTCACCGGCCGGCGACTCGTCCTCGGTAACGCCGACGTCAGACTGTCCTATGTTGTCGCGTCGAAAACCTCACCGCTGTATCGCAATTCGATCGGTGACGAGATGGTGTACATCGAATCCGGTTCTGCTGCAGTGGAAACGGTATTCGGAACCCTCCAGGCACAGCAGGGTGACTACGTACTCATTCCGCGCTCGACGACGCACCGTTGGATTCCCGACGGCACCCTGCGCGCGTACGCCATCGAGGCCAACAGCCACATCGCGCCACCGAAGCGCTTTCTGTCGAAGTTCGGCCAGCTGCTCGAGAACGCGCCCTACTGCGAGCGCGATCTGCACGGTCCATCCGAGCCCCTGCTCGCGGAGGGAACGGACGTGGAAGTGCTTGTCAAACATCGTGGTTCAACGGGGATCGTCGGAACGCGCTACGTCTACCCGCAGCATCCGTTCGACGTGGTGGGGTGGGACGGGTGCCTGTACCCGTACACGTTCAACATCTCCGACTACGAGCCGATCACCGGCCGAGTGCATCAACCACCACCGGCGCACCAGGCGTTCGAGGGGGCCAACTTCGTGATCTGCAATTTCGTTCCGCGGAAGGTCGACTACCACCCGCTGGCGATTCCGGTACCGTACTACCACTCCAACGTCGACTCGGACGAGATCATGTTCTACGTCGGCGGCGACTACGAAGCCCGTAAGGGCTCGGGGATCGGGCAGGGATCGATCTCGGTGCATCCGGGCGGTCACGCTCACGGACCGCAACCCGGTGCGTACGAACGCAGCATCGGTGCCGAGTTCTTCGACGAACTGGCCGTCATGGTCGATACGTTCCGCCCGCTCGAACTCGGCGAAGGTGCGCTCGCGTGCGAGGACACCGGCTATGCCTGGACGTGGGCCGGCCGGGGACCGAACCGATGATCCCGAAGTTCCTCCATCGTCTGTGCGACGACGCCGCTGTCTTCCCTCCCGGCAATGCGCCGCTCGATGTTGCTGTGGCACAACACCTCGAGTACCGGGCCAGCGCCTTCGCCGACCTGGTGGGCCCGCTGGTCGTTCCCATGGACCGGGTGACCGAACTCGACCTGGGTACCCGGATGGAGGTGGCGTTGACCGCACCTGCCGGACCCGGCAGTGTCGAGGCCGGCCTACGCGCCGCCGACCGCACGGCCGGGGTGACCGTCGTGGCCATCGAAGTGGCAGTCCCCGACAGCACCGACATCGATGCCCTGCGCACCATCACTCAGGACATCGACATCTACGTCGAGATTCCCCGGGATGCCCGACGAGACGCCATCTTCGATGCAGTCGACGAGTTCGGGTATCGCGCCAAATTCAGAACCGGCGGAGTCACGGCCGACCTGTACCCGGACGAGCAGGAGCTCGCCGCGTCCATCTACGAGGCCGCGCAGCGTGAGGTCCACTTCAAAGCCACCGCGGGCTTGCACCATGCGGCTCGTAACACCGATCCCGACAACGGGTTCGAGCAACACGGCTTCCTCAACGTGATCCTCGCGGCGCAGGCCGCCCACAGCGGCGCGCGAGTCGGCGAGCTCGAGAAGATACTGGCGATCCGCGATGCAGACGTCCTCGCCGGGCTCGTCGCCGGGATCGAGGGCCAACGCGCTTTCGCCTCCTTCGGTACCTGCAGCGTCCGCGAACCCCTCGACGATCTCGTCGCCCTCGGCCTCGTGCCACCCCTGTGAGCCCCACCCCCGTACATCAGGAGCGCCGTCCATGACGCACATCGACATCCCCGCCGATTCCGAGTTCGGAATCGACAACCTCCCCTATGGCATCTTCAGCACTCCCGGTACCGACGCACGCGTAGGAGTTCGGTACGGCGACAACGTGATCGATCTTTCCGTCGCTGTGGACGATCCCGATTTCGCCTCGCCCAGCCTCAATGCGTTCATGTCCCGTGGACGCACCCGCTGGGTGGAGGTGCGCACGTCCGTCACCGACATGCTCATCAGTGGCACCACCCCCACGGACGCAATCGTGTCCGTTTCCGATGTCACGATGCACCTGCCGTTCGCGGTGGCCGACTACGTGGACTTCTACGCCTCCGAGCACCACGCGTCCAACCTGGGTCGACTCTTTCGCCCCGATGCCGAACCGCTGCTACCGAACTGGAAGCACCTGCCCGTTGCGTATCACGGCCGGGCCGGCACGGTGTTCGTCTCCGGTACCGACGTCAGGAGGCCGTGCGGTCAACGCAAGGCACCCGACGAGGCGTCGCCCACGTTCGGTCCGAGTCGGCGACTGGATATCGAGGCAGAGATGGGCTTCGTCGTCGGTGTTCCGTCCGACGGACCCATACCGCCGGATCGGTTCTCCGAGCACGTGTTCGGTGCCGTCGTCGTCAACGACTGGTCGGCTCGCGACATCCAGGCCTGGGAGTACGTGCCGCTGGGGCCGAATCTCGGCAAGAGTTTCGCGACGTCCATCTCACCGTGGGTGGTTCCCCTGCTCGCGCTCGAACACGCGCGAACCTCGACGCCGGTTCAGGATCCGGAGCCGCTCGAGTACCTCCGCGAATCTCGTTCGTGGGCTTTGGACATCGATCTGACGGTCTCGTGGAACGGCCATGCCGTGTCCCACCCGCCCTACAGTGCGATGTACTGGTCGCCGGCGCAGATGCTGGCGCACGAGACCGTCAACGGCGCAACCAGCCGAACCGGTGACCTGTTCGCCTCGGGCACCATCTCGGGACCCGAGAAGGATCAGCGCGGTGCCTTCATCGAACTCACCTGGGGTGGCGCAGAACCCGTTGCCCTCGGTTCGGAGAACAGAACGTTTCTCGAGGACGGCGACGAGGTCGTCATTGCCGCGAGTGCTCCAGGCGCGAACGGTGCCCGTATCGGATTCGGTGAGGTCCGCGGCCGCATCGTGTCGGCCTGACCCGCCCCCCTACCACTCCGGCCGGACCACGAGGGACTGCTCGATCTCCGACGCGGCATCGCACACGGCTTGCCCCCAGAGAAGCCCTGCAGTCGTGGGTACCCGCTCGATCGGGCCTGCCACACAGACGGCCGCGACGATGCGTCCGTCCCGGCGGACCGGGGCGCTCACCGACGTCAGCCCCGGCGTGCGCTCCGATCTCGACTCCCACCAGCCGCGTTCCCGACTCTCCTCGTCGGCGTCGAAGTCCCCGGCCAGTACGTGGCCGGCCGAACCGGCACCGAGTGGAAGTAACGCGCCCGCAGGCAACGAGGCTCGCAACTCTTGCCGAGAATCCTCCGACACCAGACACAGCCGATTCGAGCCTCGCACTACCCACAACTGTGCAGACTCGCCGGTGTCTTCCCGCACCCGACGAAGAATCGGTACCGAGAGGTCGACGAGCGAGGACGTCCCGAAGCGGTCGCCGGGATGCAACAGACCTCCGTCCCCGCGGCGCAACATCGAGTGCTTCGCCATGTCTCCCACCAGGCGGTAGACCGTGGATGCCGACAGGCCGAGCCGATTTGCGAGGTCACTGGTGGTCTGCGGGCTTGCCTCGACTGCGTCGAGGATTGCGGCCGCGCGAGCCAGCACGCCCGTGGTGTCGGTGTTGTTCGCCGTCACTGCTCGACCTCTGCCATCGAATGCACCTTTCTCACCCTTCGATTGTGTCAGCCGACCCGAGTGTCGGTTTGCGATAGTTCGGATCACAGTGGTTGCGAAACGTGATCCACCGCACTATGGTCATTCCTACCAGGAGCGAATGCAATTATCAAATAATGATAATCACGCGATCCAGCCTCCACATCCTCAGGAGTGACGTCAGGTGCACACCGACAACCAGAACGGCCCGTTACACGGAATACGCGTCATCGAACTGGGCAACTTCATCGCCGCACCGTTCGCCAGCCGCCTTTTTGCGGACTTCGGTGCCGAGGTGATCAAGATCGAGCGCCCCGGCGTCGGCGACGAGCTTCGCGGCTGGCGCCGAAACCGCGGAGACACGTCGATGATGTTTCGCACGATAGCCCGCAACAAGCACTCGGTCACGGTCGATCTACGTACCGATGAGGGCCGCGACCTTGCGCTGAAGTTGGTCGAGACTGCCGATGTCGTCGTGGAGAACTTCCGTCCCGGCACTCTCGAGCGTTGGGGTCTCGGGCCCGACCGCCTGCATGAGGCCAATCCCGACGTGGTTCTGGTGCGGATCTCGGGGTACGGCCAAACCGGGCCTCATCGCGACCGAGCCGGGTTCGGCGGGGTCGCAGAGGCATTCGGCGGGCTGCGCCACGTCACCGGACACGCCGATCGCGAGCCGGTGCGGGCGGCTGCGCCCGTCGGAGACGTCCTGGCCGGGTTGCATGGAGCCGTGGGAGCTCTGGTGATGTTGTTGGCACGTGAACGCAGCGGAGATCACTCTCGGCCGAAGGTGGCCGACGTCGCGCTGTACGAGGCCGTCTTCATGGCGATGGAGTCACTGGTTCCGGACTACGACGCGTACGGTGCCGTTCGCCAGCGGACCGCGGGCAACTTGCCCGGCGTGGTCCCCAGTGGGATCTATCCGACCTCGGACGGAAGCGTCATGATCGCGGGCAATTCGAGCAGCGTGTTCGGACGGCTCATGACGGCCGTGGACCGGCCGGACCTTGCCGACGACTCCGATCTGGCCGACGGCGTCGGGCGGTTCGAGCGTGAGACCGAACTCGACGGTGCTATTTCTGCATGGACCGGCGCACGCCCGACGAGCGTGGTCGTCGGCGAGCTAGGTGCCGCAGGCGTTCCCGTCGGAGAGGTGTTCGACGCCGCTCAGATCGCCGAGGACGAGCACTATCTCGCACGCGGGATGGTGCAGGCGCTGAAAGTCTCCGTCGAACCGGGCAGCACCGAGGAAGTGCGCTTTCCCGGGGTGGTTCCGCGCTTCGGCGATACCACCACGACCGTCAAGTGGGCCGGCCCGGATCTGGGCGAGCACACCGACGATGTCCTCGGCCGCACACTCGGTCTCACCGAAGAACAGCTCGACGACCTCCGCGCGCGGAAGGTCATCTGACATGCCACGCGTACACATCACCGACGTCTATCTCCGCGACGGTTTGCAGGACGAGAAGTGCATCGTCCCCACAGAGGACAAGCTCGCCGTACTCGACGCCACCCTTGCGTCGGGAATTACGTCCCTCGAGATCGCGTCGTTCGTCTCGGCCACCAGAGTGCCGCAGATGGCCGACGCCGAGGAGGTCATCTCACGCGCGCCCCGTCGAGACGGAACCCGTTACAGTGCACTGACATTGAACGGCCGAGGCGTCCATCGCGCCGCAGAGACGGACATAGACGTGATCCAGATCGTCACGTCGGCCAGTGAGGGGCACAGCCGTGCCAACGCCGGCCGATCCCCCGACGACGCGCTACGGGACCTGAGTTCCGCCGTCTCGACGTATCCGGACCGCTCGTTCATCGGCGGTGTCATTACCGCGTTCGTGTGTCCGTTCGACGGCGTCATCACGCCCGAGCGGCTCGTCGAGGTGTGTGAACGAATGGCCGACACCGGCGTATCGAGCCTCGGTCTGGCGGATACTTTGGGGATCGCCACCACCGATCAGGTACTGACCGGTGTCGACGCCGTCCGAACAGCCCTGCCCGAGTTGACAATCAGCCTCCATCTGCACAACGCTCACGATCAGGCCCTCGAAACAGCAGTACGTGCCGTACTCGACCTCGAGATCCAACACTTCGACAGCGCACTTGCCGGCTACGGCGGTTGCCCCTTCGCGCCCGGCGCACACGGGAACCTTGCGACTGAGCAGCTCGTGGAAGCATTCCATCGTGCCGGAATCGACACCGGAATCGACCCTGTATCTCTGGGCACCGCGGCCGATCTGGCTCGCGATGTCGTCGCGAAAGCGCAACCTCTTTCCACCGCCACACACTGATTTCGTTGGGCAACCAGCCCACACCCGCCGCGCTCCCCGCGGCTCACCTCATCCCCCGTCCGAAAGGCCAGCCATGGTCTACGCAATCTCGATCATTGCCTTGATCGCAATCTTCACCGTCGCCACGATCACACCCATCAACATGGGTCTGCTCGCTTTCGCCGGCGCATTCGTCGTCGGTGGCGCAATATCCGGCATCCCTGTCGAGGATGTGATCGATGCCTTCCCAGGAAGCACTTTCATCATCGTCGGCGGCATCACTTTGCTGTTCGCCATCGCCAAAGCCAACGGCACCATCGATGTCGTCATCGATCGATCTCTCCGACTCGTGGGCGGACGGCGCTGGGCCATCCTGTGGATGATGTTCTTGCTGTCCGGTCTGCTGATGGCCCTCGGATCCGTTCTTGCCGTGGGCATGCTGGCACCGATCGCGATGCCACTGGCCAAGCGCAACAACATCAATCCCTTCCTGATGGGCATGGTCGTCAGCCATGGGGCTCTCGCGTGCTGCTTCTCCCCGATCAACCTCTACGGTGCCTTCGTCAACGGCTTGATGGACTCCACCGGCGTGGGCTCACATCCGCTGGCTCTGTTCCTCATCCCGTTCGTGCTCAACACCCTCATCGCCCTCGTGCTGTTCCTCGTACTCGGCCGTGACCTCATTCGTGATCGGACCCGCGCGTTCGATGTCCAGGACCTGCGCGACAACGAAGGCGGACTGCCCGTACCGTCGAGCCCGCGCCCGGGCTACACCGGACTGCCCGAGGGTAGCGGGGGCGGCACTTCCGTACAGGTCGAGGTCGATCACATCGAATCCTCCTCTATCACAACAGTTCCCAATGAGACCGTACCGCTCAACCGAATCCGAGTACTCACTCTGCTCGGCATCGCGGCCCTGGTCGTGTTGTCCGTGAGCCTGGGGCTCGACATCGGAGTCAGCGCAATCTGTGTGTCGGTCGTGTTGCTGCTGCTGACACCCAAGACTCACCCCAAGGTCGTCGACAACATCGCCTGGCCTGCCGTGGTCCTGGTCTGCGGTGTTCAGACGTACATGGCGGTCATGACCCAGAACGGCACGCTCGGGTTCCTCGGCGACGCTGCGTCGGCCCTCGGTTCCCCCCTGTTGACGGCGCTCATCCTGTGCTACGCGGTAGCGATCATCTCGGCATTCGGATCATCGATCGGAACCATCGGCATCGCTCTTCCTCTCGCCGCACCGCTGCTCGCCGCCGGTGAACTCGGAGCCATCGGATTCGTTGCTGCCATTGCCTTCTCGGCGACCGTGGTCGATGTCAGCCCGTTCTCCACCAACGGGGTCATGGTTCTGGCGGAAGCCCGAGTGGACGACAAGGCCCGGTTCCAGCGAAAGATGATGGGGTACTGCGCACTCGTCGTTCTCATCGCCCCACCGACGGTGTGGCTGCTGACGGTGGTCGCCCCCTCGGTCATCTGACCCGATCGCACAGCCCCTGCTCACCGACCCCTCACTCAGTAGAGGGTTGGTAGGCAGGGGCTTTCGGCGTCTCGGCGGTAGTGCGTGACTCGACCGGATCGGGCGATCAGCGTTCGGTGGCCGGCCTCGTGCGCCCAAGACCGCCTCGGTCCTCGTCGAAGATCAACCACGTGCGGGTCGCCCGAACGCCGTCGAGCGATTGCAGCCCCTCCAGCACCACTTGCCGCAGACTCTCGTTGTCGGGAGTCCTGATGAGCACCAGCACGTCGAAATCCCCTCCGAGCAAACTGAAATGGTCGACGAACTCCATCGATCGCAACCCCTCGGACACGCTGCGCCACGAATCCTGACGGATCGACAGCGCGATGAATGCAGAGGTCCCGAGTCCGGATGCCGCGTGGTCGACCTGCACGGTGAACCGCTCGATGACGCCCGCATCCTTGAGCCTGTCCACTCGCGTATAGGTATGTGCACGAGAGAGATTCAGTCGATCTGCCAGTACCCGCATGGAGATCCGACCGTCGGCGGTGAGTTCGGTGAGAATGCGGCGATCGGTGTCGTCCAGTTCCACTCGCTTCGAGACCTCGTCCATTCGTCCGCTCCTCTGCGTCAGTTCACCGCCCCGATCGGACATATTTGAACTCTGATCCATCGTCGGCAGCCATATGTCTGCAATTTTACGCCGATAGGTATTCCACATGACGCTATCGGCCAGAATCGCCCTACAAGCCAATTTCAGGAGAGTGCGCCATGACGACCGTCGAGAAGGTTCCGGCAACGTCCTACCAACAGTTCATGCCCGCCGACCGTCCCGTGCAATATCTCGCACCGGACGGGACGGGCGTCGACAGCGCCGCACGCTATGCGCGGCCGTCCGACGAACGCCTGTTGGAAATGTATGGCTCGATGGTGCACGGCCGCCGATTCGACCAGCAGGCAACAGCATTGACCAAGCAGGGCCGCCTCGCGGTCTACCCGTCGGCCCGCGGACAGGAGGCCTGCCAGATCGCGGCTGCATTGTGCCTGGACACGCAGGACTGGATGTTCCCTACTTACCGCGACTCGATGGCTCTCGCGGCGCGTGGAGTCGATCAGGTGGAGCTGCTCGGCATGCTCGCCGGCTACTGGCACTGCGGCTACGATCCGGCCGCCTACAAGGTCGCTCCCCAATGCACGCCTCTGGCAACACAGTTGTTGCACGCGACCGGCTTCGCATACGCCGAGTCGAAGCAGGGACGCGACACCGTCGCCCTCGCGTTCTGCGGAGACGGTGCCACCAGCGAGGGTGACTTCCACGAGGCTCTCAACTTCGCCGCGGTGTTCCGCGCCCCGGTCATCTTCCTGGTCCAGAACAACGGATTCGCCATCAGCGTTCCGCTGGCGCGCCAGAGCGCCGCGCCGTCGTTGTCGCACAAGGGCGTGGGCTACGGCATCGGTAGCGAGCAGGTCGACGGTAACGACCCCGTCGCGATGATGGCGGTGATGGACGAGGCCGTGAAATACGTCCGCGCAGGCAAGGGACCGGTGGTCGTCGAGGCGCACACCTACCGCATGGACGCCCACACCAACGCCGACGACGCCACCCGCTACCGCAAGGCCGACGAGGTCGAGGGCTGGCTGGCCCGAGATCCCCTCTCGCGCCTCGATTCCTACCTGCGTGCCCAGGGGGTTCTCACCGACGAACTCCGCGAGCAGATGACCGTCTCCGCCGACGCGGATGCCGCGGCGCTTCGGGCAGGCATGAACGCAGAGCAGGATGTCGACCCCGAGGACCTCTTCCGGTTCGTCTATTCCTCCCCCACCCCCGGTCTGATCGAACAGCGCAATCAGATCGCCGCCGAGAACGCAGCAGGAGAACTGTCATGACCACGATGACCATGGCCGGAGCCCTCAACGCCGCCCTGCGCGATGCGTTGACCGAGGACGAGAAGGTCGTCGTGTTCGGCGAGGATGTCGGCACCCTCGGCGGCGTCTTCCGCGTCACCGACGGCCTCACCCGCGACTTCGGCGACGACCGCTGCTTCGACACCCCGCTCGCCGAGTCGGGCATCGTCGGATTCGCGATCGGGATGGCGATGTCGGGCTACAAGCCCGTCGTAGAGATGCAGTTCGACGCGTTCGCCTACCCGGCTTTCGAGCAGATCGTCTCCCACGTGGCCAAGCTGCGCAACAGAACTCGTGGCTCGCTGACCGCACCGATGGTCATTCGGATTCCATTTGCCGGCGGCATAGGCGGCGTCGAGCACCACTGCGACTCGTCCGAGGCCTACTACGCGCACACTCCTGGCCTGAAGGTCGTCTCGCCGTCCACAGTCGCCGACGCCTACTCGCTGATGCGCGACGCCATCGCCGATCCCGATCCGGTGATCTTCCTCGAACCGAAGCGGCTGTACTTCTCCAAGGACGACATCGAGCTGACCAAGACCGAGCCGATCGGCACGGCCGTCGTGCGCCGTGCCGGTACCGACGTCACGCTTCTCGCCTACGGACCGACGGTGTCCGTGGCCATGCAGGCCGCAGAGTTCGCGGCGGAGGACGGCCGGAGCGTCGAGGTGATCGATCTGCGATCGCTCAATCCGTTCGACGACGAGACCGTTGCGGCCTCAGTGCGCAAGACCGGACGCTGCATCGTGATTCAGGAGGCGCAGGGCTTCTCCGGCGTCGCCGCGGAGATCGCCTCACGAGTATCCGAGCGCTGCTTCCATCACCTGCACGCTCCAGTACTTCGAGTGACCGGACTCGACATCCCCTACCCTGCACCGAAACTCGAACACTTTCATCTGCCGTCCGCCGACCGCGTACTCGACGCGATCGACCGGCTGCAGTGGAACGACGCACCCGATCTCAGCAAGGCGGTCACAGTATGAGCATGCAGGTGTTCCTGCTCCCCGACCTCGGTGAAGGACTGACCGAGGCCGAGATCGTCGAGTGGAAGGTCAAGCCCGGCGACACCGTCACCATCGACCAGGTCGTCGTCGAAGTGGAGACCGCAAAAGCGTCCGTCGAGGTGCCCTGCCCGTTCGAGGGCGTCGTCGGCGAACTGCATGCGGCCGAGGGCACCTCACTCGCGGTCGGCGCGGCGCTGATCAGCATCACCGGCGGTGCCGTCGCCGACGTTCCCGCCGCCCACGAGCAGTACCGCGAAGAGGAAAGAGCCGGCTCGGGAAATGTGCTGATCGGCTACGGCACGGGGCACGGTCCCACCGGCCGTCGCAAACGTGCTTCGCAGCGGCAGAGTGCGGCTGCGCCGCAGGTGAGCGGAAACTCGACCCAGGCTACGCATAGGAGCGGAGCCGGCGGAGCGACCAGCGAACAAAGCCGCTCACATGCACCGAAGGTGCTCTCTCCCATCGTCCGGAGCATGGCACTGCAGGGCGGGCTCGATCTGGGCAGTATCGACACAGAAGGCAGCCACGGCGTCATCACTCGTGCAGACGTCGAGCGCGCCTTGTCGACGAATGTTCCTACGGTTGCGTCCTCGACCGACGGAGTCACTCGAATCCCGATCACCGGGATACGTAAAGCCATCGCAGACAAGCTCTCTCGCAGTCGTTCGGAAATTCCCGAGGCCACCGTCTGGGTCGACGTCGACGCGACGGCTCTGCTGCAGGCTCGACGCGACCTCGATGCGTCCATCGACGGCGTCAAGGTGACGCTGTTGGCGGTCCTCGCCAAGCTCACTATGATCGCGTTGGCGAAGTTCCCGGAGCTCAACAGCACGGTCGATACCGCTGCGGGCAAGATCCTGCGCTACGAGAACATCGGTCTCGGCATTGCTGCCCAGACCGATCGAGGACTGATGGTTCCGGTTGTGCCGCAGGCCGACAAAGCAGATCTGAAGGAGCTCGCCGAACGGCTGGCCGAGTTGACAGAACTCGCACGGACCGGTTCCCTCCCCGCAGCTCGCCTGAGCGGAGGAACGTTCACCCTCAACAACTACGGCGTGTTCGGGGTCGACGGCTCGGCCGCGATCATCAACCATCCCGAGGCGGCGATCCTCGGCATCGGACGCATCATCGACCGCCCGTGGGTCGTCGACGGCCAATTGGCCGTGCGCAAGGTGGCGCAGCTGTCGTTGGCGTTCGATCACCGCGTGTGCGACGGCGGAGTGGCCGGCGGGTTCTTGCGCACGGTGGCGGACTATGTCGAAAACCCCGTCGTGGCATTGGGATCCGTCCGATGAGCGCTCATGACGTCGACGTCCTGATCCTCGGCGGCGGCTCCGGTGGATACTCCTGCGCGCTGCGTGCCGACCAACTCGGTCTCTCGGTCGCGCTGGTCGAGGAAGACAAGCTCGGCGGCACCTGTCTGCATCGCGGATGCATCCCCACCAAGGCGCTGCTGCACACCGCCGAGGTCGCCGATGCAGTTCGAGGCTCGGCGCATGTCGGCGTCACCGCATCGCTGACCGGGGTGGACATGCCCGCGGCACTGGACTACCAGCGCAGCGTGGTCGCCGGCCTGTACGGAGGTCTGCAGGGACTGCTGAAGCGGCCGGGTGTCGAGATCGTCTCGGGCCGTGGCCAGGTCGTCGGTCCTCGCACCGTCGAGGTGGAGGGTCGACGCATCACCGGAGCCTCGCTGGTTCTCGCCACCGGGTCGTATTCGCGCACCATTCCGGGAATCGAACTGGGGCCGCGGGTGCTCACCAGCGACAGCGCACTGTCGCTGGATCGGGTGCCCGAGTCGGTCGTCGTGCTCGGCGGCGGTGTGATCGGCATCGAATTCGCCAGCATCTGGGCATCGTTCGGTACGAAGGTCACCGTCGTCGAGGCACTCGATCGCATCGTTCCGGGTGAGGACGAATGGTCCTCGAAACAGCTCACCAAGGCACTACGCAAGCGCGGCATCGACATTCGTACCGGTACCAAAGTCGAGACCGTCACCGAATCATCCGACGACGTCTCGGTGGCCCTGTCGTCCGGGGACACCCTCACGGCCGATCTGGTCCTGGTGTCCGTTGGCCGCGGACCCCGGACCGACGGTCTCGGTCTGGCCGAGCAGGGCATCGCCACCGAACGCGGTTTCGTCACAGTCGACGACAACCTGCTCACCACTACGGACGGCACATACGCCGTCGGCGACATCGTGGCGGGATATCAGTTGGCACACCGCGGTTTCCAGCACGGCATGTTCGTCGCCGAGCACATCGCCGGCCTCGCGCCCGCGCGCATCGACGGCGATGTCGTTCCGCGAGTGACGTATTCGCATCCCGAGGTAGCGTCGGTGGGGCTCACCGAGAAGGCCGCAGAGGAGAAGTTCGGCACGGTGACGTCGGTGGTCTACGACCTCGGCGGCAACGGCAAGAGCCGCATTCTGGCCACAGCGGGCGGTGTCAAAGTGATTCGTGCACGCGACGACGGTCCTGTCGTCGGGGTTCACCTCGTCGGCGACCGAGTAGGCGAATTGATCGGCGAAGCCCAACTTGCAGTCGCATGGGAAGCGCTACCGTCCGAAGTCGGCAGCTTCGTCCATGCCCACCCCACCCAGAACGAGGCACTCGGTGAAGCGATGATGGTGCTGTCGGGTCGGCCACTTCACGCGCACAGCTGATCCGGGGGTAGCGGATCTTTCTCGACGTGGCCACCGACACAGCACTTACGTCCGATGTCGGTGGCCCGTCAGGGTTCGTGTCACGCTCACGGTTCGTCTTTCCGGAAAGCAGGTGCCTTGCTTGCTTTTTCGGTGTTCAGTGTTGCGATGAGAGGCAGCGTTCGCAACGAGATGATCTCCGACAGAGCGATCACGCTGGTCGACCTCGACACCACGCCGGACTTGTTCAGGGCGATCAGTGTGGCCTGTAGGCCGTCGTGGGACGCCGCAGCGATACGGCACAACACATCTCCGGCTCCGGTCGTCGCAAAAGCCTCCAGCACACCCGGGATCGATTCCAATTCCGATGTGACCGAGTCCAACGCACCCTGCACAATTTCGAGAGTCACGAAGGCTTGCACCCCGAAGCCCGCGGCCGAGAGGCCGATCCGCGGTTCGTATCCGGCCAGGACACCCGCATTCTCCAGCCTCCGAAGTCTCGAATGCACCGTCGCGCGAGCGACATTCACGAGTCGAGAGAGTTCCAGCGCCCCTGCGCGCGGGTGATGATGCATCGCAGTCAGCAAAGCGAAATCCAACTCGTCGAGAGTCACCGCACCGTGTGCCGCCATCGCCTATCCCCTTCCGCGCATTTTCTAGACACATCGTATAGCTACAACGGCACTTTACCGGTCGATCCAGACACACTGCCTAGCTCGAGATGTGTTGATTGACTAGCGCCGCATCGTTGGGTTTGCTGAGTTCACAGCCACGGTCCAGCCGCCGGCTGGCCATCCACTCTTGCGCAGACAGCCCTTCCAGCGATAGGAGCACAATCAATGTCCATCGAACAAACGCTCACCAACGAAGAGCAGCTCGCAGACCTCGACCTCGAGCAACTCCAGCAGCTCGTCGGGCTGGTGGAATACGACGGCGCACGTGACCCCTTCCCAGTCAGCGGGTGGGACGGACTGGTGTGGATCGTCGGTAATGCAACGCAGACCGCCCACTTCTTCCAATCCGCATTCGGGATGGAACTGGTTGCCTACTCCGGCCCGTCGACAGGCAACCGAGACCACCATGCCTTCGTACTGAAAAGCGGCGCAGTGCGATTCGTGATCAAAGGTGCCGTGGACCCGCAGAGCTCATTGATCGAACACCACCGCAAACACGGTGACGGAATCATCGACATCTCGCTCGCAGTCCCCGATGTCGACAAGTGCATCGCCCACGCCCGGTCGCAGGGAGCAACCGTCCTCGTCGAACCGCACGATACGTCCGACGACAACGGAACCGTCCGATCGGCAACCATCGCCACCTACGGTGACACCCAGCACACTCTCGTCGACCGTTCGCGGTACAACGGTCCCTATCTGCCCGGATACATCGAGCGAACATCTGCTTACGTCAAACGAGACGGCGCACCCAAGCGCATCTTTCAGGCACTCGATCATGTGGTCGGAAACGTCGAGCTGGGCAAGATGGACCAGTGGGTGGACTTCTACAACCGGGTCATGGGCTTCACCAACATGGCGGAGTTCGTCGGCGCGGACATCGCCACCGACTACTCGGCATTGATGAGCAAGGTCGTGTCCAACGGGAACCATCGCGTGAAGTTCCCGCTCAACGAGCCTGCGATCGCCAAGAAGCGATCCCAGATCGACGAGTACCTCGACTTCTACCAGGGCCCCGGCGCACAGCACCTGGCATTGGCCACGAACGACATTCTGACCGCAGTGGACCAGCTCCGCGCCGAAGGAATCGAATTTCTGACCACCCCGGACAGCTACTACGAGGACCCGGAACTCCGCGCGCGTATCGGCGAGGTTCGAGCACCCATCGAGGAACTACAGAAGCGCGGAATTCTCGTCGATCGTGACGAAGACGGCTACCTGCTGCAGATCTTCACCAAGCCCATCGTGGATCGACCCACGGTCTTCTTCGAGTTGATCGAACGCCACGGCTCGCTCGGTTTCGGACTCGGCAACTTCAAAGCATTGTTCGAGGCCATCGAACGTGAACAGGCCGCACGCGGAAACTTCTGAGCCTCGACCGGACTGCGTCGACAGACAACAATGGTGTGTCCCCACTGAACCGGGGACACACCATTGTCGACTACCAACCGCTGGTCGGCGGTCAGGTACAGAGTCGGACTTCACGCATCCACGGTGACAGCCGCACGTTTGACCGTAGTGATCACTCCGCTGGGGACACCACCTCTTAGGACCGTATCGAAGTTGTGCCACACGGTCTCGATTCTGCGCTGGACATTCTCCCAGCCGACTCCGGCCATATGCGGCGTGCACACGACCTGATCCAGCCGAAGCAATTCGCTCGATAGGTCGAGCGGCTCGCTCTGGTAGACATCCAGGCCGGCACCGGCGATGCGGCCATCACGTAGAAATTCGATCAGTGCGGTCTCGTCCACGACTTCGCCGCGTCCGACGTTGACGAGAACCCCGCTGCGTTTCATCATCGCCAGTTCGTCTCGGCCGATCATCCGATCGGATTCCTCGTTCAACGGGACACTGAGGCAGACGACATCTGATACGGCCATCAGTTCCGACAGTGAGACCTGCCGAGCCGAGATGAGTTCGGAAACGGTGAGGGGTATTTCGGCGTTGTCGTAGAAGACGACGTTGGCTCCGAACCCGTGATGGACTATCTTGCCCACCCAGCGACCGATATTTCCGAGACCGACGATTCCGACGGTCTTCCCGTAGAGCTCCGAGTACGAGGTCTCGTCCAGCTCTTGGCGCCACTTTCCTTCTCTCATCAGCTCCATCGACGCCGGAATTCGCCTGAGCAACGTCAACATCAACGTGAGCGCATGTTCAGCGACGGAAATCGAGTGCGTCTTCATCTGCGCAACCGGGACACCCAGTTCGTTCAATACGGGGAGCGAGAGTTGCCCGTAGCCGGAACTCATGTACTGGATGAACTTGACGTTCTTTGCTGCGCGGAAGACGTCCTCCGGAACGTCGACGCCCGAGATGATGAAGTCGGCATCGGCCGCTTCCTCGCACATCTCGGACACGTCGGAATCCAAAGACATGATTTTGACCTCGAATCCATCCGGAACGGATTCGGTGATTCGGTCGATGTAGTCCTTCAACGGATTGACAAACAAAATTTTCATTGTCATGGCGTCACTTTCGGTGTTCGTTGTCGAACCGCGATCCGCGGTTCGCGTCGATCTCTACGCAGCACGCGAGGTGCCGCGCTGGATCAGGCCGGCAGAGCGTCGACGACCGCCTCCACTACATCTTGGGTACTTGCCGATCCGCCCAGATCACGCGACCGCGGGCCCGACTCCAGTGCGGACTCGACAGCATCCTGGATACCCCGTGCGGCGGCGATGCAGCGATCGTCCCCACGTCGTTCGCCGAGCCACTCCAGCATCATGGCGGCAGAGAGAATCATCGCGATCGGATTTGCTAGGCCTTTGCCCGCGATATCGGGCGCGCTCCCGTGTGAAGGCTGGAATACTCCGCGCTCCAAACTGACATCGGCCGACGGCGCGACACCGAGACCTCCGACGAGACCTGCTGCGATCTCGGACACGATATCGCCGAAAATGTTCTCGGTGACCACGACGTCGAAGCGCTCGGGGTTGGTGACCATGAGCATGGATCCCGCATCGATGTAGAGCTTTGCGCTCCCGACATCGGGGTTCTTCGCCGCAACCTCGTCGAAGACTTTCTCCATGAGGACATTGCTGCGCAGGGCATTCGACTTGTGCAGCAACGTCACGTGCCCGGGCGTTCCCCTCTTGCGGCGCTCCCGCGCCTGCCCGAAGGCCATTGCGAAGAGCCTTTCGCAATTGGCCCGGGTGATCGTCATCCGATCGCTCGCCTGCTCGTCGCTGGGCTCGTGCACGTCGGCCAATCCAGCGAACATGCCCTCGGTCGTCTCGCGAATCACGAGCATGTCGATGTGTTCCGCCTTGACAGCACTATCGACTCCTCGGAACAGTCGAACCGGCCGGAGACTGGAGAAAAGTCCGTAGTGCGCGCGCATTTCGACCTGAGCGCCGAGCTCGAGCCCTTCGGGATCACGGACGTCCGGTAGGCCCATCGCGCCGAACAACACGGCGTCGGACTTTCCTATCTCATCCATGTCCGCCTCGGTGATCCTGCGCCCTGTGCGGCGGTACAGATCTGCGCTGAAGTCATGGAATGTGTATTCCATCTCCAGCCCGTAGCGCGCTTCACATTTTTTCAGGACGGTCAGGGCGGCATCCACCACTTCGGTTCCGATTCCGTCGCCGGGGATGACGGCAATGTCGTATCGAGTCACTGTTCTCCTGCTTCGCTTGTCGCACGTGCCTGCGCTGTTGGGTGAAACAACAAAGGCTCATTCGATTGCCACTGAGCATTCTCACTCAATGATAATTTGATTACTGACTTCTGAGAACAGAATAGCAGCGCGTGACTGGCCTCACAAGCGACCGTGCACAGCGACGGACGCCACGCTCGGCACTGATGGACGATGTTTCTCCATCGAGCGCTCGTGAGCAGCAGGCACGGTCGGCGAGCACGGGCCTTGACTCGGTACTTGCATTTTGCAAGCATGAATCCATGAGCCTGTTCATCACCTGCCCCGTCGAGAACGTCGAGCGCGCGACGGCCTTCTACACAGCGCTCGGTTGGACCCTCGACACCGAGATGTCCGATCACAACGTGTCGTGCTTCGCAATCGGTCAGGGGCAGTACGTCATGCTCGGCAGTCGCGAGATGTATGCGAGCGTGGGCGGCACCGAGGAGCTGATCGGCGGGCCCGACACACCGTCGAAGGTCACGGTCTCGTTCGACCTCGGCAGCCGCGAGGCAGAGGAGCCGCAACGGTACAGCGATCTGCAGCGCGACCTCGGAGTACCGACGAACATGCTCGCTACCCGGCTACGCGAACTCGAAGCTGCAGGTGTGTTGACCCGCCTGCCTCTGCGGCACAACACACGGGCCTACGCGCTGACCGACCGCGGACTCGCTTTGCGCGGAGCAATCGTCGCCCTCGAGCAATGGGGCAGAGATGCTGCGCCACAGGTTCGTTGGGCTCCTGGATAGCGCGAACACCGTATCGGTCACGTATACGACGACAGCCCCGCAACTCGGCTGGTTGCGGGGCTGTCGTCATCGATGGATCAGACGTTCAAATCCTCGTCTCGTCTGTTCTTGATACGCGAGGTCGCAATGAAGGAGATCGCGGCCAGGATCATCAGGTAGATCGAGATCGACATCGAGGTACCGGTTCCCTTGAACAGTGCTTCGGAGATCGTCGGGACGAAGGCTCCACCGAGGACCGTGCCGATGGCGTAGCCAATGGATGCACCACTGAATCGAACTGCAGCAGGGAACATCTCGGCGTACAGGGCCGGCTGCGGACCGTAGGACAGCCCGAGTCCGACGGCGAAGAGACCGAGGGCCACGTAGATCCAGTGCAATTCACCGGTGTCGACGAGCAGGAAGAACGGAATGGCGCACAACACCATTGCCGCGTTTCCGAGGTTCATGATCGTGGTGCGGGCGTAGCGATCGGACAGATACGCGCCGAGGAGGGTGAAGATTCCCCACACGATGGCCGCGAACAGGCTGGCCACCAGAACGTCCACGCGAGCGAGTCCGTGTTCCCTCGTCGAGTACGCGACGATGAATCCGCCCACGATGATGTAGCCGTTGCCGTTGGTGCCGATGAACGACAGCGCGGCCAGCATGACCTGCTTCTTGTTGGTGCGCCACAGTGCACGAACCGGAGTGTGGTTGCGCTCCTTGCGTTCTGCGAGCTCCTTGAACACCGGAGTCTCCTCGACGCGGCGTCGGATGTAGAAGCCGACGAGGATGAGCACGAAGCTGATGAGGAACGGGATGCGCCAGCCCCAGGCCTCGAACTGCTCTTCGCTGAGCAAGCCGGTGCACAGTGCCAACGTTCCCACCGCGATGAGCATGCCGAGCGGAACACCCATCTGGGTTGCTGCGCCGTAGATTCCACGCTTGCCCTTCGGGGCGTGCTCGACGGCCATCAGCGCTGCGCCGCCCCACTCGCCGCCGGTGGAGAACCCCTGCAGAATGCGCAGCACGATCAGAATGATCGGAGCCCAGATGCCGATGGTCGCGTAGGTCGGCAGCAGTCCCATACCGACCGTGGCAGCACCCATCAGGGTGAGGGTCGCGATGAGGACCTTCTTGCGACCGATCTTGTCGCCGAAGTAGCCGGCGACGATGGCCCCTAGAGGACGGAAGACGAAGCTGATACCGATGGTCACGTAGGCGACCAGCTGTCCGGACGAGCCCATGGGCGCAAAGAACAGTTGGGCGAAGATGAGCGACGCCGCCTGCGCGTAGATGAAGAAGTCATACCACTCGACGGTGGTACCGACCATGCTGGCCATGGCGGCGCGGCGATGCTCACGCGACACCCCGGTGGGCGTCTCGACCTGAGTTGACATCGACTTGTCTCGTTTCGTTCGGGCTCCGGCGCTCGGGCATCGAGCGGCCGTTCGGAGTGGGGCGGGGCGGGTTGCGATGGGTGAAGGACGGCGATTAGGTGCAAGCGCAGAATCGGATAAAACTCACCGTCCATTCGGTCGGTAATTACTGTGACCGGCGCCACCGTAGTTTGTCAAGGTGGTCGCGTACATAACAAGGCGATGGACGCACTTCGTCGGAAACTACCGATCGGGGCCTGTCGCTTCGTCCGAAACGACGCAGACGTCCACAGTGACGCCGGTCATACTCGACCTCATGGCCGCACCCACGTCGACTCTCGTTCACCACTCTCACGTCATCGACGAACTGATGCGCGCCCTCGGTGCCGACGCGGTGGTGACCGACCCGGACATTCTCGCCGGTTACCGGCACGACGCCGCAGCGTTGTGCGAATCCACCCTGCCTCTGGTGGCGGTACTGCCGACCACTGAATCGGACGTGCAGGCCATCATGAAAATCGCGTCGGCACACCGCATTCCCGTTGTGCCGCAGGGAGCATTGACCGGCCTGGCCGGAGCAGCGAACGCCAGCGTCGGAGCCATCGCCCTCAATACCCGGCGCATGAACAACATCGTCGAGTTGGACGTCGTCAACCGCACCGCCATCGTGCAACCCGGTGTCACCAACAAAGAGTTGAAAGATGCCGCCTTGCAGCAGGGACTGACGTACCTCCCCGATCCATCCAGCTGGGAGGCGTCGACGATCGGCGGCAACATCGCCACCAACGCCGGCGGCCTGTGCTGCGTGAAATACGGCGTCACAGCACGATTCGTCCGTGGGCTGCGCGTCGTACTCGCCGACGGCCGCGCCACGTTCGTCGGTCGACGCACCGTCAAAGGCGTGGCTGGGCTATCTCTGGCCGAGCTCTTCGTCGGCTCCGAGGGAACGCTCGGCATCATCACCGAGGCCACCGTCGGCCTCGATTTCCCCAGCGCCGTACCACTCACGATGGCTGCGACCTTCCCCTCCACTGTCGCTGCAGGAGAGGCAGTGTCGAGGATTCGTGCAGCAGGTATCACCCCGAGCCTGTTCGAGCTGTTGGACCGCACCACTATCGCCGCGATCGACGCCTACGCCCGGATGGACTTCGGCACCGACGCAGCCGCAGTGCTGATCGCCCAATCCGACATCGGCGCAGGCGCTGTGGAGGAGCTCGAGGCTATCGCCGCACTGTGCACCGCAGCCGGTGCGACCGATGTGGCCGTTGCCGAGGACGAGGTCGAATCGGAGCAGCTCGTGCAGGCCCGTCGACTGGCGTACCCGGCACTCGAGCGTCTCGGTTCGCCGTTGGTCGACGATGTGTCCGTTCCCATTTCACAACTCGCCACGATGATCGACGAGGTGGGTCGGGTCGCAGACCGGCTGGGTATCGTCATCGGAGTCGTCGGCCACGCCGGTGACGGGAACATCCATCCGACGGTCATCGTCGACCCCCTCGACCCCTCATCGTTGACGAAGGCGCACAGCGCGTTCGACGAGATTGCGGCATTCGCCCTCTCACTCGGTGGAACCATCACCGGCGAGCACGGGGTGGGACTGCTCAAGCGGGACCTTCTCGAGACCGAACTCGACTCGGTTGCAGCGGAACTGCAGCGCGGCATCAAAGAATTGCTCGACCCGCACTACCTGCTCAACCCCGGGAAGGTCCTCACCGCCCGGCCCTGAGCCGTAGCGACATCCAGACCAGCAACCGGGTGTCCGCGTCGTCGAGATCGAGACCGAACAACTCCTTGGTACGCCGGAGTCGGTAGCGGAAGGTGTTGGGGTGCAGGTACAGCGATGCAGCTGCGGCGGCGACGTTGGACTCGTGCGCCAACAACGCCAGCACCGTCGCGGCGTACTCGGTACCTTCCGAAGCATCGCAGGAGAGCATCCGTTCGACGGCAGGCAACGCCAACGACACCTCGGACAGCGCTGCCCCCGCCCTACGCAGCGTGGCGTGGACTCGGACGTCCTCGAACATGACGGTCGGAGAACCGTCCTCGCAGGCGTCGAGCGCCCACTGCGCATGCACTCGAGCAGTCATCGGGCGCTCGTCCGGCCCACCGAGCGCGAACGTCACCGGAATTCCGAGGGCAGATACAGCCCTGCGTCGAAGGTGCTCGAATTCGTCTACGGTAATTGGGATTTCGGAACGCATCACGAGGAAGGCAGCGCCGTCGATCACGACAGCACCCGAGTCGAGCTGTTGCCCGAAGGTCAGGTCGAGCATCCCCCGCAGTCGCGACGCGGCGGCGTCCGGCCGGTCCGACTGCACCCGGGTCGCCAGCACCGTGTACAGCTGCCCATCGGGTGTGATGGCAGTTGAATCGGTCAGTAGTTCACGTGCCCTGGGCTTTTCGACACCCACAGCCTGTGGTCGCTGACTCAGCAACGGTACTGCTTCCGCTGCCGCCCGTTGTAATGCCGCCACCACGGCCGGCTCGGGCGGCGACACTGCCACGGTGGGGACGATGCACCAGATCGAACCGAGATATTCGCCGCCACTGGTTACCGGCACGGCCAGGCGAGGCAGCACCCCGGCTACGGCGACGACCCGCACCGTGCAGCTGCGCCGGAACTCCTCGTCGGTATGGTGCGCCATGTACTCCGCCGGAACCTGCTTGCCGAGAATACCGTCGCGCCGCACGTCGTCGATCGGTTGCCCGGGCAGCGACGAGTAGGCCACGACGTAGCCGGCCGGGTCCATCACCGATACCGCGCCGCCCACAGCAGCCGCCGTGGCGTCGGCCAAGGCAGACAGATCGGCAGTGGTCATCGACTCACAGTACTTCCGAGCAGATCCGACTACCTGGCCACGGTGCGACTGTCCCCTCGGAATTCGGCGACCAGCTCGTCTCGACACGTCACCGACACGTCGTAGAGGCCGTTCCGGCCGAACCGCGCACGCTCGACGGCATCTGCAACCAGCACGTCCCCGGCCTTCGTCGGACGGAGGTATCGGATGTCGCAACGTGCCGCGACGGCCGAATCGTCGTGCGAATTACAAGCCATCGCGAACGTTGTGTCCGCCAGCAGGAAGACGTAGCCACCGTGCGTGATCGCATAGCCGTTGACCATGTCCTCGGTCACGACCATCGACATCCTCGCGTGTCCAGGTGACAGCTCGATCAATTCGATGCCGAGCTTGCGGGACGCCGCGTCGACCTCGAACATCTCTCGCGCGATCATCGAATCCGTCACGGCTGCAACACCGACTGCTCGTTCTGGGTGAACATCGTGACGCCACCGGTTGCGAAGTTGCGCAGATCCTTGCCCGCGGTCTTCATCTCGGGCGAGGCCAATCCTGCCTTCAGCGATGCCTCGTCCGCGAAGTACAGGCTGGCGATCGCGTAGTACGGCGGCGGTGAATCGTCGAGCGAGTCGAGCGTGCCCCAGGTGAAGTCGACCAAACCGGGGACAGCCCGCGCGAGGGGCATGTGCACCTCGGCGTAGTGACGATCGAATGCGGCAGTGTCCTCGGGCATCCCGTAACAGACGGCTACTCGTACGCTCATGATGCGGCCTCGGGCTTCGCGACCAGGGTCAGCACGTCGTAGGTCGCGACGGGATCGCCGTCCTGGTTGACAACCACTGCATCCCAACGCACCTCGCCGTAATCGGCACTCTGACGCGGTGTGATGAGCTTGGCCGTCAACGTGACCGTCAACGAATCCTCGGCCTTGACCGGCGTCAGGAAGCGAAGGCTGTCGACGCCGAAGTTGGCCAGGACGGGGCCCGGGGCCGGGTCGACGAACAGCCCGGCGGCCAGGGAGACCACCAGGTAGCCGTGCGCGACGATTCCACCGAACAGCGGATTGGCGGCTGCCGCTTCAGGATCGGTATGAGCGTAGAACGTATCCCCGGTGAACTCGGCGAAATGATCGATATCAGCGCGGGTGACCTGCCGTGGTCCACCGATGATGGTGTCGCCCAGTTTCAGCTCACCGAGGTTCTTACGGAACGGGTGGACGTCGCCGGTCGTCTGCTTCGCCCCGGCGACCCACTTGTTGCCGATGGCCGTCAGGACGTCCGGTGTTCCCTGAATTGCAGTGCGCTGCATGTGGTGCAGGACGCCGCGGATACCGCCGAGTTCTTCACCGCCGCCTGCGCGACCGGGTCCGCCGTGCACCAGGACCGGCAGAGGCGATCCGTGGCCGGTCGATTCCTTGGCGTCCTCGGAGTTCAGGACCAGGATGCGGCCGTGGTACGGCGCGCTGCCCAGGACGATCTCACGCGCGATCGCAGAATCCTTGGTCACGAGAGATGCAACCAGAGAGCCCTTTCCGCGGGCTACGAGATCGAGCAGGTCTGCGGTGCCGTCGTAGCCGATGACGGTCGATACCGGCCCGAACGCCTCGATCTCGTGCGGTTCGGGCGCGGCCTTGTCGCCGGCCTTCAGCAGCACCGGTGCCATGAACGCGCCTGCTCGCTGATCCACCGCGTCGGGATCGCCGAAGACCACCGATGCGGACTTGGTCAGTCCACGAATGGATTTGAGGACTTCGTCTCGCTGATCGATGCTGGCGAGGGCACCCATGGTGACCCCCTCGTCGGCCGGATCACCGACGACGACCTTCTCCAGCTTGGTCTTCAGTGCCTCGATGACGAGCTCGACAGAGTCCTGCGGAACCAGCACCCGGCGAATGGCTGTGCACTTCTGCCCGGCCTTGGACGTCATCTCGGTGAAGACACCCTTGACGAAGAGATCGAACTCTGGATCGTCCTGTGCCACATCGGATGCCAGTATCGAAGCATTGAGGGAATCCGCCTCGGCCGTGAAGTGCAGTCCCTCGCCCACGACGTTGGGATGAGAACGCAGGGTCGCAGCGGTATCGGCGGATCCGGTGAAGGCCACCGAGTCCTGGCCGCCGAGGTGGTCGAGCACACCGCGGGCACTGCCGCACAGCAACTGCACCGAACCCTCGGGCAGCAACCCTGACTCGATGATCCGGCGGAACACCAGCTCGGTGAGGTACGCAGTTTGGCTGGCAGGCTTGACGATCGACGGCACGCCCGCGATGAACGCGGGGGCCAGCTTCTCGAGGAAGCCCCAGACTGGGAAATTGAACGCATTGATCTGGACGGCGACGCCGCGCCTCGAGGTGTAGATGTGCTGACCGAGGAAGGCGCCCTTCTTACCGAGCTGCTCGATCGCGCCATCGAGATAGACCGTCTCGTTGGGGAGTTCGCGTCGGGCCTTACTCGCGTAGCTCAGCACGGTTCCGAATCCGCCGTCGATGTCGACACCGGAATCGCGGGTGGTGGCGCCGGTGTGCCGGGAGAGTTGGTAGAACTCCTCCTTGCCTGCCATCAGCGTCAGGCCCAGTTGCTTGAGCAGGGCTGCACGCTCGTGGAACGTCAGGGCTGCGAGCGCGGGCCCTCCGACGGTGCGGGCGTAGTCCACCATGCCTGCGACGTCGAGTCCGCTGGATGACACCCGAGCGATCTCGCTGCCGTCGACGGCGCTCAGCAGCGGCGCTCCCTCATCGGTTGCGGAATACCACGTGCCCTGGGCATAGCTTTCCAGAAGTCTGCTCACAACGCCTCCATCTCACCGTACGTTCGGTCGGTAATTACCATCGCCGTCAGACGCCGAGATGTCAAGACTTGTCGCCCTACGTGCGGCGCAGGCCGTCGAAGGTCAGGGCCACGACGGCGTCGGCCAATTCCTCGACCGATCCGCCGGTGCGCGGGCGATACCACTCGATCAGCGAGTTGACCGTGCCGAACACGAGCTTGGACGCCAGCGCGGGATCCACCCCTGGACGCAGGTCGCCCTCCTCGGCCGCAGCCACCACGAGCCCGGTGACGAACGAGTCGAATTCGCGCCGACGGGCGAGGGCCCGCCGCTCGACGTCGGTGTTGCCCCGCACACGCAGCAGCAGCGTCACGTAGGGCAGCTCCGCACACAGGATGTCCACGCTGCGACGCACCAGGTATTCGAGGCGGTCGATGTATCGCCCGGTCGTGGCCCGATCCTCGGTCGTCACGGCGAACAGCGCATTGAGAGCCCGCGACAACGCGAGTTCGAGCAACTCGGACTTGCCGGACACATGGTGATAGATCGAGGACTTGGTGATGCCGAGCCGCTTCGCCAGAACTTCCATGCTGGTGCCGTCGTATCCACGGTCGTTGAAGACCTTGACCGCCACTGCCAAGAGCGAGTCCAGGTCGTATCCCGGCCGCCCTGGCTGTCCGGTCTTGCGCGGCGCGCGTGCGGTTGTCATTGCCACATCTTCTCAGTCGGTGCCCGATTCCACAGCACCGTGGGCAGCAAACCTTGCCAAACAACCGAATGTTCGGTTATTAATGACGCAACCGTACGGAGGAGATTTCAAGTGGGCGAAGTATTTCTCGTGGCCGGCGCACGCACGCCGCACGGACGCTACGGCGGAGCCCTTGCCTCGGTGCGTCCCGATGATCTGGCCGGGCTGGTCGTCGCCGAGGCGGTCCGGCGAGCGGGTGTGCCCGTCGACCGGATCGACGAGGTGATTCTCGGTGCCGCGAACCAGGCAGGCGAGGACAATCGCGATGTGGCTCGAATGGCTGTTCTGCTCGCGGGTCTTCCGCACACGGTGCCGGGATATACCGTCAATCGCCTGTGCGCGAGCGGACTGACCGCAGTGGCCAACGCCGCAAGCACCATTCGCAGCGGTGAGGCCGACATCATCGTCGCCGGCGGCGTCGAGTCCATGACGCGCGCGCCGTGGGTCATGGCCAAGCCGGGAACCGCATGGGCCAAACCGGGAGAGATCTTCGATACCGCCCTCGGCTGGCGTTTCACCAATCCGACCTTCGCGTCCCACGACGCGGGGACCGATCCCAAGATCACTCTGTCGATGGGCGAGACGGCCGAGGAGGTCGCGCTCAGCGAGGGCATCACCCGCGAGGAGTCCGATGCCTTCGCCTTCCGCAGTCAGCAGCGTGCCATCGCCGCCCAGGACGCCGGACGCTTCGCCGACGAGATTGTGCCCGTCACGACCAAGAACGGCGAGGTCACCGAGGACGAGACGCCGCGTCGCGGAACCACATTGGACAAGCTCGGCACCCTGAAGGCCGTGTTCCGCAAGGACGGCATCGTCACCGCCGGAACGTCCTCTCCGTTCACCGACGGTGCGTCGGCATTGGTGGTGGCCTCCGAGGAAGCCGTGAACAAGTATGGCCTCGAGGTACGCGGCCGCATCGTCACCAGTGCGAGCGCGGGTATCGCGCCGCACATCATGGGACTCGGGCCGGTGCCGTCCACACAGAAAGCCCTCGCCCGCGCCGGATGGTCGGTCGAGGATCTCGGTGCCGTCGAACTCAACGAGGCTTTCGCGGCACAGTCCCTCGGCGTCATCCGCCAGCTGAAGCTCGACGAGAACATCGTCAATGCCGACGGCGGTGCCATCGCCCTCGGACACCCTCTCGGCTCGTCGGGTGCTCGAATTCTGTTGACGCTGTTGGGCCGGATGAAACGTGAGAAAGCGTCACGCGGACTCGCGACCCTCTGCGTCGGCGTCGGGCAAGGCGTGTCGATGTTGATCGAGGCACCGTGAACACGCTCATTGTCGAGGAGCTGACGGACCGCGTTGTCGTCACCCTGAATCGCGAGAAGCAACGCAACGCAATCGACGCCGAGATGATCGGCGAGTTGCACGAGGTGTGCGCGCTCGTGGAGCAGGATCCGAGAATCGTCATCCTGACGGGGCAGGGCGAGCACTTCGCCGGCGGTGCCGACATCAATCAGCTGCGTGCCCGCACCCGCGACGATGCATTGCGCGGCATCAACCGAAACCTGTTCGACCGCATCGCCGCACTGCCCCTGCCAACGATCGCCGCGGTCCGCGGCTACGCCCTCGGCGGTGGAGCCGAGCTGTCCTACGCCTGCGACATCCGGATCGCGTCGTCGACTGCCGTGTTCGGCAATCCCGAACCGGGCCTGGGCATCATGGCTGCCGCCGGGGCCAGCTACCGATTACCGACGCTGGTGGGAGTGTCCGTCGCGAAGCAGGTTCTCCTCGGTGGCCGGACGCTCGACGCAGAGGTGGCACTCCGCTCCGGCCTGGTGCTGGACGTCGTCGACGAGCCCTTGGCCGCAGCGCATTCCCTCGCAGATCGCATCGCCAAGCAGGCACCTCTGGCACTGAAGCTGACCAAGAAGATTCTCGATGCGCCCGGTTCGCACCCGTGGGCCGACGACATCGCGCAGGCCGTGCTGTTCGAGACCGAAGACAAACAACGCCGAATGACGGCATTTCTGGAGAAGAAGAAATGACAGTTCCCTCTAACGTGGCCGTCGTCGGTGGCGGCCGCATGGGTGCGGGTATCGCGCAGGTGTTCGCCGCCCTCGGCTCGAACGTCGTCATCGCCGAAGCAGCCGACCAACAAGCCGCCCTCGGACGCGTCTCGACCGGACTGGATCGGGCGCACGAACGCGGCAAACTCAGCGAGGATCCCGCTGCGATTCTCGCCCGAGTCTCCACCGTCGCCGGACCCGCGGATCTCCCGGCCGACCTCGACCTGGTTGTCGAAGCGGTGCCCGAGATCCCGGCGCTCAAGGTCGAGGTACTGGCTCTCGTCGACAAGATCGCCGGACCCGGGACGGTCATCGCGTCGAACACGAGCTCGATCTCCATCGCCGAACTCGGCGCAGCACTGTCCGATCCGAGTCGCTTCATCGGGATGCACTTCTTCAACCCGGTTCCGGCGTCGACTCTCGTCGAGATCGTGCGCGCTCCGGCCACCGCCGCAGACGTGGTGGAGCGGGTACAGCAGTGGGTGTCGCTCCTGGGCAAGACCGAGGTGCTCGTCAACGACTCCCCCGGCTTTGCGACGTCGCGTCTCGGCGTCTGCCTGGGGCTCGAGGCCATTCGGATGTTGGAGGAAGGCGTCGCGGACGCCGAATCCATCGATCGCGCCATGGAACTCGGCTACAAGCATCCGATGGGCCCGCTGCGGTCGACCGACCTCGTGGGGTTGGACGTTCGGCTCGCGATCGCAGAACACCTGGCGTCGACCCTCGGCGACAGGTTCACACCCCCGCAGTTGTTGCGAGACATGGTTGCTCGCGGCGACATCGGACGCAAGTCCGGTCGCGGCTTTCACGATTGGACGAACGCATGACGGTACGGTTCGACATCACCGACGGCCTGGCAACCATCACCCTCGCGCGTTCCGAGGCACACAACGCGCTCGACGTCGCGACGAAGGTCGCGCTTGCGGAGGCCGTCCAGAGCGCCGCTGCACCCGAGGTGCGCGCGTTGCTGATCACCGCAGAGGGCAAGAACTTCTGCGTCGGCCAGGATCTGGGTGAGCACGTCACCGCGCTCGAGGCCGATCCGGCCACGGCGATGGACACTGTCGGTGAGCACTACAACCCGGTCATCCGAGGGCTCGCAGCGCTCGAGGTTCCGATCGTCGTGGCCATCCCCGGCGCATGCGTCGGCGCAGGTCTGGGGATCGCGCTCGCCGGAGACATTCGGGTGGCCGGCACCAAGTCGTCGTTCGCCACGGCGTTCACCGGCATCGGCTTGGCCAGCGATTCGGGATTGAGCTACTCGCTGGTCGAGGCACTGGGATCGAGCCGGGCCGCGGGTCTGATGCTGCTCGGCGACAAGGTCACCGCCGCACAGGCCCTCGACTGGGGCCTGGTGCATCGCGTCGTCGACGACGCCGACGTTCTCGAGACCGCGCGCACGCTTGCCACGACGCTCGCAGCTGGTCCCACCCAAGCGTACCGACAGGTGAAATCGCTGACCAGAAAGCCCGGACTCTCCTACGCCCTGGACCGCGAGGCGCAGGCGCAGACCGCTCTGGGACAGACCGCCGACCACAAAGCCGCCGTCGACGCGTTCCTTGCCAAGAAGAGAGCCTCCTTCGTCGGCATGTGAGCGGAAACTCGACCCCTTCTACGAGGTTTCGCGCACCTGCGGCGCAGCCGCTCTTGTGCACGGGGTCACTTCGATGCATACTGGTTACCAACCGATCATTCGGTAATGAAAGTAGGACTTATGACCACGTCAAACACCTTGTCCGCCGAGACGCTGCAGGACGGGTTCGACGACACCGTTGCCCGCGAACAGCGCGTCGAGCCCCGCGACTGGATGCCCGACGACTACCGCAAGTCGCTCATCCGCCAGATCGCCCAGCATGCGCACTCCGAGATCATCGGTATGCAGCCGGAGGGCAACTGGCTCACCCGCGCACCGTCACTGCGCCGCAAAGCGATCCTGATGGCCAAGGTCCAGGACGAAGCCGGCCACGGCCTCTACCTGTACTCCGCCGCAGAGACGCTCGGGGCAGACCGCGCCGACCTGACGGTCAAGCTCATCGAGGGCAAGCAGAAGTACTCGTCGATCTTCAACTACCCCACCCTGACGTACGCCGACGTGGGTACCATCGGCTGGCTCGTCGACGGTGCAGCGATCTGCAACCAGGTTCCTCTGTGCCGCAGCAGCTTCGGCCCGTACGCACGCGCGATGATCCGCGTCTGCAAGGAAGAATCCTTCCACCAGCGCCAGGGCTACGAGTTGCTCGCGACGATGATGCGCGGCACCGACGAACAGCGCGCCATGGTTCAGGAATCGGTCAACCGCTGGTGGTGGCCCGCACTGATGATGTTCGGCCCGCCGGACGACGAGTCCCCCAATACCGAGCAGTCCATGAAGTGGGGCATCAAGCGCCACACCAACGACGAACTGCGCCAACGCTTCGTGGACATGTCCATCCCGCAGGCGAAGGCCCTGGGCGTCACGTTCCCCGACCCGGACCTGAAGTGGAACGAGGAGCGCAAGTCGCACGACTTCGGCGAGCCCGACTGGTCCGAGTTCATGCAGGTCATCAAGGGCAACGGAGCCTCCAACGTCGAGCGCATCGCGAACCGTCGGGCAGCCCACGACGGCGGAGCCTGGGTCCGCGAGGCCGCAACCGCATTCGCAGCAAGGAACGCATCATGACGGAATTCACCGCAGAGGGCGGCCACGGCGCAGTTCCCACCGACAATGTGCCGGTGGAGCCCAAAAGGGAAGCGGTCAAGGCCGATTGGCCTTTGTACGAGGTATTCCTCAGAGGCAAGCGCGGCCTGAACCACGTGCATGTCGGATCGCTGCACGCCGCCGACGACCACATGGCGCTGCGGCATGCTCGCGACGTCTACACCCGACGCAACGAAGGCGTCAGCATCTGGGTGGTTCCGTCCAACTCGATCGTCGCGTCGTCGCCGTCGGAGAAGGATCCGTTCTTCGCTCCGAGTGGCGACAAGGTGTACCGCCACCCGACGTTCTACGAGATCCCCGACAACGTTCCCCACATGTGAGACCCACACTTCAAGAGGACAAGCACTCATGACTGATCACGACAGCGCCTACGAGGGCCTCGTCGACGAGGATTCGCACGGGCAGTGGGCATTCGGAACGAGCTTCGACGACCCACTTGCCGGGGTCGACACCACCATCCCGGACGACGTTGACCCGAAAGCTCTTGCCGCGTACTGCCTCATGCTCGGCGACGACGCGCTGATCAGCTCACAGCGTCTCGCGCAGTGGAGCACCCGCGCGCCCGAACTCGAAGAGGAAGTTGCCCTGGCCAACGTCGGACTCGATCTCCTCGGCCAGGCCAGGCTGCTGCTGGCCCGCGCAGCCAAGGCCGATCCCACGGTCGTGCCGTTCATCTCGGACACCTCCCCCGCACCGGCCGAGGATGCACTCTCGTTCTTCCGAGACGACGCCGATTTCCGGAACGTGCGGCTCACCGAACTCGACAACGGGGACTTCGCCAAGTCGCAGGTTCGCCTGCTGGTGTTCTCGACGTGGCGGCTCGCACTCTTCACTCGGCTGCAGGATTCCCGCGATCCCGTTCTCGCCGCGGTTGCGAACAAGGGCGTCAAAGAGCTGACGTACCACCGCGACTACGCGGCACGCTGGGTCGTCACTCTGGGCTGCGGCACGGAGGAATCGAAGCGACGCGTCCGCGACGCGGTGGCTCGGATCTGGCCGTACGTCTCCGAACTGTTCGTGCCGACGGACGAGGAAATCGCACTCGCGAAGGTCGGTGTCGGCGTCGACCCACGCGACGTGCGCGAGGAGTTCGATTCCGTTCTGGCACAGGTGCTGCACGCCGCCGAGTTGGAGGCACCCGAGGGCAAGTCCGTGGGCACCATCGGCGGCCGTGGAGGCAGGCGAGGTATCCACACCGAGGCATTCGGGCCGCTGATCGCCGAGATGCAGGTCGTGGCGAGAGCGCATCCGGAGGGAGTCTGGTGACCACTCTCGAACGAACGGCACGCGAGATCGCCGCCACCGTCATGGATCCCGAGATGCCGCTGCTCACTCTCGACGACCTCGGCGTCCTGCGCGACGTCGAGGTACGCGAGAACGGCAGTGTGCTCGTCACGATCACACCGACGTACTCAGGATGCCCGGCGATGGCGACGATGCGCGACGACATCGCGCACAAGCTCACCGACCACGGCTACTCCGAGGTCGAGATCGTCACCAGCCTCTCCCCCGCGTGGAGCACCGACTGGATCTCCGAGGAGGGCCTGCGCAAGCTTCGCGAAGCCGGCTACTCCGTACCCTGCCCCGCCCCGGCGCGGACGAGTGGTCCGGTCCCGTTGACCCTGACAGTGAAGCCGCGGCAGATCGCCTGCCCCCAGTGCACTTCCACCAATACCCGCCTCACCTCCGAGTTCGGTGCCACCCTCTGCAAAGCCCAGTACCGGTGCGACGACTGCCTCGAGCCCTTCGACCACGTGAAGGAAATTTGATGACCGTCACCGCTGAACCCGTACAGAAGAATCTGCGGAACAAGCCTTTTCACACGTTGACCGTCGCGGATGTCGAGTCACTGTGCGACGACGCCGTCGCCGTCACGTTCGACGTGCCAGAACACCTCACGGACGAATTCGACTTTCGCCCAGGGCAATCCCTGATGCTCAGCCGCACGGTGGACGGCGTCGAGCACCGTCGCTCCTACTCGATCTGCGCACCGGTGGGCGCGCGTCCCCGCGTCGGTGTGCGGGAGGTGAGCGACGGCCTGTTCTCCTCGTGGTTGGTCCACGACGTCAAGGCAGGCGATCGAATCGACGTCCAGGGCCCGAGCGGTAGTTTTCACGCCGACCCGGCCGCAGGCGGCCGACACGTGCTCATCGCAGCCGGCTCGGGCATCACCCCGATGCTCTCGATCGCCGCTTCGGTGTTGGCGAACCCCGACGCCGAAGTCGTTCTGCTGTACGGCAATCGGCGTACCAGATCGGTGATGTTCGCCGAGGAGATCGCCGATCTCAAGGATCAGTACGGCAGCCGGTTCGACGTCATTCACGTCCTGTCCAGGGAACCGCGCGAGGTCGAACTGTTCAGCGGAAGACTCGACGCCGACCGGTTGCGCGAGATACTCGACTCCGTCGTCGCGACCCCCGAGATCGATCACTTCTGGCTGTGCGGTCCGTTCGGAATGGTGACCGACGCCCAGCAGGTACTCGGCGATCTCGGCGTGGCCAAGGACAACGTCCATGCCGAACTCTTCTACGTCGACGATGTTCCGCCACCCCAGGAGAAGCATCGCGAACCCGGCGTGACCGGACCGAGCAGCGAGGTCACGATCACCCTCGACGGCCGCTCCGTGACGGGCACTCTCCCCCAGGACGAGTCGATCCTCGATTCCGGTGAGCAGCTGCGCTCCGATCTCCCCTTCGCGTGCAAGGGCGGCGTGTGTGGCACCTGCCGCGCGAAGCTCACCTTCGGCGAGGTCGACATGCGCCGCAACTACGCCCTCGAAGACAACGAGGTCGCTGCCGGCTTCGTGCTCACCTGCCAGACCTTCCCCCTCAGCGACACCGTGACCGTCGACTTCGACGCCTGAGACACGAGAGAGCAATCATGACCAGTGTGCTGTCCGCCCCCACCGATACCCCCGATATCGAGTTCGCGTCTCGCGATCGGATCTCCACCCTGCAGTTGGAGCGCCTGCAGTGGTCACTGCAGCATGCGTACGACAACGTTGCTCATTACAAGAAGGCCTTCGACGACGCGGGGGTGCATCCGACCGATCTGAAGGACCTGTCGGATCTGGCGAAGTTCCCGTTCACCGCCAAGGCCGATCTGCGGGAGAACTACCCGTTCGGCATGTTCGCCGTCCCGCAGAACCAGGTCTCGCGCATTCACGCGTCCTCGGGAACCACCGGCCGACCCACCGTCGTCGGCTACACCGCGAACGACATCAGCAATTGGGCCGACCTCATCGCTCGCAGCCTTCGTGCCGGCGGGGTGAAGCCGTCCGACAAGGTGCACGTGGCCTACGGCTACGGACTGTTCACCGGCGGCCTCGGCGCGCACTACGGCGCGGAACGTCTGGGCTGCACCGTCATTCCGATGTCCGGCGGTATGACCGATCGTCAGATCCAGCTCATCGAGGACTTCGAGCCCGACGCCATCATGGTCACACCGTCGTACATGCTCACGATCGTGGACGCGATGATCAAGAAGGGCATCGACCCGGCCAAGACCTCACTGAAGACCGGTGTCTTCGGCGCGGAGCCGTGGACCGAGGAGATGCGCAAGGAGATCGAGAAGACTCTCGACATGGACGCCGTCGACATCTACGGCCTGTCCGAGGTGATGGGGCCTGGCGTCGCGATGGAATGCGTCGAAACCAAGGACGGACTCCACATCTGGGAGGATCATTTCTACCCGGAGGTCATCGACCCGGTGACCGGCGAAGTCCTGCCCGACGGCGAGGAGGGTGAACTGGTGTTCACGTCGTTGTCCAAGGAAGCGATGCCGATCATCCGGTACCGCACCCGCGATCTGACGCGACTGCTGCCGGGCACGGCCCGCACGATGCGTCGGATGCAGAAGGTCACCGGTCGCACCGACGACATGATCATTCTGCGCGGCGTCAACCTCTTCCCGACGCAGATCGAAGAGCTGATCCTGACCGTGCCCGTGCTGGCACCGCAGTTCCAGTGCGTGCTCGAGAGGGCAGGCCGCATGGACTCGTTGACCGTTCTCGTCGAGGCCCGCCCCGACGCCGCACTCGACTCGCACGCACCAGCAGCGGCGACACTGAAGAAGCTCGTCAAGGATCGCATCGGCGTGAGCGTTGCGGTCGACGTCGTCGCACCCGCGGCCCTCGAGCGTTCCATCGGCAAGGCTCGCCGTCTGATCGACAACCGTCCCGCCGTATGACATGAGCCCGGTGGCACAGAGTTTCGAGCAATGGCGCGAGAACGTCTCGACGGCGTTCGTGCCGTTGGACGCTGTGTCCACCGGGCCGTCGTCGTTCGAGGGCACGCTGGTGTCGTCGACGCTGGGGGCCTTGCAACTGAGCGAGGTGACCGGCCGCGAGGTCGACGTCCGGCGGACCCGCGCGACCATCCGGCGGTCCGATCCGGGCTTGATCAAGGTCGGTCTTCAGCTGACGGGGCGCGGCACGATCGTTCAGAACGAGCGCGAGGCCGTGCTGAACCCGGGTGACTTCGCGGTGTACGACACCAGCGCCCCGTACGAGCTGCATTTCGCCGGCAATTTCGAGATGTTCGTCGTGATGTTCCCGCGTCGAGAACTGCGTATCGACTCTCGTGAACTGACCACTGTGGCGGCGCGGTGCATCGAGGGTGCCCGCGGCGTGGGCGCGTTGGTGTCGCCTTTTCTGCATACCCTGCGCCGCAACGCCCTCGACGGCACTCTGCCCACCACGCCGATGCTCGAGCACGCGGTACTCGATCTTCTCGGTGCCGCTCTCGACGACGCAGCACCCCACGAGGCTCCGGGTTCGACACTGCTGATCGAGGCCAAGGGCCTCGTCGAATCGCACCTGTCCGATCCCTCGCTGTCCACGGCCTCTCTCGCTGCGCGCCTGCACATCTCGACGCGCTACCTACAGAAGCTCTTCGAGTCCGACGGTCGCACGGTGGCCGGATGGATCAGATCCAGGCGGCTCGATCGCTGCCATCGCGATCTCCGCGACCCTCGATTCGCCGCGGACAGCATCGGAACCATCTGTGCGCGTCATGGTTTGATCGATTCCTCGAACTTCTCGAAACTGTTCAAGGAGACATACGGGATGTCACCGCGGGAGTATCGCGCCGGGTGAGAGCGCACGCCCCCTCACCCGACTACGATCTACCTCCCCAGAATCAGATCCGAGGCCCGCTCACCGACCATGATGGACGGCGCGTTGGTGTTGCCCGACGGCACCGTGGGCATGATCGACGCGTCCGCGACCCGCAGCCCCTCGACGCCACGCACTCGAAGATTCGCTTCGACAACAGCATTGGGATCCGAGTCCGCACCCATCTTGCAGGTGCCGACCTGATGGTGGTACGTGCCGGCGGTCTGTCGAACATAGGCCCGCAGGTCGTCGCGTGTGCGCGCACTCGGCCCCGGAACCACCTCGGCCTTCCGCCACGGCGCGAACGCGTCGGAGGCACCGATCTCACGGCAGATCTCCACCGCGTCGACCATCGCTTCGAGGTCGTACGGGTCGGCCAGAATGTTCGGATCCGCCAGTGGCAGTTCACTCGGGTCCGAGGACGCCAACCGCAACGTCCCGCGCGAGCGAGGAGCGACGATGCCGGGTGCGATGGTGTAACCGTTCTCGGGCACCGGGTATCCGTCGGCCGGGTACGGAATGTGCATGAACAGGGGCTGCAGATCCGGTGCAGCGCCGGCCCATCCATTGCTGCGGGCGTAGAGCTGCGCCTCGAGCAGATTGTTCGTACCGGCTGCGAGCGGCTCGAGGGACTCGTAGATGTTGCTCAGCAGCAGGTGGTCGTGCAGATTCTCGCCAACACCCGGCAGGTCCACGACCGTGTCGATCCCGAGTTCGACCAACTGCGCGGCGGGTCCGATTCCACTGAGCAGCAACGTCTTCGGTGATCCGAGAGCTCCACCACAGAGGATCACCTCGTGTTCCGCGAACGAGCGCTCCACCTCGGAACCCCCGCGGCTGTACTCGATTCCCACCGCACGGCCGTTCTGGAGCACCACCTTGTGAACGAGGGCCCCGGTGGTGACGGTCAGATCGGGGTTGTCCAGCACCGGGCCGACGAAGCTCTTCCACGCACTCATTCGTTCACCGTCGCGAGTGGTGGTGTGGTTGTAGCCGGCACCCACCATCTCGTCGGCGTTGAAGTCGTCGATCAGCTTGTGCCCGTGTTCGACGGCCGCGTCGACGAAGGCGGCCGCCAGTGGATGCGGGGTACCCATGATGGACACCGGCAGTGGCCCGTCGCCGCCGTGGAACTCGTTGGCCCCGAGTTCGTGCGACTCCGAACGCTTGAACAGCGGCAGCACGTTCTCCCAGGCCCACCCAGCATCGCCGGTCGCGGACGCCCACCCGTCGTAGTCGCTGGAATGCCCTCGTACGTAGATCATTCCGTTGAGGGACGAGCTGCCGCCGAGTACGCGTCCGCGCGGCCAGAAGATCCGTCGATCGTTGGCGTGCTTCTGCGGAGTGGTGAACAGTCCCCAGTCCTGCGAGCCTCCCAACAGCGTCGGCCAGCCCTGCGGTGAGTGGATCGCCGGATCGGTATCCACAGGTCCGGCCTCGATCACGTGCACGGTGTGACCGGCATCGAGCAGCCTCCTGGCGATGACACTTCCCGCTGATCCTGCTCCCACTACGATGTAATCCGTCGACATGCGCTCCCTCTTTCTGTTGTGACCGTCGACACAACAGTCGCCGATCGTCGCGACGGAAACATGTCACTGAGCGCACACATTCTGGGTCAGACGCGCCCTCGTTCAGTGGCGAACCCACGTGGAGGCGCTGTAGACCTCCACACCCCCGACCACGGTCGACACAACGGGCACCGAAGGAATGTCGTGCGGATCCATCGCAGCGAGGTCACCGTCGAGAATGCACAGGTCGGCCACCTTTCCCGGTTCGAGCGAGCCCTTCCAATCCTCGGCGAAGTCCTGCCACGCTGCGTTGATCGTGTACGTGCGGATCGCGTCGGCCAAACCGATGGTCTGCTCCGGCCCGCTGACTCTGCCCGACGCCCGGCTCTCCCGCAGCATCATCGTCGAGATGCCTTGCCTCCAGTCCGGTGTGGTGACCGGCGCATCGGACGAGCTCATCAGTGCCACTCCCGACTCGACGGCACTTCGGTACGGCCACTCGTACGCCGCTCTCTCGACGCCGACGACACCCTCTTCGAGATCGGCGATCGTCCACTTGATCGTGGGGTTCATGTTGACGCCGATATTGTGCTCGGCCAGGAGCGCGAGTGTCTGCGCACTGATGAAGTCTCCGTGAATGAGGTAGTGCCGCGCATCGTCACGCGGATGGGACGTCTGTGCCGCGATCAACGCGTCGGCAACCGTATCGATGGCTCGATCACCGGTGACGTGCACGCCGATCTGATGCCCCGCTTCGTGTCCGACCCGAATCATCTCGGTCACCTCGTGTACCCGACGCTCGTCGGTGTCACCGCCCACGCACAGTGACCCGCAGCCGCCGCCGACGTACTCCTGGTGCATCCATGCCGTCTTGCTGGGCGGAATACCGTCGGCGAACACCTTCACGCCGAGGATCCTGAACATGCGCGGATCCACGGTCGACGGCGGCTCCATCGCGCTGAGGTTGCGGTCGAATTCCGCGGCTGTTCCGCTCATTCCGATGGGAAGCATCAGGGCCGAGACTCGAATCCCGAGCTCCCCCGACGCGGCGAGGTCGGCGTAGATGGACAGGCCCTCCTCACCCATCGCACCGCCGGCCAGATCTTCGCCGCCCGGCCCGAGTGCCGGGTCGGTGAAACTGGTGATTCCTTCTCGCTGCAGGATGGAGATCGCGGACCGCACTGCTTCCGTTCGCCTTTCGCGTGTGAGCTTCGGCAGAGCAGACTGGACGAGACTCTGGGCACCCTCCTGCAGGATGCCGATCAGGCGGCCGGACGGCTCCGTCGGTATCACTCCACCGTCCGGCACCACCGTCTTCTCGTCGACGCCGGCCCGCTCGAGCGCGGCAGAGTTCACCCACGAGACATGGCGGGAGAAGTCCTGCAGGAACACCGGATTGTCGGGCGAAACGGCATCCAGATCGAATCGAGTCGGTCGAACCGCCGGATCGGACACGCACTCGTCCAGATATCCCTCGTCCCAACCTGTTCCGACGATCCACTCACCGGGCTCCGCCTTCGCCACCGCACCGGCCACCGCGTCGACCACGTCGGCGATGGATCGGACGGCCGGAAAGCTCAGGTCCAGCGACAGCGGCGGTGTGTCCAATCCGAAGGCCACCGCATGCAGGTGCGAATCGTTGATGCCCGGCAGAACTGTCTTACCTGCGAGATCGATTGTCACGGTGCGCGGCCCGACGAACTTGTCCATGTCCTCGTCGGTTCCGGTGGCCAGGATCACGCCGTCGGCGATAGCGAGCGCACTCGCGATCGTGAACTCCGAGTCCACGACGAACACTGCGCCGTTGCGATAGACGATGTCTGCTGTAGTCATTGTTGTCTCCTGGATAGTGGAATCAGAAAGCTACGGGTGCCATTCCGAAGATCATGAGAAGGGAGCCGGCCGCCACCGGTCGTTCCGAGCGTCTCCGGTGCAACATGGTGATTGTCAGAGCGATCCATGCAACCAGCAGAACCAGAACTGCGATCCTCGGATCGAGACCGGCTCCGTGCCGGTGCATCGGCGCGGCGGAGCCTGCATCGGTTGCCGAATGGGTATGGAGCGAGGGCATCAGCAGCAGTAGGACCGCCATGCAGGTCAGGTCCACGACGCACGGACCGGACGGCGACGTCGGTGAAATACTGCCGGTCACATACAGAGCCGCGACGACGAGCGCGAGGCCCGCCGGAATCGCGATGGCGGCGTCCATGCCGAACATCGCCATCACCAGCATCACGACGCCCATGCACAGGTGTGCGACACGAATCCGTCCGGTACGGCTTCGATGGCCGACGACCGGCAGCACCGCACCGATCGCTCCGAGAATCATCGCCCCTGTCATGAGCACGGGTCTCAGACCGCCGTGGATTCGGGAGTGCGCCGCCGAGTCATCCGCGCCGTGACCGTTCCCGCCGCGAAGAACACCGCCACGACGACCAACAGCAGCGCGGCGAGCACCCCTGAACCGCCGATGAGCAGTGTGAAATTGTCCAGCACCAGACCGAGAATCCCCACCAACCCAACGGTTCCGAGCGCCGGGGCGACAACGGTGTGCCAGGTACGCGTATCGACGGTCGATCGACGGAAGAACGCGATGATCGCGCCTCCGGTGAGGATCATCAGAACCAGGATGCTCACGGTGGCAAGTCCGGACATCCACGTGAACAGTTCCAGCACCGGGTCGGCGCCTGCTGCCGCGAAGACCACGAGAACCACCGCCGCCGAGACGGTCTGGAACAGTGATCCCAGGTGCGGGGAGCCGTGCCGAGAGTGGGTGCGCGCCAACATCGACGGGGCGACACCCTTGCGGGCCAGCGCGAACACGTACCGTCCGATCGCGTTGTGGAACGCAAGCAGGGCAGCGAAGAGGCTGGTGACCAGCATGATTTCCATGATGTCCGCCGCCATCGGGCCCAGGTACTGGGCGGCAGCGGCGAAGGTCAGCCCTGCCGTGTCGTCGGTCGCGGCCTGCGCGACGGACGAACTGCCGAAGGCAAGCACCACCGCCCAACTCGAGACCGCATACACCAGACCGATGGTGACGACCGCGGCGTAGGTCGCGATCGGAACCGTCCGGGTGGGGTTGCGGGCTTCCTCGCCGTAGATCGCGGTGGCCTCGAAGCCGATGAACGACGCAATGGCGAACATCAGGGCGATTCCCGGGGATCCACTGAGGAAGGCCGAGGGAGTGAAGGATTCGACGTCGATGCCGGCGGCACCACCCTTGGCGAACACCGCGACCGACAGCATCACGATGATGCCGATCTCGAGCACCAGCAGTACCCCGAGGACCTTGGCACCGAGATCGATGCTGCGGTACCCGAGCGTCGCGACGATCGCGAGGAGGCCGAGCGCCCAGACCCACCACGGCAGGTCGGGACCCCCGTACTTCACCACCAGGCTGTCGACGGTCGATGCAGCGAGGCCATAGATCCCCGCCTGAACAGCCGTGTACGTCAGCAGCGCCAGACCCGCGGCGCCGAGGCCCATGGTTCTCCCGAGCCCCTTCTCCACGTACGCGTAGAACGCGCCCGTGTCCACCATGTGTCTGCTCATGGCCGCGTATCCGACGCTGAAGATCAGCAGGACGATCGCCGCGACTATGTAGGCGAGTGGAGCGCCCGCTCCGTTGCCGGTCGCGATCATGACCGGTAAGGCTCCACCGATGGCGGTCAGCGGTGCCGCAGCGGCGATGACCAGGAACACGATCCCGACGACGCCGATGGAACCGCGCAGTACGCCTGCCGAACTCGACTGTGTATCAGACATTCTGCTCGCCGCCCTCGCAGCTCGATGCGGCGCAGTGCGAAGAACTCGAGCGGGGCACGTCGAGGGTGGGGTTGCGGTCGAAGAATCCCGCAGGCTTCAGTTTGAAGCCGGTGTAGTCCACCGGCATGATCGGCCAATCCTCGGGCCTCGGGAAGTGGGTCAGCCCGAAGGTGTGCCACAGCACGATGTCCTCGTCGACGAGGCTACGGTTCGAGGCGACGAAGGCCGGCAGGCCCGCTCCCCCGTGGTGCTGATTGACGAAATCACCTGCGGCATACCGTTCGCTTCGGTCGAACTGCGTCACCCAGAGATGCTTGGTGGCGAACGTGGCGCGTCGCGCGATCGACGAGTTGTCGTCGGCCAACAGCAGCGGCTGCCCCTCGGGATGCAATGTATATCCGACGGGCTTTCCGAGCCGGCTCGAGGAGGTGGGATTGGTGACGTGCCAGACGCGGCCGACCCTGCCGTCGGCGACGCGTTGGGCCTCCGATTCCGTGGCCAGCGGGGTGTGTTGCAGAGCAAAGGCATTGCCGTGCAGGTTGTCCGGGCCCATCGGTACTCGGCGGGTCTCGATCTCCTCGACGGAGTTGCCGATGCCGTCGATCATCATGTCCAGTCGCGCACTGAACAGGTGCTGGTGGCACGGCGCACCGAGCCCCGGGGCGATCTCTGTCGCGTAGGGGTAGTCGCCACCGGGATGCCCGGAGGTGAAGACGATTCCTGTTGCCTTGACCTCGAATTCGATGCTGCCGTCGAGGTACAGGTACCAGAAGAATCCGTAGTCGTAGTTGCCGATGGTGGTGAAGAAGGAGATCACGAGACGTCGCTGACGCCGGGTCTCCTGCGAACCCGACCACAGATCGGTGTGCTTCCACAACACCCCGAAGTCCTCCTCATGCATGCACACGGCATTCGGCAGCGTCTTCGGATTGCCGAATTCATCCGCGATCACAGCATCGAAATACGTGATGTCCCCGACGCAGTCACAGCCGAGTTCGAGTGAATTCGCGTACCGTCCCACCAGATACTCACCGGTGTCGAAGTAGTTCTGCCACGACCGCACCGGGGATGGGTCCCCATAGGGCACAACCATTTCGGCGATCGAAGCGCGGTGGATGATCGGCCGGACGATACCGTCGTCCTCGAACCCGATCTGGTGCAGAACCAGACCTTCACGCACATCGAAGCCGACTCGGAAGGACCACTTCTCCCAGTCGACGCGATTGCCGCGAACCGTAAAACTCGGCCCCTCGGGTTGAGTGATCTCGATCGGCTTCTGCGTGGTGCGCAGCGGACCGGTGACGGCCGGATCGTCGAAGTTTCCCGACTCTTCCGGGATGGGAACCACACCCAGGTCGACAACCTTGTCCACCGTCCGATTCATCACGTCCACGAACGCGACCAGCCCGTCTATGGGATGGGCCCACGCGTGATCGGCGGGGTGGTCCTGCCGAAAAGCCAGGCCACGCAGTATGCGTCGGCCATGCTCGCCCGGGTAGTCGAACACGCCTGCCGACAGGGGTGCCACTCGAACGTCGGCTACGTCGAGTCCGCGCGCGGCCAGTGCGGCGAGCCAGTCCGGGTCGGTGGAGAGCACATTCTCGACGAGCTCGAATTCCTCGTCGAGTACCGGCATCTGACCGTCGCGGATCGCGTCGAGCCGGGTGGAGCCGATCACCCGACGCTCGTCGAGGGAGACGAGAAGGTCGACGGCATCGGGCGTCGAAATGTCGTGCAACAGCACCCGAAAGGTCCGCCGGGTGGTCGGTTCGGAGACGTACAACTCGGTCTTGTCCGGTTCGTCCAGTCCGACGTAGACGAACCGCGTTGCGGCCGTGACGAATCCGGCGGCGTCGACGATGTCTCGAACCTGTGCGATCTCGTCTTCGGTGGGCAACGACAGAGCGTGGTCGATTGCGTGGGGCGTGAGGGTTGGCATGGGTGGTCCTCGGGGTCTGGTTTTGATTCTACGTACGTTGAATAACGAAGGCATGCGGCATTGCAGGATTCGCCTGCCCGCAGGGGTGGCTACAGCTGAGCTATGAACCGGTCGAGCATCTCGAACTGCCGGTCGGCAGTGGTGTCGTCGGGGGTGAGCACGCCGAGAATCTGCATACCCATCATCATGTTGAGCAACATTTCGACGGCGAGATCGACATCGAAGTCGCCGGCGTCGCCTTCTGCGCGAGCCTGCTCGAGAAATTCCGCCATCCGCGCCCGCCACGACACCAGGGATCGACGGTTCGTGTCGTCCATGTGCTCGTCGTACATCGCGCGCTGCCACAGCGAGACTGCAATTCTCGCCTCGAGCAGAGTCTCTTCGGTCGTCGGCATCACTTCTCGGCAGAAGATGCGGAGGGCATCGAATCCCGTTGTGTCGCCGAGAGCTTCGTCGATCCGTCGGTTCGTAGCCTCGAAGACGTGCTCGAACGCGGTTCGGAGAATCTCGTCCTTACCCGCGAAGTAGTGGCTCAGCGCGCCGTTCGTGTATCCCGCCTCGGTCGCGATGTCCCGCATGTTCGCGGCATCGATCCCCTTGGCAGCGATCAGACGCCACGTTGCCGCGGTGATCGCGCGGCGGCGTTCGTCGTGATCCACGAGCTTGGGCACAGCCCTACGGTAGCGGCTCCCTGCTCGGACCTAGGGTTCGGGCATCGTCATCATCGCCTTCCGATCCGTTCGCACGTTGTTCTACGTCCGTTGAATCAAAGCTTGAGGCCTACTCGTTACGAATCGAGTTTCGTTCGGTAAACACCGCGTTACCCCAGGTGAGCGGAACTTCGACCCCTGCTACGAAGTTCCGTTCACATGGGTCGTTCCGCAGGCTCCACTCCCGCTCACCTGCGGGGGCTCTACAGAACGATCGTCACGACCTTCTCCTCGGTATTGGCCTCGATGCCTGCCCACCCGAGCTCACGGCCCGTGCCACTGGTCTTCATGCCGCCCCACGGGAGTGCGGGATCGATTGCCGCCCAACCGTTCACCCATACCGCGCCGGAGCGGACCTGCGCAGCCAGGGTGTGCGCCCTCGACACGTCGCGGGTCCAGATCGAGGCGGCCAGTCCGTACACGGTGTCGTTGGCGATGCGGATCGCTTCGTCCGCGGTGTCGAACGGAATCACCGTACCGACGGGCCCGAAGATCTCCTCCTGGGCGATCTTCATGCCGTTGTCGGCGTCGGCGAAGATGGTCGGCTCGACGAAATACCCGGCCCCGTCGGGACGGCCACCTCCGGCCGCCACTCGGGCACCGCCGTCGCGTCCGGCCTGGATGTACCCCAGCACGCTGTCGCGCTGCGTGGCGTTGACGAGTGCGCCCATGGTCGTCGACGGATCGAAGGGATCGCCCACCACCTGAGCCGACGCCGCAGCGACCAGACCGTCGACCACCTGCGAGTACAGCGAGCGATGCACCAACACTCGGGTGCCGGCCGCACACACCTGGCCCTGGTTGAAGAACAGGCCCATCGCGGTTCCGTTGATCGCTGCCTCGAGGTCCGCGTCCTCGAGGATGATCTGCGGCGACTTGCCGCCGAGTTCGAGGGTGGTCCGCTTGAACGTGTCGGCAGCCTTCTTTGCGATGAGCTTGCCGACTCGAGGACTTCCGGTGAAGCTGATCTTGTCGACGTCCGGGTGACCGACCAGCGCGTCGCCGGTCACTTCTCCCAGTCCCGGAAGGACATTGACAACTCCCGCAGGTACGCCCGCCTCGTCGATCAGACGCGCCAGATGCAGGATCGACAGCGGGGCGTCCTCCGGCGGCTTGATCACCACGGTGTTCCCCGCCGCCAGGGCAGGTGCGAGCTTCCACCCGGCGATCATCAACGGGGTGTTCCAGGGAACGATCATGCCGATCACGCCGACGGGCTCGCGAACGGTGTACGAGTGCGTCGGCTGCCCGAAGTATCCCGCAGTGGGAATGGAGCTGCCGGTGATCTTGTCTGCCCAGCCGGCGAAGTGCCGGAAAGTGGCTGCTGCATTGGGAATGTCGAGCATCGCCGGTTGACCCACCGGCTTGCCGACGTCGAGGGCCTCGAGTCGAGCGAGCAGGTCGCCGTCGCGCTCGATGAGATCGGCAATCCGGTTGAGCAGCTTCCCGCGGACTGCTCCAGGAGTCGCGCCCCACTCACCACCGAGCTGGGCCCGGGCCGCGCGCACCGCTGCATCGACGTCCGACGCGGTAGCCGCAGCAACCTCGGCCAGGGGCTGTTCCGTCGTGGGGTTGATGTCGGTGAAGGTGCCACCGTCGGATGCGCCGCGCCACTGCCCGGCGATGTAGAGCTCGGTGGCGGTGCCGGTCGGCAACGACGGTGCGGCCGATTCCTGTAGTGCAGTCATGTTTGCTGGCTCCTTCTCGGGTGCCGATCGCGGCACCTGTGGCGTGTCTGCTCCAGACTGCGCCCGTGCCTACGAGAAGGTCTTGTGTGATCGCGCACACATTGTGCGGCAGATGCGCACCGCCCATCGAGCTCCACGCGTGACGATCGTGTGTCCACACTTGAGGTCCCGGTTACCGCAATGTTTCGGTATCCGACCGTGCGACGGAGAGTCAATTTTTCCGACACTTCGAGGCCATCGAATGGCCTTTCAGCAGGCAAAACTGGGGCACTCCCAACGAAAGGCCCGTCCATGAACCACCATCAGTTCCGCGCCGCAGCAGTCCAGGCCGCGCCGATCTTTCTCGATCTCGACGCCTCGATCGACAAGGCGATCGGCCTGATCGAGGACGCAGCTCGCGCCGGAGCCGAGCTCGTCGCGTTTCCAGAGACCTACCTGCCCGGCTACCCCTGGTACATCTGGCTCGACGCCCCGGCATGGGGATTTCAGTTCACACAGCGCTATTTCGACAACTCGCTCGAGTACGGAACTCCGCAAGCAGCTCGAATTGCGCAGGCTGCCAAAGACAATCACATCATGGTCGTGATGGGCCTGAGCGAGCGATACAAGGCAAGTCTCTACATCGCCCAGTGGATCATCGACGCGGAAGGCAAGACCGTCGCTATGCGTCGCAAGCTCAAGCCGACTCACGTCGAACGCACCGTCTACGGCGAGGGCGACGGATCGGATCTGTCGGTGTACGACACGGACCTCGGACGCGTCGGCGCACTGTGCTGCTGGGAGCACTTGCAGCCGCTGTCGAAGTACGCGATGTACGCACAGAACGAGCAGGTTCACATCGGAGCCTGGCCCAGCTTCTCGCTCTACACCGGAGCGGCCTACGCCCTCGGGCCAGAGGTCAATACGGCCGCCAGCCGCATCTACGCCGTCGAAGGCGGCTGTTTCGTAATCAGTCCGTGCGCGACGGTCTCGCCCGAGATGATCGACATCATGTGCACCGACGACGCCAAGCGCGCGATGCTCACCGCGGGCGGCGGTCATGCACGCATCTTCGCTCCCGACGGCCAATTGATGCACGAACCGCTCGCCCCCGAGGCCGAAGGCCTGGTGTTCGCCGACATCGACACCAGCCTGATTTCCATCGCCAAGGCCGCCGCCGACCCGGCCGGCCACTACTCGCGTCCGGACGTGACGAGACTGTGGCTCGACAAGACTCCCGGCGACCGCGTCGTGTCGGGTGCGCAGCCAGTCGCGAACGCGCGCTACAACTTCACCGAGGACGTCGCCGCCGAGGTACGGCTCGAGATCACCGAGCAGCTCGCTCACGACGAGGACGCCGCCCGTGTCTGAGCTCGAATCCGCGATACCCGATCACCTCGTCGTTCCACGGTCGTGTCCGCGCAGAACACCCGAGAGCTACCAGCCGCCCTTCCCGTCGTACGTAGCTCGCTTTCCGGTATCGACCGAGCGAGTCGTGATGGGCTACTTCGGAATACAGGGCGTACCCGACGCCTCCCCGTGGGGTGACGACGGCCCACCCCGGACGGACCGGGCGCGCTACACCGACGAGGAGGGCATCGACACGACGGTGTTCATCGGCTACTGGGACGACGTGGCCGCCTTCGACCGCTGGTTCGACACCGTCGGCCGGCACTGGACGAGCGTCCGAGGCCGCTTCGTCGAGATCATCAGACCGACCGTCGACCGTTACGAGACGCTGTTCTCGTCCACCGGACGAATGGAAGGTGTTGCCACTCTGACCGATTCACTCAGTGGAACCATCGTCGAGCATGCCTACTGGGGCGGGGTTCGAGATCGAATCCCGTTGTCGCAGAGTGACTCGCTTGCTCCCAGCGGGGAGCCTCGGGTGGTGCGCGAGGGCGACAGAGTCAGGATCATGCCGCAGGAGAACCTCTGCCTCATCCGATCCGGGCAGGATTGGGCCGATACCGCCGGGGCCGAACGAGAGATGTACCTGCGGGACGTCGAACCGGTATTGCGTGCCGGCATGGACTTTCTCCGCGACGACGGACTGGCCATCGGATGCTTCGCCAATCGGTACATGATCGTCGTGACCGACGACGGCACCGATACCGACAAATCGTTCGGTATGAGTTGGTGGCGCAGCCTGAGCGATCTGGAGGCATGGGCCGAGTCGCATCCGACGCACGTGGCCATCTTCGGTGCCGCGCTGAAGTATCTGTCTACGATGGGCCCCGCAGCCGCCCTGAGGCTCTATCACGAAGTGACCGTCGCGGCGGCGGACGAGCAGTACTTCGAGTACTTCGGCTGCCACGACCGCACCGGTCTACTGCGCACTGCTGCCGAGCGTTCTACTCTGTGACCGGACGGGAGGTACCTGACATGGGCGATCCGCTGCGCACCGATTCGGTGGACCGGGCCGACAGCGTCGACTTCTGGACCGCGGCAGTGAGCCGGACGTACGTCGATCTCGAGTGCACGATTCCGGAGGACGCATCTGCGATCACCGGCCGTATCGAGTCCACCGGACTTGCGACTCTCGGATTGTCGCGAGTGTCTGCGACGGCTCAGAATGTGCTGCGGACGCCTGCAGGTATCTCCCGAACCAGTGACGACTACTTCCTGGTCAGTGTCCAGACGTCGGGAACCGGGTTCGTGGTCCAGGACGACCGAACTGCGGTCCTGCAACCGGGGGACTTCGCGCTCTACGACACCACCCGGCCCTACAGTCTTCGCTTCGACGACCCGTTCGCCCAGTACGTGCTGATGCTCCCCGGAGCAACGCTGAGGACGTTGGTCCGGGATACGAATTCTCTGACCGCGCGCGCTGTGTCCGGACGGCACGGAGCGGGAAAACTGCTCGTCAGCATGATCTCTTCGATCATGGACGACGACGACATGAGTACCGCGTCGGCCGAGGCCGTGTCGCAGAGCGTCGAGTACATCTTGGTCGCGGGCCTGGTCGGACTCACCGGGGTCGAGAAGCCCGCCCCGTATGCGGCGTCGGAGAGACTCGGCGAAATCAAGCGCGCGATGACCGCGCGACTGCGTGATCCGGACCTGACCGTCACGGAAGTGGCTGCCTCGCTGCACTTGTCGCTGAGTACGGTGCATCGAGCGTTCGCCGGTGAGCCGTGCACCGCCAGTGAATGGATCTGGATGCAGCGACTCGACGGCGTCAAACGGGCCCTGTGCGAGCCGCAGAATGCCCGCACCACCATCGGCGCGTTGGCGGCATCGTGGGGATTCACCGACCCCGCGCATTTCAGCCGCGCGTTTCGTGCGCGCTTCGGCTGCACCCCCAAGGACTTTCGCGACACCAACCGAAGCTGAGTCGGCTCAGATCCCGAGCGACCCGGCCAGTGTCGGCCAACTCTTGGGCAGCTGCTCCACCCAGTACGGCCACGAATGAGTTCCGGTCTCGGTGAAGTCGAATGTCGCCGGGATGTTCAGCTGGCCGAGTCGGTCCGCCAGTCGATGGGTGCAGTAGTTCGCGCCCACTTCGATGAGGCCGCCGACCACCACCACATCCAGTGCCGCTGCGCTGTCGAAGCTCTCGTGCGGTCCCGGCGCTCCCGTTCCCACCGACACGTACACGTCGGTGCCGCGCAGACTTTCGGCGTTGACCACCGAATCGTGTTGCACCCAGGCAGGATCGAGAGGTCCGCCCCACATGTTGTCGGCATTACCGCCGAACGCTCCGACGATCGCGCGAATGCTCGCCTGCCCCATCGGCTCCGAGGAGGCGAAACAACCACTGTACGACGCCACTCCGGAGTAGAGGTCGGGGTGACGTGCGGCCAGCATCATGGCGGACTGCGCACCCATGGACAGCCCTGCGATCGCGTTGCGTCCGTTGCCGTCCACGGCTGCGTCGATCAACGGGGGGAGTTCCTCGGTCAGGAACGTCTCCCATTGGTATCGGCCGAGTTTCGGATCGTCCCGTTGCCAGTCGGTGTAGAAGCTGCCGGGGCCTGCCAGCGGTAGGACGACGTTGACGTTCTTGTCGGCGAAGAATTCGGCCGCGCCGCCCTTGCGGAGCCACATGCTGTTGTTGGGGTCCTCTTCTCCGATGCCGCTGAGCATGTACAGCGTCGGCCGCGAGCCGGACCGTGCTGCCGGGGTGAGCACCTGCACCTCGACGACGGCCCCCATCGCTGGCGATTCCACGCTCAGCGTGCGCAGGGTCTGCGACGCGATGGACGTGTCGACGATCCGCGCGACCGGCCCGACGGGATCGGCCGTCGCGACGCCTACCGAGGACACCGACAGAGCTGCGGCGACGACGAACGTGGTGAAGATGCGTCGACGACGCATGGCGATCCTCTCGGGAGGTGTCAGCAGGGCGGGATTTGTCACAATGAAATGGCGAATTGCATGGAGCATTGCACAGCAACCGACCGGATGGAATGCCGAACGTCGATCCGCCCGATTCGGACCGACCGGGACTCTGGCAACACCTCGCCGCGCGAGCATTTGCCCTTCTTTGCAACATCTTTCGGGCATCGAGTACCGACTTTCGACATCGCATCGCCCACGAATGGTTAGTGCACGACTCAATTCTGGTAGCCTGGGACCGTGGCCACCGCCGAAGATCCACTCGCACTCGATCGACAGGTCTGCTTTGCACTCGCCGTCGCCAACCGTGCCGTGCTGTCGGTGTATCGGCCCCTGCTCGAGCCGATGGGGCTGACGCATCCGCAATATCTGGTGATGCTGGCACTGTGGGGCGAGTCGCCGATGTCGGTCAAAGCCATCGGATCGGCACTGCAGCTCGACTCCCCCACCCTGTCGCCGCTTCTCAAGCGTCTGGAGTCGATGGGGTTGCTCACCCGCAATCGAAGCGTCGAGGACGAGCGCGTTCTGCTCGTCGCGCTCACCCCGGCCGGGGCCGCACTCCGCAAGAAGGCCGAGAAAATTCCACCCGCCGTCGTGGCGCAGCTCGGCGCGTCGCTCGCCGAGCTCGAAGAACTGCGACGCGTCCTCACCCGCGTCAACGATGCGGCCATCGCAGCAGGAGCACTGTCGTGAACGCTCGCCCGACCCGCACCCGTCCGCCCCTCGGCCAATGGCTGGGCTACGCCGTCCTCGGCCGCAAACTCCCCGACGAGTTCCAGGGCTGGGTCCGACGCGACCTCGTCGGTCCGGGAGCGACGCCGCGTCACATCCTGCGCTCGATGATTCCGTTCCTGCCGATCTTCATCGGATTTTTCGTCCTGTTCCCAGGAGCGATCTGGCTACGCGCCTCGATGGTGTTGCTCAGCCTGCTGCTCGCGCTGTTCTACACGGCGGCGTACATGGACCAGAACCGTGCCCGACGCCTGGAAATCCACGGGCTCCCGGCCGATCTGAAGAGCGAGAAGAAGACAGCCGAAATGGAACGGGAACGCGAGAATTACCGCCGCAATCACTGACGCTCTCGGTCGAGTCCGGCGGTGAAGTCGTCGACGACCATGGTTGCCAGGTCGCGGGTCTTTCGGTTGGAGTTCTGCGACAGTTCGGTCAGCTGGGTGAACGCGGCATCTTCGTCGATGCGGTAGACCGACATCAGAATTCCCACTGCCCGGCCGATCGTTCCGCGGGTGTCGAGGGCAGTGCGCAGCGTCGAGGCCTGGTTGTCACTTTCGGCGAGGATCTGTTCGCGCATACGGGAGAGTTCGTGGTGTACCCGCACACGGGCCACGAGTTCTCGATCGTGGAACGGTTTGACGATGTAGTCGTCGGCCCCGCGGCCCAAGCCGTCGAGCACGAAATCCGTTCCCGCTCGCGCGGTCAGCAGTATCACGGGCACACGCTGCAGACCGGTGTCGCGGCGGATCTCGTCGACCAGGTCCAGTCCGCTGCGCCCGGGGAGCATGACGTCGGTGAGCACGATGCCCGGCGGCGTCGACCGTGCCAGATCGAGTGCGGTCTCGATGTCGCCTGCGGTGGCGACCGACCACCCTTCCTCGGTCAGCAGCCTCAGCAAGTAGTTGCGCATGTCGACGTTGTCCTCGACGAGCAGAATGTCCGCTCGATCGGGCGTCGCCTGCGTCGATTCGTGGGCCACGAAGATCGCCGACACCGAATCGGTCGGTGTTGCCGGACGGTCGACAGGCACCGCGGCCTCGACCGGCACCCGGGGCACGACCACGGTGAACGTGCTCCCGATGCCCACCTCGCTGTCGACATCCACATGCCCGTTCAGGGCTGTGAGCAGGTCCGATACCAGCGCGAGCCCGATGCCGAACCCTTCGATACTGCGCGCTCCCGCGTGCTCGACCCGGTGGAATCGATCGAAGATGCGCGACAGATCGTCTTCGGGGATTCCGAGCCCGGTATCGGCGATCACGAGCCGAACGGTGTCGGTCTCGGCCCTCAGACGCACCGACACCCGGCCCGTGGGGGTGTACTTGATGGCGTTCGCGACGAGGTTGAACACGATCTTCGACCACATCTCGCCGTCGCTGAGCACGACGACGTCCTCGGACGTATCGACTTCCAGGTCGAGACCGCGGTCCGACGCCACCGTCGCGAACAGCGTCGCGCAGTCACGCGTCACCGCCGTGAGATCGGTGGGTTCGAGACGGGCCTCGAGTCGGCCCGCGTCGGCGCTGACGACATCCATCAGATCGTCGACGAGTCGGCGTAGTCGTACCGATGCGCGGTGGACCACGTCGAGGGATTGCCGATCGGGTTCGCTCAACTGCGAGGAAGCACTCTCGCGTACCGAGTCCAGCGGACCGGCGAGAAGGGTCAGCGGTGTTCGGAATTCGTGCCCAACGGTTTCGAGCAGCCGCGTCTTCGCCGCATCGGCCTCGGCCAGCGCCACGACGCGTTGCCGCTCCATCTCGAAGGCCTGGGAGGCGGTCAGCGCAGTCGATACGCGTTCGGCCACGACGCCACAGAACGAGGTGAAGGCATCGTCGATCACTCGGTGGCTGCTCACCCCGATCAGCAGCGCACCGACCGGCTGCACACGGCCTGCCATCGTCAACGGCACGACGACGGCCCGAGGAACGTTGCCGTCCACGCCGACCGTCGCCACGGCCACTGCGCCGTCGGCGACCCGGGCGAGATCGGCGCACTCCCACGTCGAGCGCTCGTAGCCGACGTCGCCGCCGGTCACGACACACTCGACGCGGCCGTCCGCATTCATGCCTTCGCGGAGGTAACCGGAGACGAGCGGAAACTCCGATGCTTCGGCCGCGAGCGCGCCCACGGCCGCCCGGCAGATGTCCTCGGCACCGTCGGTGTCGATGCCTGTCAGCGTCCCCAGGCTCAGCAACGCCTGCATACGACGGTCACCGAGCACCTGCTGGGTGACCTCCGACGTGGCGACGAACACGCCGAGGACCGCGCGCCCGGGACCGTGGATCGGGCTGTAGGAGAAAGTGAAGTACGTCTCTTCGAGGAATCCGTACCGGTTCATCATGAACCGTTGGCGAGCACCGTGCACTGCCGTGCCGCCGTCGACGACCTGTCGGGCCAACTCTCCGATCTCGTCCCAGATTTCCGCCCAGCAGACCTTGGCCGGCTGCGCTGCGGCCGCAGGAAACTTGTCGCCGAGGAAGTCGGTGTACGTGTGGTTGAAGATCTGCACCAGGTGAGGACCCCACCAGATCAGCATCGGAATCGTCGACGGCATGACGGTGCGAATCGCGGTGATCAACTCTTGCGGCCACTGATCCAACGGCCCCAACTCGGTCGCCGCCCAGTCCAGTTCCCGAAACCTGGCGTCGGTCGCGTTGTCACCCGGAAACAGCTCGTCCAGGCGGGCCGAACCGGCATCGGGTCGTGGGGAGTTCATCGCATCGTCCTTCGTAACTTGCGCCCGCTGGTGCTCGGCGGCCGCAATCTCGCCGTCGATAGTAGCCGAACGCTCGGTACGCAGGCGTTTCGCTCGAGCCTTACGGGGGTACTGCCGCGACCATGCCCTCCTCATTCAGTCTCCCGTACCCCTTGGGCGTCTCACGTCTGTCGAACGACGGTGCCAACCTTGCCGTCTACTCCGAAACAGCGGACTCGGTCTCCGTGGTCGTATTGAACGACGACGGAACAGAGCGCAGTACAACGCTTTTGACGCAGCGCACCGGCCACGTCTTTCACGATCTGGTTCCCGACGTCACCCCGGGAGCGCGGTACGGTCTGCGCGTCGACGGTCCGTGGGACCCCGCGTCGGGGTTACGGCACAACTCGGCGAAGTTGCTCCTCGACCCGTACGCCACCGCCATCACCGGTCAGGTCGACTGGAACGAGTCGGTCTTCTCGCATCTGCACGACGAGCCGGAGACCCGCAACGACGAGGATTCGGCACCGTACATGCCGTATTCCGTTGCTGTGCAATCGAACTTCGATTGGTCGGGAGACGAGTCACCGCGCACACCGTTGGACAAGACGGTCGTCTACGAGGTGCACGTCAAGGGATTCACCGCCACCAATCCCGATGTGCCCGAGGACATTCGCGGCACCTACGCCGGACTGGCACACCCCGCAGCCATCGCACATCTGAAACGAATCGGCGTTACGGCAGTGGAACTGCTGCCGATCCACCAGTTCGTTCAGGATTCGCATCTGCTGGAGGAGGGCCGTCGCAATTACTGGGGCTACAACTCCATCGGCTTCTTCGCCCCGCACAACGAGTACAGCAGCACCGGCGACACCGGCGGCCAGGTGGACGAGTTCAAGGCCTTGGTCAAAGCCATGCACGACAACGGCATCGAGGTCATTCTCGACGTCGTCTACAACCACACCGCCGAGGGCAACCATCTCGGACCGACCCTCTCGCTCAAGGGAATCGACAACGGCTCGCACTACCGACTCGTCGACGACGACCGGAGCGCATACTACGACACCACCGGTACCGGCAACAGCCTCAATGTCGGTCACCCCGCCGCCCTGGCACTCATCCTCGACTCACTGCGCTACTGGGTGACCGAGATGCACGTCGACGGCTTCCGCTTCGACCTGGCCAGCACCCTGACTCGTCAGGACTCGGACCTCGACGTGCACAGCGCGTTCCTCAGCCTCGTGCATCAGGATCCGACGCTCGCGCCGGTCAAGCTCATCGCCGAACCGTGGGACACCCAGGGCTACCAGGTGGGCGGCTTCCCGGCGCGTTGGTCGGAGTGGAACGGCAAGTTCCGCGACGACGTTCGCGATTTCTGGCGCGGCGAGAGCGGCGCTCTGCCTGCACTGGCGCAACGTGTCACCGGAAGCCCGGACGTCTACGAGAGCACCCGTCGACCCACGTTGGCCAGCGTCAACTTCATCACCGCACACGACGGCTTCACGTTGGCCGACCTGAACTCCTACGACGACAAACACAACGAGGAGAACGGCGAGGACAGCCAGGACGGCGAATCCGACAACCGCTCGTGGGGTTGCGGTGCCGAGGGCCCGACCGACGACGAGGGTGTCAACGCATTGCGAGCTCGCCAGCAACGCAATCACCTTGCGACGCTGCTGCTCTCCGCCGGTGTGCCGATGATCCTCGGCGGCGACGAGCTCGGCCGGACGCAGAACGGCAACAACAATGCCTACTGCCAGGACAACGAGGTCTCCTGGTTCGACTGGAGCACAGCCGATCAGGACCTCATCGACTTCACCACGCACCTCATCGCGCTTCGCACCGAGCACCCGGCACTGCGCCCCACCTGGTTTCGGCACGACAGCGATTCCGACGAGGAGGGAGCCGGCCCGGACACCGTCGACTTCTATCGCGCCGACGGCGAGAAGCTGTCCGACGAGGATTGGTCCGACGGCAACGCCCACAGCATTCTGGTCCTCATGCGCGCCGGGGAAAGTGATGCCTCGTTCGCGTGGATGGTCAACGCCTCACCCGGAGCCGTGGAATTCACTCTGCCGAAGGGCACCTGGACTCAGACGATCTCGAGCGACCCGGATCAGGCCTACGAGGCCGGCGGCCCGTCCATCCTGATCCGAGAGCACTCGTTCACGTTGCTGCAGGGCTGATCGAGGCGGAACACTCTGCTGTCCACCGGTCTCGAACAGCCTGCCATCGATTCGAGTCCGATCGTCCGGCCCATGCGATGTATCCATCGGGCCGGACGAGGACTGCCGGACCGTGGTCGGCTCGGCGGGGGATATCCGTTCGGCTGCAATCGTTCTCGCCGATCATCAGAAACGTGGTGTCGCGCAGCGCCGTGGTGACGGTGCCGTCGATGAGGGGTATCTGCACTGCGCGCCGGCCGACCAGCGGGTGCTCGCCACGTCGGCAAGCATACGAGATCGAAATACCGGAAAACATCCCGGCTATCCTGCCGACGGCACGTTGTCTACGAAGCACCCGTGCGGAGACGATGTTGCGCAACGTCCGCGCTACCACCGAGCGCAGCAACAACATGCGAATCGTCGCGCCGCTACTGCGCAACACCAGCTTTCCCACTGGATGCCGCTCGTCGTGATAGGTGTCGAGGATCTTCTCGTCGGCACCGCCGAGGACGGCTGCCAGCTTCCAGCCGAGGTTCATCGCGTCCTGGATTCCGGTGTTCATGCCCTGTCCCCCGGCAGGCGAATGTACGTGCGCCGCATCGCCGGCCAGGAATACCCGGCCCACTCGGTAGCGCCGGACTTGCCTCTCGTCGCAGGAGAAGCGCGAACTCCATCGCACGTCGGTCCAGCCGTAGTCGGTTCCGAGTGCGCGGCGCACCACGTCACGAAGCCGCGTCTCGTCGACGGATGCAGCTACATCTGCGGTGTCGGTACGGTCGCAGGCGATCACTCGAAACCACCCGTCGCCGAACGGCGCGACGAACGCAAAGCAGTCCTTGCCTGCGCCGATGTTGATCAGACCGTTGGGCGGATCAACCAACCGGACATCCGCGAGCATGATCGACCGCAGCAATTCCCTGCCGGGGAAGTCGAGTCCGATCGACGTGCGGACGATACTGTGCACTCCGTCGGTTCCGGCCGCATACGACGCCGTCCACTCATGCGCGCTGCCGTCGGCCACCGTCCCGCGCACCACTACCCCGTCGGCATTCTGCTCGAGACCGGTGACCTCGACCCCGCGCAGAATCCGCGCACCGGATGCCCGCGCGTACTCCTCGAGTCGAGAGTCCACGTTGGTCTGTGGCGTGACCAGCAGATACGGAAACTGCGACGGTAGTGCGCCGAGGTCGAGGGACAGTCCGTTCCAGAGTTTCAGTCCCGGCGTGTGCGCTCCGGTGGAGAGCAGGTCCTCGGCCAGACCACGACTGTCGAGAATCTCCAGCGTGCGGGCATGTACTCCGAAAGCTCGCGACAGCGGTGATTGTGCATCGTGTTTCTCGAGCACCGTCACCGAGCGGCCCGCACGCGCGAGTTCCCCCGCCAGCATGCAGCCCGCCGGACCTGCACCGACGACGATCACGTCCGAATGGTTCATGACGCACTCCCACTGTGGTCAGCGAATTCCTGGGTCAGCGAATTCTTGGTCAACGACTGTTGACTTCCGACGATAGACCCGCCGAGCACCGTGGTCAACGGTCGTTGACTTAGGCTACGGAGATGACCGAACGACAACCTCGATCCGCGACCGCCACCAGAGCTCGCATTCTCGACGCAGCCCGCGCCCAATTCGCGGCCGACGGCTACGACCGCACCACCATGCGATCCGTCGCCGCCACCGCGGGCGTCGACGCGGCGATGGTCGTCAGGTATTTCCGAACCAAGGAAGCGTTGTTCGCCGAGGCCGCCACGTTCGAACTCGACATTCCGGATCTGACCCACGTCCCACCGGAGCGCATTGCAGAAGTGTTGATGCCCAGGTTCTTCCAGGTCTGGGAGGAAGACGGAACGTTCCTCGCCCTGATGCGCGCTGCGGCTACCAATGCCGCGGCGGCAACGACCATGCAGCAGGTGTTCGCCACCCAGGTCGCGCCGGCGCTGGCCGCAGTCTCGCCAGATCGGTATGCGGAGCGGGCTGCCCTGGTGGGAACCCAGGTACTCGGTCTGGTGTTCGCACGCTACCTCCTCGCGGTATCTCCATTGGCCGAGATGACCCACGAGCAGTTGGTTCGGTGGGTAGGACCGACGCTGCGGCGCTACCTCACCGAACCACTCGACTGAGTAGGTCAGCTCACCCCGGCACGCACGTCCGGTGCCCCGAGACGGGCTGCATCAGCAGTGTCGTCATCGGGCTGTTGCTGCGAATCCCGTTCTGCCAGAACGCGAAGCCGATAGTGCTCGATCTCTTCGGCAACGTGCTGGTCGTCCCATCCCAGGATGGGTGCCACCAACCGGGCCACCTCGGCGGCCGCCGCTTCACCACGATCGGGAACCTCGATGGAGATGCGGGTACGACGCGTCAGAATATCTTCGAGGTGCCGCGCGCCTTCGTGACTCGCGGCATACACGGCCTCGGCCTTCAGGTACTCCGGCGCACTCTCGAGAGGCTCGCCGAGCTCGGGGTTGCCGTCGATCAAGTCCAACAACTCACCCATCAGAGTGCCGTACCGACCCAGCAGGTGCTCGACGCGTGAGACACGCATACCGGTGCGCTCGGCCGTCAGGGCACGGGAGTTGAACGCCCCGAGGTAGCCATCGGCACCGACGAGCGGAATGTCCTCGGTGACGCACTTCGGTACCGTCCGCTCGAGCCCGTGCACTGCGGAATCGACTGCGTCCTTGGCCATCACGCGATAGGTGGTGTACTTGCCACCCGCGATCACCGTCAATCCGCGCACCGGACTGGACACCGCGTGCTCACGCGAGAGTGTGCTGGTGGAATCGGATTCACCGAACAGCAACGGTCGCAATCCCGCGTACACACCGACGACGTCGGTGCGGTCCAACGGATCGGCGAGCAGCTTGTTCACGTGGCCCAGGATGTAGTCGATGTCGCTCTGGCTCGCGGCCGGGTGAGCCAGATCGAGCTTCCAGTCGGTATCGGTCGTACCGATGATCCAATGACTTCCCCACGGAATGACGAACAGCAGACTCTTCTCGGTTCGCGTGATGATGCCGGTGGCACTGTTGATGCGATTGCGCGGCACCACCAGGTGCACACCCTTGGACGCGCGAACCTGGAATTGTCCACGCCCACCGACCATCTGCTGCACCTCGTCGGTCCAGACACCGGCGGCATTGATGACCTGCTTGGCCCGTACCTCGAAGGAGCGGCCCGTTTCGAGGTCGCTCGCCACGACGCCGACGACCTTGTCGTCCTCCCGCAGGAAGCCCGTGACGCGAGTGCTGTTGGCGCACAACGCACCGTAGGCGGCCGCCGTACGGGCGAGCATCATCGTGTGCCGAGCATCGTCGACCTGACCCTCGTAGAACTTCACCGCACCGCGGATCGCCGAGCGCTTGCCGGACGGGAAGGACTCGAGAGTCTTCTTCTTGCCGAGGTGCTTGTGATGACTCGGCACGCCGCGTCCGGCACCCATGACGTCGTACACGCCGATGCCGAGCCCGACGTACGGGCGGTCGATCACCTTCTCCAGCGGATAGATGAACGGCACCGGACGAGCGAGATGCGGGCAGAGCTTGTTCAGTACCAGCGAACGCTCCTTGAGCGCCTCGAACACCAACGCGAAGTTGAACTGCTCGAGGTAGCGCAGACCGCCGTGGAAGAGCTTGCTCGAGCGGCTGGACGTGCCGGCCGCGTAGTCACGCGCTTCGAGCAGACCGACCTTCAGGCCGCGTGTGACGGCGTCGAGTGCGGTGCCCGCGCCGACGACGCCACCGCCGATCACCAGGATGTCGAGCTCTTCGGCTTCCATCCTCGCCAGCGCGTCGGCGCGCGACTGCGGGCTCAAAGCCGTTGTGGTGGAACTCATTCTTCATCAACCCAATCGAGAGTACGTGTTACTGCCTTCTTCCAGCCGGCGTAGAGCTTCGCCCGCTGGTTCTCGTCCATGGACGGCGTCCATGTCTTGTCCTCGGCCCAGTTCTGACGGATGTCGTCCTCGCTCTCCCAGTACCCGACGGCGAGGCCGGCCGCGTATGCCGCTCCGAGAGCGGTGGTTTCGGCCACGACAGGCCGAACCACGTCGACGTTCAGGATGTCGGACTGGAACTGCATCAGCAGCTCGTTGACCACCATGCCGCCGTCGACCTTGAGTACCTCCAGATCGACGCCGGAGTCTGCGTTCATGGCCTCGATCACCTCACGCGTCTGATACGCGGTGGCCTCGAGGACGGCGCGGGCCAGGTGTCCCTTGTTGACGAATCGCGTCAGTCCCACGATGGCACCGCGGGCGTCCGACCGCCAGTGTGGGGCGAAGAGACCGGAGAACGCGGGGACGAAGTAGGCACCGCCGTTGTCGTCCACCGACCGTGCGTCGGTCTCGATGTCGGCGGCCGAGGAGATCATGCCCAGGTTGTCGCGCAGCCACTGCACCAGCGAACCCGTCACGGCGATGGAACCCTCGAGCGCGTACACCGTCGGCTGGTCGCCGATCTTGTAGCAGACCGTGGTCAGCAGGCCGTTCTTGCTCATGACCTTTTCGGTGCCGGTGTTGAGGAGCACGAAATTGCCTGTGCCATAGGTGTTCTTGGCCTCGCCGGGAGACAGGCAGGCCTGCCCGAAGGTGGCTGCCTGCTGGTCGCCCAGGATGCCGGAAATCGGTACCCCGCGGAACGGACCGCGCTCACGGCCGGTGCCGTACACCTCGGAGCTCGAGCGAATCTCGGGCAACATCGACATCGGGATGTCCATGTCCGCACAGATCTGCTCGTCCCACTGCAACGTGTCGAGATCCATGAGCAGGGTACGCGAGGCGTTGGTCGGATCGGTGTAGTGCAGCCCACCGTCGGTTCCGCCGGTCATGTTCCACAGCACCCACGTGTCCATGTTGCCGAAACACAGTTCTCCCGCTTCGGCTTTGGCGCGTGCTCCGTCGACGTTGTCGAGGATCCACTTGACCTTGGGTCCGGAGAAGTAGGTCGCCAGGGGCAGCCCGGTCTTCGCGGTGTACTTGTTGGCGTCGCCCCCACCCAGTGCGGTGGCGATCCGATCGGTACGGGTGTCCTGCCAGACGATGGCGTTGTAGATCGGCTTGCCCGTCGCGCGCTCCCACACCAGCGCCGTCTCACGCTGGTTGGTGATGCCGACTGCGGCGATGTCCTCGCGCGTCAGATCGGCAGCGGCCATGGCACCGGCCGCGACGGCGCGCACGTTGTCCCAGATCTCCGACGCGTCGTGCTCGACCCAGCCGGCCTGCGGGAAGATCTGCTTGTGTTCCTTCTGATCGACCGCGACGACGGTACCGGCGTGATCGAAGATCATGCAGCGTGAGGACGTGGTTCCCTGATCGATCGCGGCGACGTACTTTCCTGCGAACTCGGTCATGGCTTCTCTCCTGTGGTCTGGGTGTCTGCTGGGAGTCGTGATGGCGGCTCGGGCGTCGAACCTTCGTCTTTGCGCAGGTTCTTACCGATGAGCAGGTCGTACAACAACACTCCTATCGGTCCGCCTACGAGAGGTCCGACGATCGGGACCCAGAAGTACAGGCCGCCGTATTGATCTCGCCAGGCTCCACCGTATCCGGTGATGTACGACGCCAGGCGAGGTCCGAAATCTCGGGCCGGATTGATCGCGTATCCGGCGTTGGTGGCCCATGCGAAGCCGATGGCGACCACGATGAGGCCGACGATCAGTGGAGCCATGTTGGCCATCGGCGCGGTGCCGAGCGAATCGGTCACTGCCACAATGAGGAACAGCAGGATCGCGGTGCCGATGATCTGGTCGATCAGTGCCGAGGAGACGCTGACGGGCAACGTTCCGTTGCCGGGAAGCGTCGAGAAGATCGTCTGGGTGGCGGTGGTGTGCCCGGGGTCGACTGCATTGATCATGTCGTTGTAGTTCCAGCGCACCAGCAGCGCGGCCACGAAGGCACCTGCGGTCTGCGCGAGGATGTAGGGCGCAACCATCTTCCAGCTGAATCCGCGAAAGAGTGCGAACGTGATCGTGACCGCGGGGTTGAGGTGCGCGCCGGTGATTCGACCGGCGACGTAGATGCCGAACATCACCCCCAGGCCCCATGCCCAGGCGATCGAGTCGTGGTCTCCGAGACTTCCCGATTCACCGCCCGAGACCACCTGCGCGACGACGCCGACGCCGAACAGAATGAGAATCATGGTTCCGGCGAACTCGGCAGCCATGTGCGCCGGCAGTCCCCATTCCGGTTCCTTACGAGCCATTGTGTAGCCTCCGCAAAGTTGGTGATGCACGCCACATTGCGTGCTGTTTGCCACGGTAGACGGCCTGCACTGCGTTGCACAGCTGATGCACATATGTGCAAATCGGTCGTACACTGCGACGGTGACGGACCCACGCATTGCGCCCGAATCGGATCTGCGGACCGGCCATGCCACCCAGGCAGCGCGCCTGTACTACTTCCAGGACATGACGATGGCGGCGATCGGCCGTGAGCTGGGCGTATCTCGCTCGACGGTCTCACGACTCATCACGTTCGCGCGGGCATCGGGACTGGTGGAAATCAAGATCTCCACCCCGCTCGGTCAAGCACCGCGAATCGAGCGTGCATTCGCCGATCTGTACGACATTCGTGCACATGTCGTCCCCGTGTCGGAAACCGTCGACGAATTGCAGCGCCTCGATCGCGTCGCCACCTTCGCGGGCCGATTGCTGACATCGTTCTTCGAATCCGACATGGTGATGGGCGTCGCCTGGGGAACCACCGTCAGCGCCGTCAGCCGCAAGCTCGCACCCAAACGAACCCACAACTCCACCGTCGTGCAGCTCAACGGCGCAGCGAACACCCGAACCACCGGAGTCTCCTACGCCACCGACATCGTCCGAACCTTTGCCGACGCCTACGGTGCTGTCGCGCAGGGATTTCCGGTGCCCGCCTTCTTCGACTACCCCGAAACCCGCCGACACCTGTGGCGCGAACGCAGCATCAAGCGAGTACTCGAACTACAGGATCGGATGAACCTCGCCGTGTTCAGCATCGGCGTCATGAGCGGTGCCGTTCCGAGTCACGTCTACAGCTCCGGCTACCTCGAGCGCGAGGATCGAGCCGAGCTCCAACGGGACGGTGTCGTGGGCGACATCGCCACCGTGTTCCTGCGCTCCGATGGCAGCCACGACCGAATTGCGTTGAACGACAGATCGAGTGGACCGAGCCTGGATCGGCTCAAGGTGGTTCCGCGCCGAGTCTGCATCGTCGCCGGAGCGTCCAAACTCGATGCCCTCACCGCAGCGCTGCGCGGCGGATTGATCACCGACCTCGTCATCGACGACATCAGCGCGGCTCAGTTGATCCTTCGCTCACGCGGCTGACCTACGTGAGCGGAACTTCGTAGCAGGGGTCGAAGTTTCGTACACATGGGTGCCCTCTTGCGCTCACCCGATTCTCGTGTCACTCTTTTCTTCATGACAACCGGAAAGGCGGACACCGCCTCCCTCACGTGAGCGCCGTGCCGATGCCGTCGACATTTCCCCGTCGCGGCACATTCAGTGACAATCCCGATGAATACGCCGAGAGCATCAGTGCGGTCTGCGCGCAGCGCGATCGATGGCTCCGCTACGGCCTGAAGGCCGGCCCCTCCGATAGAACCACGGCGGAATCAGCCGTGGCACAGTTGTATCGAAGAGCCGGTTTCGACGCGCCCGAGTTCGTGTGGGTACCGTCCCCCGCTGCCGCCGCGTCCTTCGTCACGGCAGAGCAACCGGTGAACGAAATCCCCACGACCGCAGCAAAAGCCGAGAAGTCACCTGCACGCATCGCATCGTTGCTGTCGAATTCCCGTCGACGAATGGACGAGCGAATCGACAAGCGAAGAATCGAATGGCCGCGGTGGTACTTCCACCAGAATCCGAACATGCCGAGCGATCGAGAAGCGCGGATGACCGTTGCAACACGTTCACCGGAGGACGCGGCCCGAGCCGGCATCAGTCCCGATCCCATCATTCGCCGGACAGTGTGGGATTCGTTGCGCACCAGCCTGTTCGACGGTATCGCTTCCGCGACGAGAAGCCTCGCTCCGCACTCGTTCGGCAGTATCACCTGGTACGGCCAGCAGGAAGCGCATCGCGTCGCCTACTACGACATCTATCGCACCTTTCACCTCGCCGCGTTCGAGCGCGAGGACAACGAGCTTCTCGACATTCAATCGGCCCTCGTCGAATCGACGGGATGGTGGTGGGCGTTCGACGACGTCGCAGTGATGTCCGAACGCCCCACCGCAGTGCACACCGAGCCGGTTCCCGATCCGGTGCACGGTGAAGTGCGCCTGCACAATTCGTCTTCTCCAGCAGTCGAGTTCGGTGACGGCAGCGGTGTCCATGTCCTGAACGGGACCGTGGTTCCCAAGTGGGTGATCCACGATCCGACGGTCGAGCGCATCACCGTCGAACGCAACGTCGAGATCCGACGGAGCGCCATCGAACGAATCGGTTGGGACAACTATCTCGACCGAGCCGGTTTGCGACTGGTCGACACCGACACCGATCCGGGTAATCCCGGTTGCACCCTGCAACTGTTCGCCACCCCGGCGGGCTGGGGCAGCGAGGGTCGAATCCTTCTCGCCGTCAACGGCTCTCGCGAACGTGACGGCGAGCGCCGACGCTACGGACTTCGGGTCCCCGGCGCGTTCTCGTCCGCGGTCGACGCCGCGGGCTGGACCTACGGCCTGGCCGGAGCCGACTACGGCCGGCTACTCCGCAGAACCTGACACCTCACCGCGACACCACACCCCGACAACACCCAAGGTGACTCACATGAACTCGAACATCACACTGTCCGCACTGATCGACCTCACCGGCCTCGACGTATTCGACTATCTCGACAAGGAGATCTCCGTGCCCGTCATCGACGGCCTGCAAGCTCAAGGCGATCTGATCGTCGTTCCGTACGTACTGCTCGACGGCATAGTCGTCCCCACCGGCCAGACGCGACGCGAGAAGGTGCCGTTGACGGGAATCGAACTACTGCGCAGCGCCGCAGGCGGTAACCCCCACAGCCTGGTGGCCGACGGTGGCGTCTGCTCGTGGGCCAGTCCCGTGCACGACGTCCGAGGTCTGGCCCTGGGCATCCTGACCAACTCGCAGACGGCATACCTCATTCATCCCGAACACGGAGCCACCGGAATCGCGCCGGGGACATACGTCATCGGCCGGCAGCGAGAACGCGGACAGGGCGGCTGGTTCCATTCGACCCACTTGGTTGCCGACTGAGGATAGTGGTGCCCATCACATTTCTGCCGAAGTGCTAGGTCCATCTCACAAACCGATCTTCGGTAGTAAGTGTGACGTTGTGTACCACTAAGGTTCGCGACATGGCTGCTGTTGTCGTCTCCACGGTCGCATGACCGGCTCCCCCTCGCCGGTCCAGAACCGACTCCTCGGAATCGCCCTTGTCCTGCTCATCGTCATGTTCGTCGGGTGGAGCGTCACCTCGTACAACAAGACGTTCGAGGACGTGGTGACGGTGTCGCTCGAGACCGACAGCGTCGGCAACGCGCTTCCCCGCAATGCGGATGTGAAGGTTCGCGGCATGATCGTCGGCGAAGTCCGCTCGGCGACGACGGCCGATGGCGTCGTCACCTCGGAGTTGGCCATCGAGCCGGACATGGCCGAGATGATTCCGTCGAACGCCACTGCGCGACTGCTGCCGAAGACGTTGTTCGGGGAGCGGTACGTCGCACTGGTCCTGCCCGAGGGCAAGCCGGCGTCCGCGATCACCGAGGGCACCGTGCTGAAGCAGGATCGCAGCGGTAACGCCATCGAGGTCGGGCAGGTACTCGACGGCCTGTTGCCGCTGCTCCAGGCGGTGCCGCCGGAGGACCTGTCGAACACCCTCGGTGCGTTGGCTCAGGGACTGAGCGGGCGTGGTGAGCAGCTCGGTCTCACGATCGACAAACTCGAGAACATTTTTGCCGGCCTCAACACGGAGTTGCCCGCAATCCAGGAAGACCTGCGCGGGCTCGCCGATTTCTCGCAGACCTACGCCGATGCCGCTCCCGAGCTCATCAACGCACTGGACAACCTACGGACCACCGGCAATACCGTCGTCGAGAAGCGCCCGGCCCTCGAATCGCTGTACGCCTCGGTGACCTCGGCCTCGTCCACCACCGCCGATTTCCTCGACGCCAACTCCGCGAACGTCATCGGATTGGCCGCGAACTCACGAGAGGCCCTCGAAGTCCTCGCCGAATTCTCACCCGCGCTCGGTTGCACCGTCGCCCAGTTCGCCGAGGGGGCCAGGCGTGGACGGATCGTCACCGGCGTCGGCGACGAGTACCCCGGCATCAACGTCTCGATGCCGTTCGTCAACCCGAAGGGTCGGTACCTACCGAACCAGGACGAGCCGAGATTGTTCGAGCAGAACCGCGGCCCGACCTGCCCTACTCCCATCGAGCGCTCGACCGGCGAGTACTTCCCGCAGTATCCGGGCGGCTCCGCGAACGACGGCTCGTACCAAGTGCCGACTCGAAACCCCGGTGACCAGGACATTCCGACGGTGCCTGCACCGCAGCTCTCCCCCGTGCCCGCCTCGTATGCGAATTCGGTCACCGAGCAGCAGACCCTGGCCGTCGTCTACGGCGGGGCCACCGGAATCGACCCCGCCGCGGTGCCGTCCTGGACCACGACGGTCGGCGCTCCCGCGCTCAGAGGAACGCAGGTCACGTTCGAGTAGGACCAACTGATTGAATGGTCCGCATCCCCCGTCGACGAGCGCGGCGGGTAACGATTCAGGAGTGCAGATGTCAGCCGATACGAACACCGCCGGATTCTCCATCCAGTCCAGCAACGACGGCCGCGCGGCCGTCATCGCTGTCGCCGGTGAACTCGACGTCACCACGGCCCCCGCGTTGTCGAACGCGATCGACGCCCAGATTTCCACCACGCCTGCCGCGTTGATCATCGATCTGAGCAAGGTCTCGTTCTTGGCCTCGGCTGCCATGACGGTGCTGGCATCGACGCAGAAGAACCACGGGGACAGCGTCGCCTTCTCGGTCGTCGCCGATGGGCCGACCACCAGCCGCCCGATCAAACTGATGGGTCTCGATCAGGAATTCGCGCTGCACGCAGATCTGGCGTCAGCCCTCGCCGCTCTCGACTGACGACACCCCCAGCGCCATCACTGCTGCATCGTCGGCCAATCCGTCGCCGAAGCTGTTCAGTAGGACTCGCAGATCCTCGACGATGATCGCTGCCGTCGCCGGGGCGTGGGCTGTCGCGAACTCGAGCAGCGCGCCCTCGTCGTCGTATCGACCCGTGCCCACGCGGGCCTCGGTCAAGCCGTCGGTGTAGAGCATCAGGGTGTCGCCTGCGCTCAACGTCACGGTGGCAGGCACGAAGCGGGCGGCACGCAGAATTCCGACGAGTTGCCCACCCGTCATGTGTACGTAGTGCGCGCTGCCGTCGGCCCGCATCACCAGCGGAGGTGGGTGACCGCCGCTGGCCATCGACACCTCGAATCCTCCGTCCGAGCGACTGAGCACCCCGAACACCGCGGTGCAGAACTGCGCATCGTTCTCGCGGAACTCCTGCCGCAGAACCGAGTCCAGGTTGTGCAGAACAGCGACCGGATCGTGGTCGTACACCGCGGCCGCGCGCAGGGTGTACCGCGTCAACGACGTCACGGCTGCGGCCGACGCACCCTTGCCGCACACGTCGCCGAGGAAGAATCCCCACCGGTCGTCCGACAGCGGGAACAGATCGTAGAAGTCTCCGCCCACCTCGTCGCTCGATGCCGCGTGATAGTGCGCGGCAGCGGTCATTCCCGACGGCGGCAGCAGGGCAGGCGGCAGCAACGACCGCTGCAGGGTCTTCGCCAGCAGCTCCGCTCGAGTTCGGGACTCGAGCAACTCGCGTTCGTAGGTGCGACGGTCCCTGGCGTCGAGCGCGGTGATGCGAATCAGTACCGGCGCACCCGTCTCGTCGGTCTTGACGTTCGCGGTCATGAACACGGGCAGCCGTCGCCGATCGGACGTCACGAAATCGATCGCGATGCCGTCGAGCTGGCCGTACATCCGCAGAATCGGACCGAAATGGGTCTCGTAGTGAATCCGGCCACCAGCGGTGAGGAGTTGGGTGAAGTCGGTACCGATCAAGGCGTCGACCTCGAATCCCAGCCAGTTCGCCAGCGTCGAGTTCAGTCTCACGATCCGCATGTCCGGCAGCACCGAGAGGTAGCCGCACGGCGCGTTCTCGTACAGGTCCTCGATGTCGAGTTCGTGGATCACGACGATCTCACGAAGGTCGCAATCGCCTCGGCGGTCTGTTCGGGCTGGGTGACGTGCGGGCAGTGCCCACTGGCGTCGAGGGTCTGCAGGGTGCTGCCTGCGATGTGTTCGTGGACGTATCTGCCGACCTGAGGCGGTGCCAGCGAATCCCGAGCACAGTCGACGATCATCGTGGGCAGGGCGACCCCGGCCAGATCGGCGCGATTGTCGGACAGGAAGGTGGTACGGGCGAACACCCGTGCGCACTCGGGATCGGTTCGGCAGAAGCTCGCGGTCCACATGTTCTCGAGATCCGGCCGATCCGGTGCGTTCACCACGATCGTTGCCATCGACGCGGACCACCCGAGATAGTTGCTGTCCAACGACTCGAGCAACTCGTCGATGTCCTCGCGGCTGAAGCCACCCCGGTAGTCACCGTCGTCGATGTATCGGGGGGACGGCGTCAGGAGAAAGAGTTTGGAGAATCGCTCGGGAGCCGCCTGGACCGCGAGAACACCCATCATCGACGCCACCGAATGCCCCACGAACGTCACATCGTGCAGATCGAATTCCTCGGCGATGTCGACGATGTCGCGGGCGTAGGCCTCCAGCGGCGCGTACTTGTCGGCATCCCACGCCGCGGGGTCCGAGGCTCCCGACCCGACGTGATCGAAGAGCACGACCGAGAAGTTCGGAGCCAGGATATCGGTCACCGAACGCCACAGCGTCTGGTCGCAACCGAAACCGTGAGCCAGCATCACCACGGGCCCGTCGACAGCCCCCACGACCCTGACGTTGTTCCTGATACGCGCACTCACCCGCACAGTCTGCCATCTGCTTCCGACACCGGGGAGTGAGACTGCTCCGACGGGGTATGGCCTGTGTCTACAGAAACGAGAAAGTCATGCGAGTGCTGGTCACCGGCGCAACCGGATACATCGGGTCTCGGCTGATCCCGGTCCTGCTCGAACAGGGTCACGACGTGCACGCTGCGATGCGCGATCCGAGCAAGAAATCGCGCTTCGCCTGGGGCGCTCACGTCACCGCCGTGCACTTCGACCTCGACGAGCACGAGACCTTCGACACCGCGACCGAGAATGTCGACGCGGTCGTGTACCTCGTGCATTCGATGGACGAGGGCGACTTCGTCGAGAAGGATCGGCATGCCGCGCAGGCCATGGCCGCCGCGGCCGAGCGCAACGGTGTGCGCCGAATCGTCTACCTCTCCGGACTCATTCCCGACGACGGCACGCCGCTCTCGGATCACCTGCGCTCTCGCCTGCAGGTAGAGGAGACGTTCCTCGACAGTTCCGTCGATGCCACCGCGCTGCGGGCGGCGATCATTCTCGGTTCCGGATCGACGTCGTTCGAGTTGGTGCGACGGATGACCGAGCGCCTGCCGCTCACGCCCATCCCGACGTGGATGCGCAGGCAGGTCCAGCCCATCGCCGTCGTCGACGTGGTCGCCATCATCGCCCGCGCTCTCGGCGACACCGCACGCCCGGGAACGTTCGACATCGGCGGAACCGAGACGATGAGCTACCCCGAACTACTGCAGGCGTACGGCAGCGTCGCCGGTCTGCGTCGCATACAGATTCCGGTACCGCTGTTGCCGACCGGTCTGGTGGGGCGTGCCGTCGCCAAGATCACCGCCATGCCTGCCGGCACGGTGATCTCGTTGGTCGACAGCCTCACCCACGACATGGTGGTGCGCCGCGGGAACGCAGCAACAGAGGTGTTCGCCGAGCCCGATACGTCGCTGATGAGCGTCCGAGAGGCCCTCGAGCGTTCGATCACCGTCACCGCCGAGGAGGGCACCGATGCCCACGCCGATCCCCAGGCTGCCGCCGACACCGATCCCGAGTGGGCAGGCGGAGTCGTCGATATCGTCGACGGCCATGTGCGGCAACGCCCGTCGGACATCGTCGGAAAGGCTCTGCTCGGAGTGACCCGCTAACCGATATCGGCGTAGCGGTGGGCCCACGGCACGGCTCGCTCCAACTGACCGGCCAGTTGGACGAGCAATGCCTCGCCGCCGAGGGGTGCGGTGAAGTGCGCGCCCATCGGAAGACCCTCGGGGGTCCAGTGCACGGGAACCGACAGCGCCGGACGCCCGGTGACGTTTCCCAGCTGCGTGTAGGGAATCCACGAGATGTTGTCGTCGATCATCTGATCCACGATGCCGGTGTAGCGCAGGATTCCTGCAGTTCGGCTGCGCAGCAACAACTCCGATGCCAGCTCCAACGGCTTCGCGAGATCGAAGGCACCGATCTTCGGGGGGAGCTCCGCGAGAGTGGGCGTGAGCAGCAGGTCGCAGGTCTCGAAAAAGGTGGCCAGCGCACGCACGTGCACATGGCGACCTTCCACTGCTTCGAGGTAGTCGACACCACTGGCGGATCTGCCCAGCGCCGCCATGATGCGGGTGTCACGCTCGAATCTGTCGTCGCCGCAACCGGTTCTGCGTTTCACCTCGTCCATCTCCCACGCCAGGTAGGTGAACCAGGCCAGCAGGAATTCGCGGTTGAGATTCGCGTCGTCGTACGGTGGGGCGTCGAGAAGTTCGACGGTGTGGCCGAGATCGGTGAGTGCCTTCGCAGCGGACTCCATCGCGGCGACGGCCTGCGGGTGGGGCGACGGATTGACCGATGTCACGGCATACATTCCGATGCGTAAAGGCTTGGGGTCCTTGCCCACTCGGGACAGGAACGTTCCGTCCGGACGCGCGGGCAGATAGCCGGACGTCGCCTCACCGCCCGCCAGCACGTCGAGCATCGCGGCGGTATCGCGCACGGACCGCGACACGACGCCCTGCACTGCTGCCCCGTGCATGGGTTCGCCGAACGTGGGGCCCGACGGCACCAGTCCGCGTCCCGGCTTGAGTCCGACGAGCCCACAGCACGACGCCGGAATCCGGATGGAACCGCCGCCGTCGTTGGCTCCCGCCACCGGGACGATGCCGGACGCCACCGCAGCGGCCGATCCACCCGACGATCCACCGGGAGTTCTGCTGCGATCCCATGGATTTCGAGTCGCGCCGTGCACCGCCGGTTCGGTGATTCCCTTCGCCCCGAATTCCGGAGTGTTGGTCTTACCGAAGATCACCAGGCCCGCATCGAGCCAGCGCTGCACCACCGTGGAATGCTCGGGCATCGGCAGGTTGGTCAACGCACGCGATCCACTCGATGTGGGCAGGCCCGCGTAGTCCTGCGAGAGATCCTTGATCAGGAACGGCACGCCGGCGAACGGCCCCTGCAGCGGTCGCGTCAGCTGGTCGTCGGCCTGCTCCCGCATCACCCGAACCACGGAATTGATCCGCGGATCGATCGATTCGACCTGCGCCAGTGCGCAATCGAGCAGTTCGCGCGGTGTCACATCTCCTGCGGCCACGAGACCGGCCAGACCGAGGCCGTCGTACTGGCGATACTCGTCGATGCGCATACCGGCCACAGTATCCGAGGCCATGTCGGCCTCGGAGCGGAATCAATGCCGCGAGTTCGACCCAGCGAGGGGCCGCAATGCCCCCATCACGATCAACGAACACGCCAGGAGCGCAGCGACCACGAGCAACGCTCGAAGTACGTCACCGTGCCCGCCGAGGAAGCCGATGAGGGGCGGACCGCCGAGAAAGGCGAAGTATCCGATGGAGGCGACCACACTGACGCGAGCGGCGGCAGCTGCCGGCTCGTCGGCCGCCGCACTCATGGCAACCGGGAAGCCGAGGGAGACGCCCGATCCCCACAGAAACGCGCCCAGAAAAGCAAGCGGCACAATTGGACTGAGCACGAACAACAGCACGCCGACCACCGAGACGCCCGCGAGACCTCGCAGTACGACGACGCGACCGTACCGATCCAGCAGACCGTTGCCGAACCACCGCACCGCGGTCATGGCGACCAGGAACGTGGTGAACGCCAGGGTCCCGGCGACGGCCGATGCGTCGTATCCGTCGATCAATGCGATGTTGAGCCAATCGTTTCCGCTGCCCTCGGCAAACGCGAACGACAAGGCCACGACACCGATCAACAGGGTGCGCGGCTCCTTCCACCGAGCGAGGGCATGTGGCCGCGAGGTGTCGGGGGCGGGCTGTTCGGGTTCGGCGTCGGACTCGTTCAGAAAGTTACGGACTCCCCACGGGATGGCTCCGACGATCGCGGCTGCGACCGCCAGCAGATGCACCGTCACCGAGACGTTCAGCACCACCATCAGTGTTCCGATCAGGGCTCCCACCACGGTGCCCGCGCTGAAGCCCGCGTGAAAGCGCGGCATGATCGATCGCCCGAGCCGTCGTTCGGCCACTGCGCCATGGACGTTCATGGCAACATCCCATGCGCCGTTGGCGAATCCGAGCACGAACAGCCCGAGAAGCAACGGCACCACACCGACGAGATAGCCGGTGGAGATGATGGTCAGACCGGCCGCGAGGACGACAGACATCACAGTCACCGTGAGCCGAGACCCGAAGCGGTTGATGATGATGCCGGACAGCGGCAGGGCGAGCAACGACCCGACGGCGATGGCCAGCAGCACGATGCCGAGTTGGGACGACGTGAGCTCGAGCCGGTCCCTCACCTGCGGAATGCGCGATGCCCAACTGGCGAAGGCGAAGCCGGCTCCGATGAACGCGATGTAGGTGGCCCGTACCGCGGTGGTCGTGCGCGCCGAGGTCGCGTCGATATCAGACACTGTGAATTACCCTGTTTCTCTCGCTGTTCCGCAAGGGTAACGAACGAGGGGCCGGCCGCAGCGATCGCCGCCGAACTCGAAGTTATGGATGGATTCCGGCCGAATTCTGTCCATAACTTCGAGTTCGACAGTCCACACGCTCAGAATCCGATGGGCAGTCCCGCATAGTTCTCCGCCAGTCCCGTTGCTCCTGCCTCGCTGGAGGCCACCCAACGCAACTGGGAGAGCTGCAACTGCGCGTCGAACGGATCGTCGCCGGTGTGCAGCATCGTCGTCATCCACCACGAGAAGTGCGTGCAGCGCCAGACGCGTCGGAGTGCGTCGTCACTGTAAGCATCGGCGGCACGGGAGTCGTTCTTGCCCAGCAACGATGTCAGCGCCGGGGCCAACAGGGCCACGTCGGCAACCGCGAGGTTGAGGCCCTTCGCTCCGGTCGGCGGCACGATGTGCGCGGCGTCGCCGGCCAGAAAGAGTCTGCCGTGTCGCATCGGCGTCTGCACGTAGCTGCGCATCGGCAGCACGCTCTTCTCGGTGATCGGTCCCGGTGTCAGCTCCCAGCCGTCCTGACCATGACCGAGCCTGCGTGCCAACGCATCCCAGATCCGCTCGTCGGACCAGGTGGCGATGTCGGTGCCGTTCGGAACCTGCAGATACAGCCGGCTGACCGTCGACGATCGCATCGAGTGCATCGCGAATCCATCCTGATGCCAGGCGTAGATCAGCTCGTCCGTCGACGGTGCCACGTCGGCGAGCACCCCGAGCCAGGAGTAGGGGTACGTTCGCTCCCAGGTGTTACGCACCGAATCCGGCATCGCCGCGCGGCTCGGACCGAAGGAACCGTCACATCCGGCGATGACGTCGGCGTCGATCCGCATCGATGTTCCCGACGCGTCGGTGAACGTGACGTACGGGGCGTCGGACTCCACGTCGTGCAACGCGGTGTCGGAGACGTCGTAGTAGATCTGCTGACCGGCTTTCTCGCGCGCCGCAACGAGATCCTTCGTCACCTCGGTCTGCCCGTACACCCACACGCTCCGGTCCACCAGATCGCGAAAGTCGATGTGGTGTCGCTCTTCCGGCCACTGCAGATAGATTCCGCGGTGCTCGTGGCCTTCGCGATGCAACCGCTCGCCCAAGCCGTGGTCGTCGAGCAGCCGAACCGTCGAATGTTCGAGGATGCCTGCGCGGATTCGCGAGAGCACGTACTGCTGCGTGCGCGACTCGATCAGAACGGAGTCGATTCCCTGCTCCCCGAGCAGGTGGGACAGCAGCAGACCCGCGGGCCCTGCACCGATGATGGCGACCTGTGTACGCATGCATCGAGTACATCGCGCATACGACCTCCGGACAAGAGGTAGTTTCCACTCAGTGAAAGCCCGCGTTCATGCCCGTAGAGTTCGCTCGATTCCTCGGGCCGCAACCTGCAGAGCTGCAACCAGTCTGGCGCGATCTCGACCGATGCTCGGAACCACGATTCCCAGTGCGGCCACCACCGTCTCGCTCTCGCCGCGGACGGGTACGGCCACCGAACACGCTCCCAGTGTCATCTCCTCGACCGTCTGCGCATACCCCTCGCGATGCACTCGGCGTAGTTCGCTGTCCAACTTTCCCGGGTGAGTCACCGTGTACGGGGTGATGCGGGCCAAGTTCCCGAGCACTCGGTCGTGCACCTCGCGCGGAGCGTAGGCCAGCAACACCTTTCCGACTCCGGTCGCGTACAACGGCAGACGGGCTCCGACCCGGCTGATCGCGGGCACCGACGCGTGTCCGGCCAACCTGTCGAGGTAGAGCACCTCGTCGCCGTCACGAATGGCCAGATGCACCGTGGCGAGCGTGGCTCCGTAGAGATCGTGCAGGAACGGCGACGCGATCTCGCGCAGGTCGGATTGATCCGGGGCCAACATACCCAGCTTCCACAGCCGACGTCCGACCACGAACTTACCGTCGTCGCCGCGAACGAGTGCTCCCCAGCCGAGAAGCTCGTGCACCAAGCGGTGAGCCGTGGCGATGGGAAGACCTGCGCCGTCTGCCAATTCGGTCAATGTCAACGCAGGCTTCTGCTCGTCGAACACGCCGAGCAACGCCAGCAGTCGAGACGCCACCGAGACCCCCGGATCCCGCGCATTGCCCGCCACCTGCACGACGATAGCCTCCCCGGTCATCGCCGAGCTCGAAGTTATGGACGAATTTCAGCCGAAAGTCATCCACAACTTCGAGTTCGGCGGCCATCAGACCGCGGCAGCCGCGAAGCCGATTCTGTTGAAGCGCTTTTCGCGGGCGATCATCCGCATCGACGGATCCTGGGCGATCAGGTCGGCGAGCTCCCGGTGCAGCACCGCACCCACCCGGTCGCAGAACTGCTGCGATTCGTCCGCCGCGTCGGGCAGCTCGGGAATGATGATGTCGACGACACCGGCCCGGAAGAGATCGAGCGAGCGTACTCCCTGCTTGGTGGCCATCTCGGCCGCATGAGCAGTGTCCCGATGCACGATGGCCGACGCACCCTCGGGCGGCAGCGGCGAGAGCCACGCGTGTTGAGCAGCAAGAACGCGATCAGCGGGTACCAGTGCCAGAGCGCCACCGCCCGTCCCCTGCCCCAACAGCAACGACAGCGTCGGTGTTTCGAGGTCGACCATGTCCGCGATGCACCGAGCGATCTCTCCCGCGAGACCGCCTTCCTCCGCCTCCTTCGACAGCGCCGCGCCCGCGGTGTCGATGACGGTGACGAGCGGAAGCTTGAGATCCTGAGCCAGACGCATACCGCGTCGAGCCTCGCGAAGCGCTGCGGGACCGAGCGGGGTCTTGGTCGTCTGCCCACGTCGATCCTGCCCGAGCAGTACGCACGGCATGTCGCCGAACCGAACGAGAGCCAGAATCAGACCCGGATCCGACTCCCCCTGCCCGGTTCCGTTGAGCGGCAGCACATCTGCTGCGGTGCTGAACAGCAACTCGCGCACGCCGGGACGATCGTTCCTACGGGAGGCCAGGATCGACGTCCACGCGGGCACGTCCTCGATCGTCCATTCGAGCGCCTCGACGGTGCGGGGCCGGCACGACGGGATGTCGGTCATGATGCGCAGCGCCCGATCGACGATTTCGCCGAGCTGCTCGGGCGGGCGGATGGCGTCGATGAGCCCGTGGGCCTGGAGGTTCTCCGACGTCTGTACGCCCGTGGGGAATTTCGCGTCGTAGAGGGCCTCGTAGACGCGAGGCCCGAGGAAGCCGACGAGGGCACCGGGCTCGGCGACGGTGACGTGTCCGAGCGATCCCCAGGACGCAAAAACTCCACCGGTGGTGGGGTGCCGCAGGTAGACGATGTACGGCAGGTTCGCCGCCTTGTGCGCAGTGATCGCGGCGGTGATCTTGACCATCTGGAGGAACGCGACGGTACCCTCCTGCATGCGGGTTCCGCCGGAGGTCGGCAACGCGAGCAGCGGCAACCGCTCGTCCGTCGACCGGTGCACGGCGGTGACGAGCCGTTCACCCGCCGCAACCCCGATCGAGCCGGCCAGAAATGCGAACTCGCCGAGCAGGATTGCGACCTTGCGGCCCCGAATCGTCGCGGACCCGGTGAGGACGGATTCGTCGAGACCGGTCTTCTCACGGGCCGCCGCGAGTTCGCTCGCGTACTGGTCGTCGATGACGTAGTCCGCGGTCGGGGTGTCCCAGGAGTCGAAGCTGCCGGGATCGATCACCAGATCGAGCAGTTCGAGGGCGGTCATTCTGGTCATCGGATCGCTTCTTTCAGCCAGTCGCGGACGAGCTCGTCGTCGGCACCGAGTACCGGCGGAGCCAGATGATTGGTTTCGGTGACCTCGGTGCCGTCGGATTCGAAGAAGCGCAGCGGCGGCCCCGGAAGAGTGACCGTGCCCAACGTCGCGTGCTCGACGTCGACCAGCAGGCCTTGAGACTTGGTCTGCTCCCACTCGTACACCTCCTGCACGTTGCGCACTTTGCCTGCGGGAACACCGATCTCGTCGAGAAGGGCCAGCAGCGGTTCGGTGTCGTAGGTGCGGAAGATCTTGGAGACGAGTTCGATGACGTCGTCGCGACTGTCGACGCGTTGTGGGTTGGTGGCCATGCCTTCGAGATCGGGGTCGATACCGAAGCCCTCGCAGAACCGATGCCACAGGCCCTCGCTGCCCACGGAGATCTGCACTGCGCCATCCGAGGTCGGAAACAATCCGTACGGGCAGATCGATGGGTGATGGTTGCCCTGCGCCGTGCCGATCTCGCCGGCAACGGTCCACTTGGTGCCCTGGAAGGCGTGCACTCCGACGACGCTGGCGAGCAAGGAGGTACGGACGACCTTGCCGCGTCCGGTGCGATCGCGTTCACGTAGTGCGGCGAGAACGCCGAAGGCTCCGTACATTCCGGCCAGCAGGTCGGCGATGGGAACGCCGACGCGTTGGACGTCCTCGGGACCGGAGCCGGTGAACGACATCAGCCCGGCCTCGCCCTGGGCGATCTGGTCGTAGCCGGAGCGGCCACCCTCGGGGCCGTCGTGACCGAATCCGCTGATCGACAGCACGACAGTGCGCGGGTTGATCTCGGCGATGCGTTCGGGCGAGAAGCCGAGGCGGTCGAGCACTCCGGTGCGAAAGTTCTCGAGCAGCACGTCGGCTCGTTCGATCATGTGCTCCAACGCTTCTCGGCCGTCGTCGGTCTTGAGATCGAGTGCGATGGATCGTTTGTTGCGGTTGGCCGAGAGGAAGTAGGTCGACTCACGTTCGGCGTCGCGCGGAGTGACGAAGGGTGGACCCCAGACTCGGGTGTCGTCGCCGCCCTTGGGGGTCTCGACCTTGATGATGTCTGCGCCGAGGTCGCCGAGCATCATCGCCGCGTGCGGGCCGGCGAGGGCACGGGTCAGATCGACCACCACGGTGCCTTCGAGCGGTCCGGTTCTGCCTGTCGTGTTGAGGGGCATCGAATTGATCCTTACGTCGAAGCGAGGTGCGAGCCGGACCCGAAGTCCGATTGGATGACTGGGCTAGTGGCCTAGCCAATTCCATTGGACCAGCGAACCCCAGAGAAGTCAAGTAACGATTTCCGGGACTTTGCCCAGCTCAGACGCGTGATGGCGGCACGTCGAACACACGTGCCGCCATCATCGAGAACCGCATCCGAGCTACTGTCGAGCTACATCCAGCCGGGTACCACCAGCAATCCCCAGGCGACCAGTGGACCGATGACCACAACCAGAGCGCTGTACTTGAGGATCTGCTTGTAGAACACATCTCGGTCGATGTCCTGGGCGTTGGCGAGCACCAGGGCTCCATTGGTGGAGAACGGGCTGACATCGACGATGGTCGAGGCGATGGACAGGGCCACGATGACTCCGATAGCGCCTACTTCGCCCGCGAGCAGGAACGGGACGGCCAGCGGGATGGTGACGCCGAGGATCGCGGTGGACGACGCGAAGGCCGAGACGATGGCACCGATGTAGCAGAGCAGCAGCGCCACCAGGAGCGGGATACCGATGCTCGCGACCGAATCGCCGACGTATTCGACAGTTCCGGCTTCCTGCAGGACCCCGACGAACGTGAGTACGCCGCCGATGAGCAGAACCGTCGACCAACTGATCTGGTTGATCGCACCCTTTTGCGCCTTGGGCGATGCGAGAGCGAGAACCACGGCCACCGTCATCGCGATGAAGCCGACGTCGAGATCGAGCACGAGGGCGAACAGGGCCAGCGAGGCCAGGCCGACGAGCGTGAGAATCTGATCGAAGGTGATGGCCTTGACCGCGGTGGCCAAGGGCGGCGCATTCTCGACCGTGACCGTCTGACCGGACGGACGAGGCGTCGAGGAGCCGAAGCCGCGCATGACCGTCCGAGAACCCGAGCCGCCGACGCCGCCCGAGTCGCCGTCGGGACGACTGCCGTCCTCGTCGTGCACGCTGCGTCCGATGAGGGAGCGGCCACCGAGGAACACGAACAGCAGCGCACCGATCGCGGCGTTGAAGAACAGGCTGCCGAGGAAGAGTGTGAGCGGACTGTTGACGAGTCCTGCGTTGGCGGCGATGTTGTTGACCGTGACGCCGTAGATGCTGATGGGCGAGAATCCGCCCGCCTGCGCGCCGTGGATGACCATCATGCCCATGAGCAGCGCGTTGATCTTGTAGCGCGCGGCAAAGCCGAGCGCGATCGGGGCCACGATGGCCACCGCGGCGGGCCCGAGCGCCCCGATGGAGGTCAGGACGCCGGTGATGCCGAACATCACCCAGGGGATGAGCGCCACCCTGCCACCGACGAGTCGAACGGCTCCGCGGACCAGCAGGTCGACCGTGCCGTTGTTCTGCGCGATGGCGAACAGGTAGGTGATGCCGACGAGCGTGAGGAAGAGACTGCTCGGGAAGCCGGCAATGATGTCGTCGGCCCCCATGCCCACGGCAAGTGTTCCGACGAAGAACGCCGCCACGAACCCCAACGCACCCATGTTCACGGGGAACACGGTTGCGGCGAGGAACATGACGACGAGCGCAAGGATGGGTATCAACTCGGTCGACATCGAAGGTCTCCGGTCCGTCTGTGGTGTCACCCGAGCGGTTGCCCAGGATCTCCAGTGGCTAATTGGACTGGCCACTGAGTCAATAGGGACTCAACCAGTGAAGTGGATCACTTGTCAACCCCGAATGTGTCTGCCGTTACCACGTGGGCGGCGGCTAGGGTGGAGGTCCAGAGGAACAGAGAGCGAGTGACACAGTGGCTGAGCAAATTCGCCCCGTGACCCGACCACGGCTGTACGAGGTCATCGTCGAGCAGCTGTGCAAGCACATCGCCGATCGCGACATGAACCCTGGCGATCGACTTCCACCCGAGCGCGAACTCGCCGGCCACCTGGGAGTCAGCAGAGCGTCGCTGAGTCAGGCCCTCGTTGCACTCGAGGTGCAGGGCATCCTCGCCGTGCGCCACGGCGATGGGGCGGTACTCGTCCGACGACCCGTGGGCGACATGGCAATTCGCGCCTTGCGCGAGCACGCCGATCGACTGCCCGAGGTGATCGAAGCCCGAGAGGCACTCGAGGTCAAGCTCGCCGAACTGGCCGCAACGCGGCGCAGCGACGACGAGATGGCAGCCATCGACCACGCGGTGTCCGTGATGGCCACCGAGATCACCGACGGCGATCGCGGAGACTCCGGCGACGAGCTCTTCCATCACGCCATCACCGAGGCCGCGCACTCACCGCTGCTCGCTCGCCTGATGGGCGAGATCGCCGAGCTGATTCGCGAGACCCGCATCGAGTCACTGTCGCAGTCCGACCGCCCCCAGGCCTCGCTCGAGCATCACCGACGCATCGCCGAGGCCGTCCGCAATCAGGATCCGGCCGAGGCGGGCCGGGCAATGGCCGACCACATCCGACTCGTCTCGGATGTGGCTCTACTGCGCTCGGTCGACAGCTAGAGAACTGCCCGCCGAGCTCGAAGTTATGGATGAATTCTGACCCGAATCCGTCCATGACTTCGAGTTCGGCAGCTCGGGCAGCACCCATGGTTGACATCCGCGACATCGTCGCGCCATCATTATTGGCACAGCGCCAATAAACCACAGTCGCGCTTCGAGCCAAGGACCCCCTATGACTGCACTCGCAGATCGCTCCACCGACGACCTCACCACCGAGCTCGCCGACGTGCGCCAGCTCGCCCGTGGATTCTTCGAGAAAGAGGTCGCACCGCACCGGGAGGAATTCGCGGCGGCCGGACGCCCCAGCCGCGAGGTCTACCGCACCGCAGGCAGCCTCGGGCTGCTCGGCATGTCGGTACCCGAGCAATACGGCGGAGGCGGCGGCGACTTCCGCCACGAGGCAGTGCTATTCGAAGAACAGGTCCGCGCCGGCGACTCGGCCATGCAGCTCGGCGTGCACAGCGGCATCGTTCCGCACTACATCCTGGCCTACGCGTCCGAGGAGAAGAAGCAGCGGTGGCTGCCGAAACTGTGCTCGGGCGAATGGATCGGAGCCATCGCCATGACCGAACCGGGCACCGGATCGGACCTGCAAGGCATTACAACCCGCGCCGTGCGTGACGGCGACGACTACGTGGTGACCGGCGGAAAGACGTTCATCTCCAACGGAGCTCACTGCGATCTGCTCATCATCGCCGCCAAGACCGATCCCTCCGCGGGAGCCCGGGGACTGTCATTGCTCGTCGCCGAGGTCTCCGATGACACCGAAGGTTTTCACCGCGGACGCGTGCTGCACAAGATCGGCCAGAAGGGCCAGGACACAGCCGAACTCACCTTCGACGGTCTTCGCATTCCCGCCTCGAATCTGCTCAGGGGCGGGAGTGGAGCCGGCAGGAACGACCAGGAAAGTCATGAGGGTCGCGGTTTTGCGCAGTTGATGCAGCAGCTCCCCCAGGAACGCCTGATCTGCGGCATCGCCGCCGCTGCGATGATCGACGCCGCCGTCGCGCAGACCGTCGAGTACACCAAGTCGCGCAGCGCGTTCGGCAAGACATTGTTCGATCTGCAGAACACCAAGTTCGAGCTCGCCGAATGCGCCACCATCGGCCGCGTCGTGCGTACCTTCGTCGACGACGCCATGGCACAGCATATTTCGGGCACACTCGACGTCACCACGGCCGCAATGGTCAAGTACTGGACCACCGACCGACAGTTCGAGGTGGTCGACCGGTGCCTGCAGCTCTTCGGTGGGTACGGCTACATGGAGGAATACCCCATCGCCCGCATGTTCGTCGACGGACGCATCGCCCGCATCTACGCCGGTGCCAACGAAGTCATGAAAGAGCTCATTTCCCGTTCCCTGTAGAACTCGGTAATTCTGTTGCCCCAGAAAGGCACCCCATGGAGGCATTCCTCTACGACGCAGTGCGCAGTCCACGTGGCCGCGGCAAGAGCTCCGGCTCACTGCACACCGTCAAGCCGGTCGATCTGGCCGCGAACACGTTGTCCACGTTGCTCTCTCGACACTCCCAGCTCGATCCGGCCCTGATCGACGACGTCGTGCTCGGTGTCGTCACCCCGGTCGGCGATCAAGGCTGCGACATCGCCCGAACCGTCGCGATGGCGGCCGGCCTACCGGACAGCGTGGCCGGCGTTCAGCTCAACCGCTTCTGCGGATCGGGGCTCGAGGCCGTCAACACTGCGGCGCAACGTGTTCGGTCCGGATGGGATCGGCTCATCGTCGCCGGTGGCGTCGAATCGATGTCTCGTGTGCCGCTCGGGGCGGACGGCGGCGCGTGGCCGTGCGACCCGCTGACCAACTACGGCAGCTACTTCGTCCCACAGGGAGTCAGCGCAGATCTCATCGCGACGATCGAGGGGTTCGATCGGGACGAGGTCGACGCCTACGCGGTACGTAGCCAGCAACGAGCGGCGCATGCCTGGTCGATGGGTCACTTCGAGAAGTCGGTCATCCCCGTCTTCGACACGAACGGCCGGCTGATGCTCGATCACGACGAGATCATGCGACCCGAGACCACCACTGCCGACCTCACCGCCCTGACACCATCGTTCGCACAGATGGGTTCGCTCGCCGGGTTCGACGCCGTCGCGATGCAGAAGTACACCGAGGTCGAGCGCATCGATCACGTACACCACGCAGGCAACTCCTCGGGCATCGTCGACGGCACCGCGATGGTTCTCATCGGCTCCGAAGAGGCCGGTCGCGCAGGCGGATTGACCCCACGCGGACGCGTCGTGGCCGGGGTCGTCGCCGGATCGGACCCGACGCTGATGCTCACCGGCCCGGTTCCGGCCACCCACAAGGTGTTGGCCGCGGCGGGACTCGGTCTCGACGACATCGCGGTGTTCGAGGTCAACGAGGCATTCGCTTCGGTGGTGCTCAACTACGCGAAGAAGCTGGACATCGACCACGAGCGCATCAACGTCAACGGCGGCGCGATCGCGATGGGCCACCCACTGGGCGCAACGGGAGCGATGCTCACCGGAATGGCTCTCGACGAGCTCGAGCGCCGGGGCGAGCGCTATGCGCTGATCACGCTCTGCATCGGTGCCGGAATGGGCGTCGCCACCATCATCGAGCGCCTGTGACCACCCCCGCGCTCGAACAACGACCCGAGGACACGATGAATACCTCTGCTGCACTGACGACGTCGACGATCACCGGCGAGATAGGGACCGACCGCGTACTCGTGCTGACGATCGACGACCCGACGCAGTCCACCAACACGATGAACACCGCGTTCGGCGAATCGCTCGGACAGACCGTCGACTGGCTCGAAGCCAACGTCGATGACTACGACGGCATCATCGTCACCTCGGGAAAGGATTCGTTCTTCTCCGGTGGCGACCTCGAACTGCTGCGCGACGCAGGACCCAACGACCACAAGGCCATCGCCGACGCCCTCGACTTCACCAAGGACAAGTTCCGTCGGCTCGAGAAGCTGGGCAAGCCCGTCGTCGCTGCACTCGGCGGCACCGCGCTCGGTGGCGGCTTCGAGATCGCGCTGGCCTGCCATCACCGAATTGCAGTGAACAGAAGCAACTCCCGCTTCGGCCTTCCCGAGGTAACCCTCGGTCTGCTCCCTGGCACGGGCGGCGTCACCCGAACGGTGCGGATGTTCGGAATCGTCGGCGCATTGACCCAGGTGGTGGGCCAGGGACAACGCTACCGGCCGGCCAAGGCACTCGAGATCGGACTGATCGACGAGGTCGTCGACACCCACGAGGAGATGATGGCGAACGCACGTGCCTGGATCGTCGCCAATCCCGTTGCAGTGCAGCCCTGGGACAGGAAGGGGTTCGAGATTCCCGGCGGCACCGCGGCCTCACCCGCGTTGGCTGCGCAGCTGCCTGCCTTCGCGGCCACGGTGCGCAAGCAGGTCAAGGGTGCACCCATGCCCGCCCCCATCGCGGTGGTTGCTGCCGCGGTGGAAGGGTCGGTGCTCGACTTCGAGTCGGCGTCGATCGTGGAAACCCGACACTGCACCGCACTCGCCTGCGGTCCGGTCTCGGGCAATCTGATCCAATCGATGTTCTTCGATCTCGGATCCATCAACAAGGGCGGCTCTCGTCCGAGCGGCGAACCGCACCGGGTACCCGAGAAGGTGCTGGTGATCGGTGCCGGGATGATGGGTGCCGCCATCGCCTACGTCGTCGCGTCGGCCACGGTCCCCGTCGTACTGCGTGATGTCTCGATCGAATCCGCCGAGCGTGGAAAGGATTACGCGCGTTCGATTCTCGGCAAGGCCGTCGCGACGGGGCGCACGACCCAGGCCGACGCCGATGCGGTGCTCGCGCGGATCACACCCAGTTCCGACGCGGCCGATGCCGAGGGATGCGATCTGGTCGTCGAGGCCGTGTTCGAGGCTCCCGCCGTCAAGCAGGGCGCGTTCGAGGCCGTCGAGAAGTATCTGACCGCCGACGCACTGCTGTGCTCGAACACCTCGACCCTGCCCATCACCGAGCTGTCGACGGGAGTCTCGCGCACCTCGGACTTCGTCGGCACGCACTTCTTCTCTCCGGTGGACAAGATGCCGTTGGTGGAAATCGTTGTGGGAGAACACACCAGTGATTCCACTCTGGCCCGCGCATTCGACTTCGTCCGTCTGATCGGCAAGACGCCGATCGTCGTCGCAGACAGTCACGGCTTCTTCACCACTCGCGTCATCGGCCGGTTCATGGACGAGGCGATCTCGCTGGTCGCGGAGGGCGTGCACCCCGCCACCGTCGAGCAGGCCGCTCTCCAGGCGGGCTACCCGTCCGGTGCGTTGGCTCTCATGGACGAGATCTCGTTGACCCTGTCCAGGCACATCCGCGAGGGCATGGCGCAGGCCGCCCGCGCCGAGGGTCGACCGTGGATCGTGTCGAATTCGTATGCTCTGGTCGATCGGCTGGTCGACGAGTTCGATCGGCCCGGCCGCAAGGGCGGTCGCGGCTTCTACGAGTACGCCGAGGACGGCACCAAGGCGGGGCTGTGGCCGGGCCTGGCGGAGCACTACCACCGCCCCGATCATGGAATTCCGTTCGAGGACATGATGGATCGGATGTTGATCGCACAGTCCCTGGACTCGGTCGCATGCCTGGACGAGGGAGTCCTACGCACGGTCGCCGATGCGAACATCGGCTCCATCCTCGGCATCGGCTATCCCGCCTGGACCGGCGGGGTGCTGCAGTTCGTCGATCAGTTCGACGGCGGGCCGCAGGGGTTCGTACATCGAGCCGACGAGCTGCGGGCACGGTACGGCGATCGGTTCGTCGTACCGAGGTCACTGCGCTCGCGCACCGAGCGGTACCTCTGACGCCTCACGGAGTCGGCTCGGTGCGATCATGAGAACCATGCCGGCTGCAAGTACACCCAAGTGGAATCGACTCGAACCGGACGAGCGTCGGACACAGATCCTGGCCAGCGCCGTTCGGTTGTTCGGCGACAAGCCGTACGCCGAGGTGTCGATGTCGGACGTCGCCGCCTCGGCCGGCGTCGCCCGCGGGCTCATTCACCACTACATCGGCAGCAAACGCGATCTGTACCTCGAGAGTGTTCGATTCCTGGTCACCGTGCCGCCGATCGAGGACGTACATCTGCCCACGGGCTCACTCGAGGAGCGGGCACGTGGCAGTGTGCACTGGCTGGTGGGGGTGATCGAGACACACGGCACGGCATGGGTGTCGATGGCGAGTGGTTCGGGTGTGGACGAACAGGTGGCGCAGATTCTCGACGAGGCCGACGATCTGGCTGCCGAACGCGTGCTCGATGCAACGGCATTCGAGGGCAGAGGCGGTGACCGTCGCATCGCGACGTCTGCGGTGCGCGCGTTCGGCGGCATGGTCAAGGCAGCGGGCCGCGAGTGGTTGGTACGCGGCACACTGACCCGTGAACAGGTCGAGACTCTGCTGACGGATGTGCTCGTCACCGTTCTCGCAACCGCACGTTCCTTCGACGACGCTCGGGAACGTTAGCAAGACAACCGTTTTCGCGGAATCGCCAGCCGGGTCGCCCTACACCTCCACTATTGACACAGTGCCAACAAGGTGGAACTGTGACGGTATTCACCCGGGCGCCCTCGCCCCCTCTCGCACAAGGGACTCGACATGTATCTCACCCAAGGCCTGCATCGCTCCGCTGCAACGACTCCGAACCGCGCAGCGACGGTGTTCGGCGATCGCGTTCGTACCTTCGCCGAACAGATCGACAGAGTGGCACGACTGGCGGCAGGCCTGCACTCCATCGGCGTCGAGTCCGGCGATCGAGTTGCGATACTGGCGTTCAACAGCGACCGTTACTCGGAGTACCTGCTCGCGGTGCCGTGGGCCGACGCCGTGCTCAACCCCGTGAACATCCGATGGTCGCCCGTGGAGGTCGCGTACGCACTCAACGACTCCGACACCAAGGTCCTGCTGGTCGACGACACCTTCGGTGCGATGGTCCCGGCACTGCGCCCGGCATGTGCCGGCCTGCAGACCATCGTCTACTGCGGAGACGGCACCACCCCCGAGGGCATGGTCTCGTACGAGGACCTGGTCTCGTCCCACGATCCCGTCCCCGACGCCCGCCGTAGCGGCGACGCACTCGCAGGACTCTTCTACACCGGCGGCACCACCGGCTTCCCCAAGGGCGTCATGCTCTCGCACGCGAACCTCGTCACCTCCGGCCTGGGAACGGTGGCGACCGGACAGCTGCTCGACGACGCATCGATCCTGCTCCATGCCGCTCCGATGTTCCACCTCGCCGATCTGGCCGCATGGGTGGGGCAGGTCATGCTCGGCGGTACCCACGTCATGGTTCCGTTCTTCGAGCCGACCGCCGTCCTCGGCGCGATCGCCGAGCATTCGATCACCGATGTGTTGTTGGTACCGACGATGATTCAGCTTCTGGTCGACCACCCCGCATTGAGCGAGTTCGACACCTCCTCGCTCAGTCGTGTGCTGTACGGAGGATCCTCGATCTCCGCAGGCGTCCTCGAGCGCACCCTCGCACGCCTCCCGCAGGCCCGTCTCACTCAGGCCTACGGCATGACCGAGCTCGCACCGGTCGCATCGCTGCTCTGGCCGGAACACCATGTGGGAGAACGCATCGGCTCGGCCGGTCGCGCGGCCCCGCACTCGGAGATCCAGATTCTCGGCCCCGACGACGAGCAGTTGGCCACCGGATCCGTCGGCGAGATCTGTGTTCGCGGTGGACACGTGATGCTGGGCTACTGGAACAAGCCGGACGAGACCGCCGCGGCCGTTCGCGACGGTTGGATGCACACCGGCGATGTGGGCTACCTCGACGCCGACGGATTCCTGTTCGTCGTCGATCGACTCAAGGACATGATCATCACCGGCGGCGAGAACGTCTACAGCGCAGAGGTCGAGAGCGCACTGAGCCGCCATCCCGCCGTCCTGGCCTGCGCCGTGATCGGTGTGCCCGACGGCGAATGGGGCGAGCGCGTCCACGCCTGTGTCGTGTTGGCCGATGGCACCTCGCCGACGGTCGAAGAACTTCGCGATCACACCCGCAGCTACGTTGCCGGATACAAGACCCCGCGCACCATCGAGTTCGTCACCGCGCTGCCCATGAGCGGCGCGGGAAAGATCCTCAAGCGCGAACTGCGGGACGCCCACGTGGCGAAGGACGCGCTCGGAGCGTCCCTGTGACCAGCCAGGTCCAGGCGCGAACCACGTTCGATTCCTTCTCCCCCATCGACGACGGTCCGGTCGCCTCGTTCCCCGTCGATGGGGCGGAGTCCGTCGCGCGGACGGTCGGACTCGCGCGAAAGACACAGCGCACATGGGCCTCGCTGCCGCCACGTTCTCGCGCCCGACACCTGCGGGCATGGCGACACGAAATCTGGAGTCATCGAACCGAATTCGTCGATCTCATTCACCGCGAGAACGGCAAACCCGCCGACGATGCACTGCTCGAGATCGTACTGACCCTCGAGCACATCGCGTGGGCGGAGAAGCAGGCACCGAAGCTCATGCGGTCGCGCCGAGTCGGCCCCGGGTTGCTGCTCGCGAACTACTCCGCTCACGTGGAGACGGTGGCACTCGGTGTCGTGGGCGTCATCGGTCCGTGGAACTACCCCCTGTATGCACCCAACAGTGCGATCGGTTCGGCGCTGGCAGCAGGTAACTGCGTGGTGTTCAAGCCGAGCGAATACACCCCCGCGGTAGCGGCCCGATACGTCCGCGCGTTCCACGAAGCCAATCCGTCTCTGCCACTGGGCATTCTGTCGCTCGTCACCGGATACGGCGAGACGGGTGCCGCACTGTGCCGATCGGGTGTGGACAAGATCGCGTTCACGGGCTCGACGAGAACCGGCTCGAAGATCATGGCCACGTGCGCCGAGACGCTCACCCCGGTGGTCGTGGAATGCGGCGGCAAGGATCCGGTGATCATCGCTGCGGACGCGGACATCGCGGCAGCAGCCGAGGCGGTGGCCTGGGGAGCATTCGGCAACAGCGGGCAGACGTGCGTCGGAGTCGAGCGGGTGTACGTGGAGCGGAGTGTCGCAGCACAATTCACCGGCGCTCTCGTGCAGCATGCGCGCTCCATCCGGCCCGGTGGTGATGCGTCGGCCACCTACGGGCCGATGACGATGCCCGGCCAGATCGACATCGTTCGACGCCATCTCGCCGACGCCGAGGCGGCGGGTGGTCGAGCACTGATCGGCGGACTGTCCTCGATCGGCGAGCGATTCGTCGGGCCCACCGTGTTGGTGGACACCCCCGAGAGCTGCTCGGCCGTTCGCGAGGAGACCTTCGGCCCCACGGTCACCGTCCGTGAGGTCGACAGCATCGACGAGGCGATCGAGCTGAGCAACGATCATCGGTACGCTCTCGGCGCTTCGGTGTTCTCCCGCAGGCAGGGCAAAGAGATTGCGGCGCAGCTGGTGTGCGGTCAGGTCACCGTCAATTCGGTGATCGCGTTCGCCGGAATGGGATCTGTTCCGATGGGTGGTGTCGGTGCCAGCGGCTTCGGGCGGGTACACGGCGACGAGGGGTTCGCCGAGTTCTGCCGCACTCACAGCCGCGTCACGAAGCTGTTCGACATCCCCGGATTCGAGCTGGTGACGCTCCACCGCAAGCGCTGGGTCATGCCGCTGATCGACCGCCTGCTCGGGCTCCGTCACCGTCGGTGATCGGTCAGTCCTCTGCGCGCCGCGCGGTGGTGCCGTACGACCGTCGCACCACCTCGTCGAGGGTCGCCGCCAACTGCGCGTCGGTCATGGCGCGTGGGGTCGCCGCTGCGGCAGCGGACAGATACACCCCGCACAGCCATTCGAGCAGTTCGATGTTCGACAGTGCGGCCGCGAGATCGTGACCGGTGGCCACCGATCCGTGATGGGCCATGATCACCGCCGACCTCGAGCGCATCGCGGTCACCACCAGGTCGGCGAGCTCCGCCGTACCGAACGGCGCGAACGGCACCACCGGAACCCTGCCGCCGAGGGACAGCTGCGCGTAGTGAACGGGCGGCAGTTCGTCCGCGACGAGCGACAGTGCAACGGCCGCCGAGGAATGCGCATGCACGACGGCACGAACCTCGGACGACGCGTAGATGCCGAGGTGCAGACCCAGTTCCGAGGTCGGTTCACCTGGTCCTGCGCGGACGATTCCGTCCGTATCGACGAGCGTGACGTCCCCGATCGTCGCGTCCGCCAACACCAGCCCGGTCGCCGTCACCGCCACCACATCACCCGCGCGTGCGCTGACGTTGCCTGCGGTGCCGAGAACCAAGCCCTTGCGGCCCAGTTGCCGGGCGGTCTCGGCGACGGACTGCCGTAGCTCCTCCACGTCGACCGACATCAGACGGTCCGGCAGGTGCGTGCGAACGTCCGAACGTACTCGAGGTCGTAGGTGCCGAAATCGGTACCGAGTCCCTGCGCAACCTGAGCCGCGGTCGCATTGCCGAGTTCGGCTGCCTCGACGACGTTCATGCTCAGGGACAGGCCGCGAACGAACCCGGCCGAGAACGCATCTCCGCATCCACTGGTGTCCACCACGTCCACGGAGAACGCGGGGACCTCGACGACACTGTCGGTCGTGACGACGAGAGTGGGCGACGCGCCCGCGGTGGCCACCACGCAGGACGCTCCGAGCTCGAGCAGTCGACGACACCCGTCCTCGACAGTGGCGCAGCCGGTCCAGCCGAGGACCTGCTCGTCGTTGGGCAACAGGTAGTCCACATGGGGCAGCGCGGCCGCGAACGCACCGAGCCCTTCCGGAACGGACGGGGCCAGGCTGTCCATGGTGACGACGACACCGTCCTCGTGGGCGCGGCGTGCGATGTCGCGCGCGGTGTCCGGTCCGTAGAACTCGGGCCCCCCGAGATGCAGGAAGTCGACGTTGTGAAACATGTTCCACGGAACATGCTGAGCCAGATAGCCGTTGGCTCCGATCACGTGCAGAGCCGGCCGGGATCCGTCCGGCCTGATCGGCAGTACCGATGCCGAGGTCTGGACCCCGTCCATGCGGTGAACGAGGGAGACGTCCACTCCGTCGTCGATGAGGAGCTGCAGTAGGAACGTGCCTGCCGAATCACCACCGACCACTCCCGCGGTGTGTACCGCGGCACCCAGTCGGGACAGCACCAGTGCCGTTCCCGCGGCCGTACCCGCGGCCGACATCGCGATCTGCTCCGCCAGGACCGCCGCCTGACCGTCGGGAATCTCGGTCACCGGCCGCACCAGAGTGTCGAGTATGTGCACCCCCAGGGTGAGGACCTCCGCCGGTGCTCTCATCGGATCGTCGCAGTTCGCTCGGAGAGGATCAGCGCCTCGAGGTTGCACATCGAGACGTCGAATCGTGCGGACATCCCGGCGGTCGCGATGGGCCGCACCACACGCCCCATCCAGCTCGGTGCAACATCGAACCAGAATTCGAAGGTCATCGCGGTGGAGGTACCGCCGGCGAGCGGCGCGAAGCGAAAGACGTTCGTCACGTTGACGAGTGGCGCGAAACCCTGACCCGAATCGATTCGCAGTCGGTTCGGTTCCAGCTCCCGGACGGTCCATGTGGCGTGAGTGGTGAAGCGGCCGAGCGTCGCCACCTCCTCCGTGTACACACCACCTGTGCGTGCGGTGCCATGATGAGCGATGACCGACCGGACGTCGGTGACCCACTCTGCGTACCGACCGGTGTCGGCGGTCAATGCCCACACTTCCTCGGGGCTCACCGAGAGGGTGCGATGGGCCGAGACTACGAAGCGTTGTTCCACGAGAGCTCTCCTTCGGTCGAAAGTATTGCTGCTGCTGCGTTTTCACCCGATCGCACAGCCCCGTCCATGTACCCGTTCCAGTAGTCGGAGTGTTCGGCTCCTGCCCACTGCACTCGGCCGAACGCGGTGTCTCGCCACCGGCCGAGTTCGGTCAGCACTCCGGGGGCAAGCACGGCGGTGGGCCCTCCTCGGGTCCAGTGCTCGCGAGTCCAGTCGAGCTCGATCCATTCCGTCGGTTCGAGTGCGCGCGGCCCGACGGCGGAAGCGAAGGCGCGCAGCACCTCGCCGCGTCGTTCGGCGTCGGTACCGTCCGACCAGTTCCGGCCGCCGCGGTGGCGGCCGCCCCAGGTGCCGACGAATCCCATCAGCACTCCTTGGCTTCCGTCGGGTGGTGAGTTGTCGAACATCGAGGACACCGGTACGTCGCTGTCGCGAAAGAGCGCCTGGCCGGAGAGCCCGCTCGCGCGCCAGAACGGTTCGGGGTACGCGGCCTCGCACTTGGCCAGGCCGCCGAAGTTCATTCGCTGGAACAACGCCTCCTGGGGTGCGGGAAGCTGGGGGCTCCAATCGATTCGGGTGGCCAGAACGGGCGGAATCGCGACGACCGCCGATCGAGCGATCCATGATTCGGTGTCGCTGCACACCACCACGCGATCCGGATACTGCTCCACACGTCGAACCGGGGTGTCGAGCCGGACGGCGTCACCGAGCTGCTTCGTAATTTCGATGCAGATCGCCTGTGAGCCACCGAGGAATCTCCACTGTTGTGCTCCACCGGCGACACTCATCAACCGATCGACGGTGCCGGGGGTGTACTCGTTTCCCGCCCCGGCTACGTACGCCAGGCCGAAGAGCGCCGATGCGTCGGCGGACGTGCCACCGAACACCGAACCGAGCAGGATGTCGAGCAGTTCCACCCCACCGGCGGTGGCCGAGTGCCTCCGGGCCCAGGTGGCGAGAGTCTGGGTGTCCCACTCGCGTGCTCGGGGTGCCGACCACGGTCGGTCGACGGGAATCTGCTTGGCAGCCCGATCGATTCGCGCCACGAGCACACCGACGTCGGGTAGCGCCGCCAGATCCGGCGGCATCCCGCCGTCGAAGCGTCGAGCGTTTCCGTTCTTGACGTACATGCTCGATCCGGTGTCGTACGCGGGGAACGTCCCGACGCCCACCGATGCGGCCAGGCGGAGGACATGGTCCTGCGTCGGACCCACGAACTGCCCGCCGGTCTCGACGACCGAGTTCTCACCGAGTGCGTGGTTGACCGTGCGCCCACCCACCCGGTTCCTGGCCTCGAGGACCTGCACGGTCAATCCTGCGGCCGTCAGTTCCCTGGCGGCGGTCAGACCCGCGAGTCCTGCGCCGACGACCACTACGTCCACGTGCGGGGCCTGCGACATCTCGGTCATGGGTGCTCCTTTCCGGGCTGTTCGATGTAGCGGCGACAGTAACCCAATATTGGCCATCCGGCCAGGATTGACGAAAAGTGCCTGCTGGAGAGCGCAGCGATGGAGGTGGAAGACAGCACTCCGACTAACGTTGCAGCCATGACCGAAGAGCGCCGGAAGACTCGATACGCGCGCGGCCGGGAGCGCCGCGACGCGCTGGTCGACGCTGCCATCGGCGTGATCGGAACACGCGGACTCGAACGCGTCTCGTTTCGGTCCGTGGCCGAAACCGCCGGCTTCCCGCCGTCGACCACCAGCTATTTCTTCGGCTCGGTCGGCGAACTCATCGATGCCGCAATCACTCGTATCGCCGAGAACGTGACGGCGAAGGTCACGGCTCTACTGGACGTCGCGAACGCAGGCGGTCTCACTCGCGACGATCTGGCCGACGCGATCATGGACCTCGTCTCGCTGCTGTCCTCCCCCGAGGACGACGACTCCCTCGTCCAGTTCGAGGCGTACCTCGCCGTGCGCAGACGGCCCGAGCTGGCGGATTCGGTGCATCGAATCATGCGGATGATCGAGGAGGCGGCCGAAGCGGCGTTGGGGGCATTCGGGATCGCCGAACCACACCTACCGGCTCGACATTTCCTGGCCCTGATCGACGGCTACACCCTGCACGAGATCGCCAGGCCGACGCCGGGTGGCAATCGGACCGAACTGAAGGACGCCCTGCTGCGCGTGCTCGACTCGTACGCGCCGCGAGGTTGAGCCCGGATACCGCTAGTCGAGACCTACGAGAAGCGGCACGATGCTGCGGTGCGCGAACGCGAGCAGCTCGTCGTAGGTATCGAGCGGGGCGGCGGCCGAGGGTGTCAGCAGGATCGAATGGACCACGCGCACAACAATTTCCGGTGCGTCCGGCACGGCGAAGGTGTCCGATTCCAGTTCACCCCTGGTGATGTGCGTGGCAGCGTTGATCGCGGTCACGAGCAGTGCCGATGCGTTGGTGGTCAATTGCTCGAGCACCAGCGAGCTCTCGGAGTCGAACATCTTCAAGAGCACAGGGTTCGTTCGCACCGAGTCGATGGTCGTGGCGAATCCGTGTGCCGCCCGATCCGCACGTGACCTCTGTTCGGCAGCCGCAGCTGCCACCGCCGCGAACAGCCGCGACGACTCCCGCGCCATGACGGCCCGAACGAGTTCGTCCTTCGATCCGATGCGGCGATAGACGGTCACGCGATTGATCTTGGCGCGCTTCGCGACGTCGCCGATGGTGGTTCGAGGAATTCCGACCTCACCGAACAGTTCCAAGGCGGCATCGAGAATCGGCCCGTCGTCCCCATCTGGATGCATCGCTCGATCCTATCGGCCGTCCACCGTCTATTCGGTGCAACATTGCAACATAATATGTTGCTATGTAGCATCGCTGGCAGCAGCAGCACGATCTCGAAGAAACGGAGTTTCGAATGTCTCGGAACAAGGCGGGCGACTCGGACGAGCAGTACACGGACGAGTCCTACGCGATAGTGGCGCGCGCGGTGACATTCGACTGGTCCGGAGTTCCACTCCAGTACATCCCCCACGAGTGGTACGCCACCCACTTCTGGAACGTGATGCACCTGGTTCTGCCCGAGGGAGAACGAGCGATGGCGGACGTGTTCGCCCGCGCGCTGCCGTACATCGACGACCGCAGACTGCACGAGGAAGTCGTGGGATTCGTCGGCCAGGAAGCCACGCACGCGTCCTCCCACGAAAGCTTCCGCACCTACCTCGTCGCGCACGGAGTGGACATCGAACCGATTCTGCAGCGCATCCGCTTCGCCGTGGGTGTGGTGTTCGGCGATCACGGCCTCACCGGCCGCGCAGGCAAGGCATGGCTGAACGAGCGCCTCGGAATCTATGCAGCAGCAGAGCATTTCACCGCAGTGGTAGGCGAGTGGCTGCTCGACAATGCCGAATTCGACCGCATCGGCGTCGACCCGACGATGCTGGATCTGCTGCGTTGGCACGGAGCGGAAGAACTCGAACACCGCAATGTCGCATTCGATGCGTTCCAGTACGTCGACGGTGGCGCATTCCGCCGCGCCCGAACCGCGGTGATCGCCAGCGCTGGGTTGGCCGTGTTGTGGTTCAGTACCGCCGCGTACCTGTACCGGAATTCGGTCGCAACGCCACGAACCGGTACGCGGCGGCTGCGCGCCCCGTGGCCGATTGCGTTCGCACGAGCGTCACGCAAGCACCTGATACCGGGCCTGTCGTTCTTGTTCGTGCAGCTCGCCCTGTACATCCGTCCCGGCTTCCACCCCTCGAAGATGGGCGACATCGACAAGGCCGTGCAGTACCTGGCAGTCTCCCCCGCGGCGCTGGCGGCCCAGCAGTGACGACCACAGTGCCTCCGGTGCACAGCCATCTCGGCGAGATCACCGTGACGGCACCGGGACGGGGACTTCGCGCCATCGGTGCCGCGTCCCGTTTCTACGCCAGGCTCGTCACCGATTCGCCGATCGTGACGGCCCTGTCTCCGGCGCGGCCCCGACGAAGCGTCGGATACGAATTCGAGACCGTCGTCGACGATACGATCGACGAGGCCGAGGACGTTCGCTCGCTGCTGCTCTCGCGCAGGGACGGTGCACCACTACCGACATGGCAACCCGGAGCGCACATCGACGTCACCACTCCGTCCGGTTCGGTGCGGCAGTACTCACTCGCCGGTCGACCCGGGTCAGGTGATCGCTACCGCATCAGCGTCCGCAAGATCCCCGGCGGTAGAGCGTCCACCGAGATCCACGCGCTCTCCCGCGGCGCTGTCCTGCGAGTTCGAGGTCCCCGCAATGCCTTTCCGATGGCGGAGGCCGAGCATTACCTCTTCGTGGCCGCCGGAATCGGCATCACCCCCATCCGGGCGATGATCGAACGCGCCGTCCGGGACGGGGCGCGGTGGACGCTGTACTACCACGGTCGCTCTCGGGCGAGTCTGCCGTTCGTTGCCCTAGTGCAGCAGTTGGCACTGACCTCGCGCGGGCATGTGATCGTCAAAACCGATGATATCGACGGGTTTCCGGTTCCGGAGGACATCGTCGATCTCGGGATGGGCAACTCCGCGATGTACGTCTGCGGGCCCGCGGCGCTGTCGGGCAGGCTCCGCGACGAGTCCCTCGCCAGTACGGCCGTTCGTGAATTCCACACCGAGTTGTTCGCGCCTGCAGCGGTGGTCGACGGCATGCCGTTCGTGTTACAGCTCGATCGCTCGGGAGACACCATCGAGGTCGGTGCGCAGGAGACCGCTCTCGACGCACTCCGCCGGTCCAGGCCGGATCAGCCGTTCTCGTGTCGGCAAGGCTTCTGCGGAGCGTGCGTCGTCGGTCTCGTCGCCGGACGCGTCGAGCACCGAGATCGCGTCCTGAGCCCGTCCGAACGCGAGAACTCACTCACCCTGTGTGTCTCGCGCGCTGCCGTCGACGGCGAAGCTCTCGTCCTCGATCTGTAGAAGGAGCCCATACCCTCATGCCTGCAACACCATTCGACAGTGCCACGCCCGTACCGCACACCGACGTCGCGATCATCGGCGCGGGCTTCGGTGGCCTCGGGGCCGCGATCAGGCTCGAGCAGGAAGGCCGCAGCGACTTTCTGATCTTCGAGCGCGATACGGCGGTCGGTGGAACGTGGCACGTGAACACCTATCCCGGTGCTCAGTGCGATATTCCGTCGGCGCTGTATTCGTTCTCGTTCGCACCCAACCCCGACTGGACGCGGCTCTACCCACTTCAGCCCGAGATCGAGGCGTATCTCAACGATTGCACCGATCGTTTCGGTATCCGCGATCGCATCCGTTTCGGGCACGAGGTACTCGACGCGACGTGGAACGACGAACAGGCCCAGTGGGTGGTGCGGACGAGCGAGGGAACATGGTCTGCACGCATCCTCATCGGAGCACTCGGCCCGTTCAGTGAACCGGCAACTCCCGATATCGAAGGCCTGGAATCGTTCTCGGGCACCGTGTTCCACTCGGCGAAGTGGGACCATCAGCACTCCGCCCAGGGCCGACGCCTCGCCGTCATCGGCACCGGAGCATCCGCGGTGCAGTTCGTTCCGCGTCTGGCCCCCGAGGCCGCGCACCTGACACTGTTCCAGCGGACACCGACGTGGATCCTTCCGCATCCCGACCGGCCGATCTCCGAATCCGGCAGGTCCCTGCTCAGGAAGTTCCCCCGGGCCCAGCGGGAAATGCGCCGCACGTTCGATCTGTTCCAGGAAGCGTTGGTTCCCGGACTCATCGGCCATCGATCGTTGCTCGCACCGCTCACGGCATTGGGGCGCGCACATCTCCGTCGTCAGGTGAAGGACCCTGCACTTCGCGAGAAGCTCACACCTGGTTACGAATTCGGTTGCAAGCGACCGACGTTCTCGAACAAGTTCTACCCCGCCCTGTGCCGAGAGAACGTCACCGTCGAAACCACGAGCATCGCGCGGATCGTGCCCGAGGGCATCGTCACCACCGACGGGACCGTGCACCAGGTCGATGCCATCGTCCTCGGGACGGGATTCACCGTGTCCGGCCACACCGGCTTCCGGCGGATCGTCGGTCGTGACGGAAAGTCGTTGGCGGACCACTGGCCAGACGGGGAAATGTCGTCGTACCGGGGCACCACGGTGCACGGCTTCCCGAATTTCTTCATGCTGCTCGGCCCCAACTCGGTGGTGTACACCTCCCAGGTGGTCACCATCGAGGCTCAGGTGAACTACATCCTTGCGGCACTGCGCGCGATGGACGACAACGCACTGGTGGCGCTCGAGGTCAGCATGCGGGCACAGATCGAATTCGCGGATCACACCGACGAGCGTCTCGCGGGATCGGTGTGGAACTCGGGAGGATGCAGCAGCTACTACCTGAGCCCGTCCGGACGCAACGTGACGTACTGGCCCGGTTCGGTACGCAACTTCACCCGGCGTATGTCCACCATCGAACTACGCCATTATCACTGCCGCAGTGCGCTTTCCGAGGTAGATCCACTGCTCGCGACCAGCAAGGAGCTCGCATGAGCGGCACCATCGAACTCGCGGGAAAGGTGGCACTGGTCACCGGCGGAGCGCGTGGAATCGGAGCCGCGACGGTCGAGAGATTGCGCGCGGCGGGAGCGTCTGTCGCGGTGGTGGATCGAGATTTTCCCGCGGATCCGACCGGTACGGAAAGGACACTTCTGCTCGTCGGTGACGTCACCGATCCGGCAGCGATGGCGGACTGCGTCGCGGCAACGATCGACAGGTTCGGCCGCCTCGACATCGTGATCGCCAACGCCGGGATCACCCCGCCGCCGGCCACCATCAGGTCGATCGACCGCGCCGTCTTCGACTCGGTGATGGCGGTGAACTTCGGCGGCGTCCTCAACATCGTGCGGGCTGCCGCCGACGAGATCGTCGCGAGCGGCGGGCACATACTGCTCGTATCGTCCTGCGCTGCATTCACTCCCGGGATGGGTGGGTCCGCGTACATGGTGAGCAAGGCGGCCGTGGAACAGCTGGGCCGCGCTCTGCGCATCGAACTTGCTGCCGTCGGCGCATCGGCCGGTCTCGCGTACTTCGGAGTGGTGGACACCGATCTGGCACGGCACACCCTCGACGACGACCCGATCGGTCGGCGAATCGGAGGATTTCTTCCGTGGCCGCTGAGCCGACGCCTGCCGTCTCAGCGAGCCGCCGAGTTGCTCGTACACGCGGTCCGGACCCGTCGGGCACGATTGATCGCCCCTGCCGTGTGGACTCCGTACTTCTGGTTCCGGGGAATGCTCAACCCGATTCTGGAACGCAGGCTCGTCCGGGACCGTCGGGTTGCGCAGATCATCCGGGATCTGGAGGAGACACACTCACGCTGACGTTCCGCAGGCGCGTGGGCTATGCGCTCTCACCGTCCACGCTGGGAACGTCACTCATCGGCGGGAGCGGCCGGGCGCACAGGTCACGCGCATCGGCGTCGGACATTCCCAGCGCGAGCAGCACGCTGTACGCCATTCGATCCACGGCCTCGTTGTCGTCACGATCAGGTTGCTCGAGCAGTAGCTGGCCCAGACCGAGCAATGCGCCTGCCACCAGAGCCAAGGACAGCTGTATGTCCTCGACCCGGAAGTACCCCGCATCGACTCCGGCGACGATGTCCCTCGCCGCACGTGGACCGAGACCGTGCTGCGAGGTGATCAACTCGGGACCGGAGTGGATGAGCACGCGGCTGAGTTCTGGTTGCAGGCGAAAGAGTCGGCCGGAGATTCGAAACGATCGAGTGAACGCCTCGGCGGGGTCGGCGTCGACATCGGTCAGCGAATCGAGATAGCCGCCCAGCAACTCCAGGGCACCGTCGACCGCCGACTGGAACAGCTGCTCTCGACTGACGAAGTGGTTGTAGAACGACCCCATACCCACGTCGGCGGCCTGGGTGATCTCTGCGATCGGCGCGTTCAGTTCGCCGCGGGCGATGAAGCCCTGCGCCGCTTCGATCAACGCTCCACGCGTGCGGGCCTTACGGCGCTCGAGTCGATTCGGGGTTTCGGTCATGGTCCCTACTTCTGTCTGCGCTGGTCGACGGCCTGACTCTTCCTCACGGCTGACGATTCTGTCAATACTATTGACTGACGGCACTGTCATAGGTGACGATATTGTCACCAACGAGGGAGGCTCAATGGCACAGGACGTCGACGGCCACAAGGACATGCACGTGGACCAAGGCGCGCTCACCGGCGAGCACCCCGGTCGCGCGAAGGATCCCATCATCAAGGTTCGGGACATCGCGTGGTTGGAGTTTCGCAAGCCGGATCTGACCAAGGCCGAGGCGTTCGCCGTGGCCTTCGGTTTCACCGTCTCGCTTCGCACTCCGGAGGAGATCCATCTGCGAGGTACGCACGTCGGCGCACCGTGCGTGATCATCCGTCGCGGCAAGCGAACACGCTTCGTGGGCGCAGCCTTCGCCGCCGCAGACGATGCCGACCTGATGAGGCTGGCCGAGGCCACCGGGCAGCGCGTCCAACGACTACCCGACACACTCGGCGGTGTCGCCGTGAATCTCACCGACCCGGGTGGACAACCCGTCCAGGTGGTGTCCGGGTACACCGAGCATCCCGAGCTGCCCGGCCAGCCAGCGCACACCTACAACTTCGGCGACCCGCGCTACCGACTCAATGCGACGCAGCGGCCTCCGCGTCAGCCCGCCCGAGTCCAACGTCTGGGACACGTGGTGCTCCAGCGCACCGGCTACCTCGAGAACCTGAACTGGTACCTGCATCATCTCGGACTGATCGTCAGCGACTTCCTCTACTACGACGGCCAGCGTGATCGCGGTCCGGTGATGAGCTTCATCCGCTGCGATCGTGGCAACACTCCGGCCGATCATCACACTCTCGCAATGACTCTCGGTCCGTCCAACCGGTACGTACACTCGGCCTACCAGGTGTCGGATCTCGATGCCATCGCCGCGGGCGGGGAGTACCTGACCCAGCGCGGGTACCGGCATTCGTGGGGTATCGGCAGGCACATCCAGGGCAGCCAGATCTTCGACTACTGGCGGGATCCCGACGGTTTCCTGGTGGAACACTTCAGCGACGGCGATATGTTCGACAGCTCCCTCGAGCCCGGCTGGGCACCGATGACCGCATCCGGCCTGGCTCAGTGGGGTCCGCCTGCGTCCAAGGACTTCCTCGGGATCGCGCCGAGCAAAGCGTCTCTGCACGAGCTCAAATCGATCATCTCCTCGCTACGCACCGACAACGAATTCGACACCGAACGCCTTCGCGGCCTGATGAAAGTGGCTTCCTCATGAGCATCGCTGTACTGCGCACCGCCGACGCCTGGTGGGTGGAGACCCCGGCCGGCGCGTCCCGAATCGACACCTCGGCCACCACCACCGCCGAGCTACTCGCCGATCGAGCGGCCATCGAGTCGGCGCGCGAGTCCACCGATGTCGTTGCCGTGGAGACGTTGTCGCCGATCTCGCCGGTCACCGCGCCCTGCCGAATCATGGCGAACATGACGAACTTCGTCTCGCATGTGAAGGACTCGGGAATGAACCCCGAGACGGTGCCGCTGACGTTCTTCCGCAAGACCTCGGGCTCCATCAGTGGACCCACCGACGACGTGATCAAGCCCGCGCACGTCAAACTGCTGGACTACGAGATCGAGATCGGCTTGGTCTTCGGCAAGACCCTCACCGTCGGCACCAAGATCGACGCGTCCAACGTGGCCGAGTACGTGGCCGGGCTCGTGATCACCAACGACGTCTCGGCGCGCGATGTCCAGTTGCCCAAAACTCAGTTCTACGAGGGCAAGTCGTACCCCACCTTCACGCCGGTCGGGCCGCGCCTCGTACTGCTCGAGGCCGGCGAGTTCGACCGGTTCGGAGACCTCGCATTGACCTTGCGCGTCAACGGTTCGGTCCGACAGGACAGTACGGTCGCCGACATGATCTACCGTCCGGTCGAATCACTGAAGGCGCTGAGCAAGTTTCAGCGGATCGATCCGGGCGATCTACTGCTCACCGGTACGCCGGGGGGCACCGCACTGAAGGCCCCCGCCAAGCCGATCGAAATGATCGGATCGCTGGTTCCGCCGTCGGTCAAGTGGAAGGTCTTCTTCAAGAAGCAGGCCAAGAATCCGGCGTTTCTGAAGGACGGTGACGTGCTCGAACTGACGTGCTCCACTCCCGACGGAGCCCTCGATCTGGGAGTCCAGCGCACCCGGGTCTCCTACCGATGACCGAAAACACGTCCGACGGTCGCCACTTTCCCGTGGTGATCGTCGGCGCCGGTCCGACGGGCATGACCGCTGCGTTGCTGCTGGGTCGGTACGGCGTGCCCTGCCTCGTGTTGGACAGGTGGGAGGACGTCTACCCACAGCCTCGCGCGGTCCATCTCGACGACGAGGTGTTCCGCATTCTCGGCGATATCGGCCTGGCCGAGGACTTCGCGGGAATCTCGCGCCCCGGTCGCGGACTGCGATTGTGCGACAAACAGATCCGCACGCTTGCCGAGTTCGAGCGGGATCCCGACGATCGACCGCACGGATATCCGCAGGCCAACATGTTCGATCAGCCCGATCTCGAACAGCTGATGCGCAAACACATCTCACAATTCGAGTGCGTGGAGATGCGCGGCAATTGCGAGATCACCGACGTCCAGAATCTGAAGAATTCGGTGCGGGTCCGGTACGACTCGACCGTGGACGGGACCCCACACTGGGTGACCGCCGACTACGTACTCGGCTGCGACGGGGCCAACAGCATCGTTCGAGCCTCCATCGGTTCGAAGATGCACGATCTCGGCTTCGCACAGCGATGGTTGGTGGTCGACATCGCCACCGATGCGGACCTCGATCAGTGGGACGGCGTGCACCAGGTGTGCGATTCCGAGCGATCGGCGACCTACATGCGCATCGGCCCCACCCGCTACCGCTGGGAATTCCGTCTGCACGACGACGAGACCATGGACGCCTTCACCGACCTGGCGTCGATCGGTCCACTGATCGCGCCGTGGCTGGAGTCTGTGGACGAGCCCGAGATGGAGCTGATTCGCTGCGCCGAGTACACCTTTCGGGCACAGGTGGCCGACCGGTGGCGTGATCGCCGGGTTTTCCTCCTGGGCGATTCCGCGCATCTGACGCCGCCCTTCATCGGGCAGGGGATGGGCGCTGGGCTCCGAGATGCGCGCAACCTGGTCTGGAAGATCGTCGGCGTGCTCGACGGGCACCTGAAGGAAACCTCGCTCGACAGCTACGAGACGGAACGAAAGACGCACGCCAAGCAGATGATCGAGTTGGCGGTCGCGATCGGATGGGCCATGACCGGCGGCAGCCGACTCACCGGCATCATGCGCACGAACATCGCACCCGCTCTGGGGTATCTGCCGTTCATCGGCGCGAAGGTCACCGCCAGCACCACGCCGTCACTCGGCCGATCGCAGTACGTGTTGCGTCCGCCCGTGCCGGTTCGCACTCTGGCCGGAAAGCTCTGCCCCAACAGCACATTGGACAATGGAATGCGCCTGGACGACCTCGCGCCCGGCCAATTCCTGTTCGTCTCGTCGACGCCCTTGTCCATCGGGCACCGTCGAGAGGTCGAACGTCGCGGAGCCGTCGTCGTCGAGGTGGCGGCGTCGTCGGATCTCGGGGCCTGGCTGCGCAGCGGGCATGCTGTCGCCGCCATAGTCCGACCGGACCGCACCGTCATGGCGTCGGGCACCTCGGTACCTTCCCTGCACACCAAGGTACCGACCACCGCTTTTCGTCGGCGAGACTGCCCGGCACACGTTGCGACGAAGCCGAGCCCTACCCGCACAGCAACAAAGAGGCGTAGATGAACACTGCACTTGTCACCGGAGCGACGTCGGGAATCGGCGAGGCCGTCGCCGAAACTCTGATCGCCCGCGGCTATCACGTCATCGGCACCAGCCGTAACAGCTCGAAGGTGGCCGCCCCGATCCCGGGGGTCGACTACCGCGATCTGGACCTGACGGATCCGCAATCGATCCGTGCGTTCGTGGACGAACTCGGCGACTCCCCGATCGATGTGCTGATCAACAACGCAGGCGAAAGCCAGTGCGGTCCACTCGAAGAACTCCCCATCGAGGCGATCACTCGACTGTTTCAGCTCAACGTGTTCGGCGCGATCGAGTTGACCCAGGCCGTACTGCCGGCCATGCGTGAGCGCGGCCGCGGCAGAATCGTCAACATCGGCTCGATGCTCGCGAGCTTCCCCCTGGCCTACCGTTCCTCGTACGCCGCAACGAAGGCCGCGATCAAGGGCTTCAGCACGGCGGCACGGTTCGAGCTCGAACCGTACGGAATCGACATCACCACAGTCGAACCCGGCTCGATCGCCACCGGCCTGTCCGCCCGTCGCACCAAGTACTGCGGACCGCATTCGCCCTACCTACGCGATTTCACCACGGTGATCGCGAAGCTCGACGCGAAGGAGGCACAGGGCATCACGGCCGAGACGGTCGCGAAGACCGTGCTGAGAGCGGTCGAGGACAAGAAGACCCTCCCGATCTACGCCGTCGGCAGCAATGCGCCCGCAGTGTTTCTCGCCAAGCGGTTGCTACCACGCACCGTGCTCGAGAAGTTCACGGCCCGCGCATACGGATTGCCCGGCAAACGCCCGGTCGGCTAGCGAAGCAGTCCTGCGACGAACGGGATCGTGTCGGCCTGTGACTGGACGAGGGCTCCACTGTGGTCGGTGTTGTAGGCCCGGAACGTCACCGGCTGACCGTTGGCGGTCAGACGCGCGACGTAGGCCGCGGTGGTCGGAAACGGAACGTCGATGTCCTGCAGACCGTTTCCCATGAAGAAGGGCTTGTCGAATCCTGTTTCGGGCATCGCCATGTAATCGTCGAGCACGGCCGTGAAATTGGGCAGGCTCGTCAGTGGCGCGGTGAAGAAGTCGCCGATCGTCACACCGTCGAGTTGTTCCTCGAAGTCCGATACGCACTCCGTCTCGGCCAGGTCTGCGTACTTCTTTCCGAGCGGGGTCAGGATGTTGTCCAGTCCGAGCTCGGGATGCGCGTAGCGCAGTGATGCGCCGATGTACGCGACGTAGGCGGTCAGTCCCGACGGCAGCTCCACCGGCGGAACGCCCGGTGCACCGATCGAGACCAATTTCTCGATGTACGCGGGAGTTCCGGTGCCGACCGCCCCTCGGTAGTCGAGCTCGGGGCCGCCGAATTCCGTTGCGTACCGCGCGGTGTAGATCGCTGCTCCGCCGCCCTGCGATTGGCCGACGGCCACCCAGGATCGCGACAGGGCTTCGCTGTGGTTGCGGCCCGCCTTGACCATGTCCACGACGTTGTGTGCCGTGGTTCGACCGTCGAGATACGTCGGCAAGCCGGGTGTTCCGAGGCCGGCATAGTCGCTGGCCACGATGGCGTAACCCTGCGCGAGCCAGTTTCCCAGGTACGGCAGATCGCGCTCGGCGTACGCCGGACCGATCATCGACGGCGCACACGAATCCCCAAGACCGGATGTGCCGTGGGCCCACGAGATCACCGGCCAACCACCCGCGGGCGGCGTGCCGGGCGGCAGGAAGACGGTGCCGGTGCTCAGCGCTTTGTCGCCGAACGTGTCGGTGGTGACGTAGGTGAGCACTTCGGCCGAGGCCGCGCCGGGAACCCACAGTTCCGGCGGCAGATCACGAGTGGAGACGACGTCGCCGATCTCCTGAGTGATCGCCGGTGCTGCGGAAGCAGGTGCGGCCAGCAGCGCCGTCACCATGCTCGACGCGACAGTCGCGGCAACTGCGAGAGCACCGATCCGACGACGAGAGGTCACTGGGTCTCCATTCCGTTCGAGTGCGCGAAGCCACCGCGTTCGTCGATGCGCGCCACCTTGTAATACACGACCGCACCGATCCACACGACGAAGAACGTGCCGACGACGAGTTGGCCGGCTAGATTGAGATCGATGACGGCCAGCGCGTCCCACATGCCGCCGGTCAGCTCGAACTGCTCGGCGAGCAGCGACAACAACTGCACCGTGCCGATCACCAATGCTACGAAGACGGACAGTCCCGTCATCGTCATGTTGTAGTAGATCTTGCGCACCGGCGTCACGAAGGCCCATCCGTACGCCTTGGACATGAAGATGCCGTCGATGGTGTCCATCGTGGTCATGCCCGCGGCGAAGAGAACCGGCAGCGCGATGATCGCCATCGGCGGAAGTCCGCCTGCCATGGCCGTCGTGCCTGCGATCGCAAGCAGACCGACCTGAGTGGCGGTGTCGAATCCCAGCCCGAACAGCAGACCCAGCGGGTACATCTGCCACGAGTGGTTGATCAGCTTGTCGTAGCGGCCGCGGAACAGTCGATTCATCAGCCCACGCTTGGCCAGCAACTCGTCGAGGCCGGCTTCGGTGAACTCACCTCGTTTCGCGCGTCGCCAGACTCCGACGATTCCCGCGAGCACGGCGATGTTCAACGCTGCGATGAGATATAGGAACGTTCCGGACACGAGCGTGCCGATGATGCCGCCGACTCCGGCGAATGCGTCCTGGAACGCCGTGGCCTGGGACGCGACGAAGGCGATAGCGGCGACGAAGACGAACACGACCGTCGAATGACCGAGTGAGAAGAAGAGCCCGACGGCCAACGGCCGCTTGCCCTTCTGCAGCAGAAAGCGGGTGGTGTCGTCGATGGCCGCGATGTGATCGGCGTCGAAGGCGTGCCTGAGTCCGAGTGTGTACGCCAACACGCCTGCTCCGGCGTACACGAGGGTGCCGTCGGCCCCGGTGAGTCCGTGGATGCTCGGAATGGAGTCGTAGTACGTGAACAGCCCCCATCCGATCACGTGCAGAGCGGCTACGAAGCCGGCCATCGCCAACAGGCGGGGAATCTCGTCGAGAGTGAATCGACTCTGCCGTCGGCCGACCTCGGCGCGCGAAAGCTCAATCGTCATGGAGACATTGTGGCCGACGACAACGAATTACTCTTCCTGCGCGGCCGCGGCCAGGACGCGTCGCGCATCGGGTTCGACGGACCAGTAGGCAAGGAGGGCCAAGATCCCGCCGACGGCCAACAGCGGTAGCAGCGGAACCAGGCCGACGGTGAGTGAATCGGCCGCGTCGGACACCACGCCGACCAGAAGCGGCCCGACGGCACCGCCCGCGGTCGCGGCGATCTGAAGCATGCCGAATCCCAGACCCCGATCCCGGGCCGGGACCACGTCGGCGACACATGCGGTGAGCGTGGGGAGGGCAAAAGCCGAGAAGAAGGCGAAGACGGTGAGAAGTACGACGAACACCACCGTGGCGTTCATGCCGAGCGCAATCGACATGAACACACTGCCGAGGAGAATTCCACCACCACCCAGCACTACTCGCCACTGGGCGAGGCTGTTCCCGATCACGGCCCTTCGGGTTGCCATCGCCGCGACGAGCGTGCCGAGAACGATTCCCACAAGCGTCATTCCACCGCCCGCCGTCGCGGCGGCCGATTCGGACAGGCCGTACCGGCGTTGCAGCAGACTCGGAAGCCAGAAGGTCAGGCCACCGATCGACAGGCTCATGACCGTCAGAGCCGCACCGGTGAACCACAGCGTTCGGATGGGCAGCAGTCGGCGGAGCTGGGCGGCAAGCGGGCCGGACGGCGTGGGAGCCTCCAGGCTCGGGTCCGCGCGGGCCGCCAACCTGTCGGCGTATCCGCGTTCCGGTTCCTTCAGACGTGAGACGAGCACTGCGACAAGCAGTCCCGGGATCGTCATGACCATGAACGCCCCGCGCCAGCCCAGCCAGTCCGCCAGCACACCACCCAGAACGATGCCCGCACCGCCCAGATACGCCGAGGTTCGCCACCAACCGAACGCGGTGGATCGTGTTGCGGGCGGGTAGAAGTCGGCAAGCAGGCTCGCGCTCGCCGGGTTGTCCACCGCCTCCGCCGCGGCAAGACCGACCCGCACGAGGTAGAAGATCAGGAACGTGGGCGCAAGCGCGGAACCCAGCGTCGCCAGAGACCACAGAACGACGACCCAGGTCACGATCCTGCCGCGATCGTGACGATCGGCGAAGTACGCAGCCGGTATCGCCAGAACGCCCGCGGCGATCGCGGATGCACTGGGCAGCGATCCCGCCACCGCGTCGCCGAAACCCCATTCGGCCTGAAGCTGAGGGAGAACGGCGGCAACGAGGCTGAATTCGATCCGGTCCACGAAGGCCACGAGGACCAACACGATTGCCGGTCCCCAGCCGAAGGGAAGAAGAGCAGACCCGGGCCCGGACCGCAGTGTCCCGATGGTTCGCCAACGGCTGCCGCGATCGACCACTGGGCCTGGATCGATACCGGTCGCCATGCGTCGTCCCTCGATTCAGCGTCGTTCGAAACCAGTGTGCACCGCCGGGCACAATCTCAACATCGGTTGATGTCTCTGTCATTTCCCTCGAACGTGCTGACAGTTCACAACGCGGAAGCGGACATTCGACGCTTTCGTCACGGCAGGATGAGGTGGCCGAAGCCGAAAACAGTGGGGACGAAGTTCATGTCACGGGTGAGAATCGCGATGTGCCTGCTCGCAGGTCTGGGATCCTTCGCGATCGTCGTTGCGCTTCTTCTGCCCACCCTCGTGTACGACCGTCTGGCGGTCACTCCCCTCGACATCGCCGCCACCACAGTGGCCACCACGGCAGACGGAGCGGGCGGCGAGGTCCTCGACTCGAAGACGATCGCCGGCCCGGGGCCCTTGTCGATCGCAACCGATGTTCCCCTCGTTCTCCAGCGGTACATCACCGTGGAGGATCCCTCCGACGCAGACCGCGTCACCTTCCAGGTCGGAGCCACGGTGCGACGCGCCGACCGCGACGGCGATGAAGGCCTGCTGACCGCCTCGGTGGATCGAGTGACCAGCGACCGACGCACCGGCCTACCCGTCGAGCCGGCGGGATCATTGCAGACCAACGTCGACTCACCTGCTATTCCGCTGCCGCGCACTGGATTACAGCATCGCTTCCCTTTCGATACCCAGCCGATCACGTACACGGTCTACGACTCGACGGCGTGGACGAGCTTCGAGGCGAACTTCGTCGAGGAGATCACCATGGAAGGTCTGCCGATCTATCACTTCCGATCGATCGTGACCGAAGCCGACCTGTCGACCACGACGCAGTCACCGATCAACTCGGTGACCCTCCCGGCATCGAAGTGGGGACTGGGCGACGGGGACGAACCGATCACGATGAAGCGGTGGTACTCCAACGTTCGCGACATCTACGTCGAACCCAGAAGCGGAAGCCTGGTGTGGGGCAGAGAAACCCCGTACCAGTACTTCGCGAGAGATCCGAAGGTCCCCGAGGTCACCATCTTCAAGGCGTCACTCGCTCTGGACGAGACGGGTCGCTCGGAGCAGGTCGCCTCGGCACGCGACGCTGCGAACAGCCTGGCCTGGTTGACGTCTCGCGGACCACTCCTGGGATACGCGGTCGGTGGAGCCTGTCTCGTCGGTGCCGTCGCCGCCGGAGTGATCGGATCCCGTCGCGCGCGTTCGCCCGAGCCCACCCCACAGCAGGCGGACGAATCCGAGCGCGCGTCGGTGTAGGTGCGCTCGACGTCCACTATTCGGATCCGAAAGCGGGATCGCGATCGTGTGGGCACATTGTGGACACTCAGGTCGGTGCGTCAGGCAGGAAGCCCCAACGCCCTCAGCCCCATTGCTCGCAAGACCGGTCTGGCAGAACGTGACGGACTGCGTCCCGCGCTGTAAGGCGTCGAATTGATCAGACCGAACACGCCGTGTGCCGCAGTGCGAGCGTCGGCTTCGTTCGACGTCGGGTCGACGGCGCACAGGACCTCGACCCACAGTTCGACGTACTCGCGCTGCATTCGGCGTACCCTGCGTCGAGCGCCCTCGGGCAGACTCTGCAGGTCGCGATCCTGGATTCTGATGAAGGCCGGTGTGTCGAAGGCGAAGTCGAGGTGGAACTCGACCAACGCGGACAACGCATCCACGGCAGCCCCACCACGATCGACCACCGCACGGCCACCGTCGAGCAGATACCCCGAGATCCCGACCATCAGCTCGACGAGCACGGCCTCCTTGTTCGGGAAGTGACGGTAGACGGCGGGTCCGCTGACACCGACTGCCGCGCCCAGATCCTCGAGGCGCACCGAGGTGAATCCGCGTTCGGCGAACAGTGACGCCGCGGCGTCGAGCAACTGCTGCCGACGCTCGGCCTTGCGCTGCTCACGCACCGTGGTGGGCTTCGCCTCCAACTCCTGCACTGACTCCCCCTCGACCCTGGACTCTCGGTTAATCGTAGTTTACTATGATGTCAGTTATCAACCATTAACTGAACTCCTGTGACACCGGCGTCCAACCCCTAAGGCGTGCACCTCATGGCAATCGATATTGCTGCCAACCGGGCAGATCACGAGCTGCTCACCAGCGAGCTGGCCGAACGGCTCGCCGCTGCGGCGCTCGGCGGTAGCGAGAAATCCCGGGAACGACACATCGCGCGAGGCAAACTGCTCCCCCGCGACCGCGTCGACGAGCTGCTCGATCGAGGCAGCCCGTTCCTGGAGATAGCACCACTGGCTGCCAACGGTCTCTACGACGACGAGTGCCCCGGCGCGGGAGTGATCGCCGGCATCGGACGCGTTTCCGGTCGCGAATGCGTGATCGTCGCCAACGACGCCACCGTCAAGGGCGGCACCTACTACCCCATGACGGTCAAGAAGCACCTGCGCGCGCAAGAGATCGCACTGCAGAACACCCTGCCGTGCATCTACCTCGTCGACTCGGGCGGCGCGTTCCTGCCACGCCAGGACGAGGTGTTCCCCGATCGCGATCACTTCGGCCGCATCTTCTTCAACCAGGCGACCATGAGCGCCAGGGGAATTGCGCAGATCGCCGCGGTCATGGGCTCGTGTACAGCAGGCGGTGCCTACGTGCCGGCGATGAGCGACGAGGCCATCATCGTCAAGAACCAGGGCACCATCTTCCTCGGCGGACCGCCACTGGTGAAGGCAGCGACCGGCGAGGTCGTCACGGCAGAAGAACTCGGCGGTGGTGATCTCCATTCGAAGATCTCGGGCGTCACCGACCACCTCGCCGAGGACGACCGAGACGCATTGCATCGCGTACGCCGCATCGTCTCCACGCTCGGGCCCCGCACACCCCGGCCGTGGGACGTCGTCACGACGCGTGACCCGGTAGCCGACCAGACCGAGCTCTACGACGTCGTACCCACCGATCCTCGCACGCCGTACGACGTGCGTGAGGTGATCACCCGGGTGGTCGACGGCGGCGAATTCGACGAGTTCAAGGCCGAATACGGCAAGACACTCGTCACCGGGTTCGCCCACCTTCACGGTCATCCCGTCGGCATCATCGCCAACAACGGTGTGCTGTTCGCCGAATCTGCCATGAAGGGCGCACATTTCATCGAACTGTGCGACAAGCGCAGTATCCCGCTCGTCTTCCTGCAGAACATCTCGGGCTTCATGGTCGGCCGCGACTACGAGGCAGGCGGCATCGCAAAACACGGCGCGAAGATGGTCACCGCGGTGGCGTGTGCCCGCGTCCCCAAGATCACCGTCGTCATCGGCGGTTCCTACGGTGCAGGGAACTACTCGATGTGCGGCAGAGCGTATTCACCGCGCTTTCTGTTCATGTGGCCCAACGCGCGAATCTCGGTGATGGGCGGCGAGCAGGCGGCGTCGGTGCTCGCGACGGTGCGCAGCGAACAACTCGATGCGGCGGGAAAACCGTGGAGCGACGAGGACCAGGAATCGTTCAAGGCTCCGATACGCGAGCAGTACGAGAGCCAGGGCAACCCCTACTATTCGACGGCCCGCCTGTGGGACGACGGCATCATCGACCCGGCCGATACCAGGCAGGTACTCGGACTGGCCCTCGCAGCGTGCGCCAATGCACCGCTCGAGCCGGTCTCCTACGGCGTTTTCAGGATGTGACGGACATGACCACGATAGACACCGTTCTGATCGCCAATCGCGGCGAGATCGCCGTGCGGGTGGCGCGAACGCTGCGCCGCATGGGGATTCGCACCGTTGCCGTCTACAGCGACGCCGACGTCGACGCCCGCCACGTCCACGAGGCCGATACCGCGGTACGCCTCGGTCCCGCCAACGCTCGCGAGAGCTACCTCGACATCGCCAAGGTGATCGCGGCCGCGAAAGCCACAGGAGCGCAGGGCATTCATCCGGGATACGGATTTCTCTCCGAGAACTCCGAGTTCGCATCCGCCTGTGCCGAAGCCGGAATCGCCTTTCTGGGGCCGCCGGCGAAAGCCATCGAAGTGATGGGCGACAAGATCGCCGCCAAGGCCGCGGTCAGCGCCTTCGGGGTCCCCGTCGTCCCCGGTATCTCCCGTCCCGGCCTCACCGACGCCGACCTCATCGCCGGCGCTCCCGACGTCGGATTCCCGGTGCTGGTCAAACCCTCCGCAGGGGGCGGCGGAAAGGGTATGCGTCTGGTCGAGCGCGCCGAGGACCTACCCGCCGCGTTGACCAGCGCCCGCAGGGAAGCGGCCTCGTCGTTCGGAGACGACACACTCTTCCTCGAGCGATTCGTGTTGCGGCCCCGGCACATCGAGGTGCAGATTCTCGCCGACGAACACGGCAACGTCATCCACCTCGGTGAACGCGAATGCAGCCTGCAGCGCAGGCACCAGAAGGTCATCGAGGAGGCACCGTCCCCCTTGCTCGACGAAGCAGCCCGTGCACGCATCGGCGAGGCGGCCTGCAACACCGCCCGCAGTGTCGACTACTCCGGTGCAGGCACAGTCGAATTCATCGTCTCGGCCGACCGCCCCGACGAGTTCTTCTTCATGGAGATGAACACTCGCCTGCAGGTCGAGCACCCGGTCACCGAGATGGTCACCGGCCTCGACCTCGTCGAATGGCAGGTACGGGTGGCGTCGGGCGAGCCCCTGACTCTCGCGCAGGACGAGATCACGCTCACCGGACATGCGATCGAGGCCCGCGTCTACGCCGAGGATCCCGGCCGCGGATTCCTCCCCACCGGCGGCACCGTTGTCGGACTGCGCGAGCCGTCGGCGCCGGGGATTCGAGTCGACTCCGGTCTTGCCGTCGGCACGGAGGTGGGTAGCAACTACGACCCCATGCTCTCGAAGGTCATCGCTCACGGACCCGATCGAGCAACCGCACTGCGCAGTCTCGATCGTGCACTGGCCGACACCGCGGTACTCGGAGTCGTCACCAATATCGAGTTCGCCCGGTTCCTGCTCGCCGACAACGATGTTCGTGCCGGCAATCTCGACACCGGACTGCTCGACCGTCGCGTCGAGGACTTCGCAGCGGCCGAGGCGACCGACGAGGCGCTAATCGCCGCCACCGCCGTGCAGTGGCTCGACGCGTGGCAGGCTGCGGGACAGGATATCTGGGCAACACCATCGGGTTGGAGAGTCGGCGCGAAGGCTTCGTTCCACCGTCGCGTCGCGTCCGGAGGTCGGACGGCGCACGTGTCCATCGCCGGATCACTCGACGCGGCGACGGTCGTCGTCGACGACGGATTGCCGCGCACCCTCCGGGCAACGGCCACCGAGGATTCCGTGAATCTGGTGATCGACGGTCTACGCGAGTCGATGACCTTCGCCCGAAGCGGCTCGGCCACCTGGATTTCCAGTTCTCGCGGCACCTGGCGCATCGATCGGATTGCCGAGGCGAGCGTCCGCGAGGACGATGCGCACTCCGGTGACGCCGAAATCCTCTCGCCGATGCCGGGTTCGATCATCGCGATCGGAACGACCACCGGCAGTGCGGTCACCGCGGGCACCGCCGTGGTCGTCGTCGAGGCGATGAAGATGGAACACACTCTGACCACCCCGATCGACGGCACGGTCGAACTCACTGTCGCAGTGGGCGATCAGGTCCGCGTCGATCAGATCCTCGCCCGAATCGTTCCCACACCCACCGAAGAGGACCAGCCATGACCGATCACCTGTCATCCGCGAATCTGCCCGACGAGTACCAGCAACTGGTGAAGTCCGTCGCCGACTTCACCCGGACGGTCGTGGCCCCGGTCTCGGCGAAACACGATGCCGAGCACTCGTTCCCGTACGAGGTCGTCACCGGGATGGCCGAGATGGGCCTGTTCGGTCTGCCGTTTCCCGAGGAGTACGGCGGAATGGGCGGCGACTACTTCGCCCTGTGCCTGGCCCTCGAGGAGCTCGGCAAGGTCGACCAGAGCGTCGCGATGACGCTCGAAGCCGGCGTCTCGCTCGGTGCCATGCCGGTGTACCGCTTCGGCAACGACGCGCAGAAGGAGCAGTGGCTGCCCAAGCTCACCGCAGGCAAGGCCTTGGCCGCGTTCGGTCTGACCGAGCCGGGTGCCGGCAGCGACGCGGGCGGCACCAAGACCACCGCCAAGCGTGACGGCGGCGACTGGATCATCAACGGCAGCAAGCAATTCATCACCAACTCCGGCACCGATATCACCGAGCTCGTCACCGTCACCGCGGTGACCGGCGTCGACGAGGCGACCGGACGCAAGCAGATCTCGTCGATCCTCGTTCCCACGAACACCCCCGGGTTCGTCGCCGAAGCGGCATACAACAAGGTCGGCTGGAACGCCTCCGACACGCATCCGCTCAGCTTCACCGATGTGCGCGTACCCCAGGAGAACCTGCTCGGGCAGGAAGGTCGCGGGTACGCGAACTTCCTGCACATCCTCGACGAGGGTCGCATCGCGATCGCCGCGGTATCGGTCGGTGCCGCGCAGGGTTGCGTCGACGAGAGCGTGAAGTACGCCAAGGAACGTGAGGCGTTCGGCGCTCCGATCGCGCGCAATCAGGCGATCTCGTTCAAGATCGCGCGCATGGAGGCACGCGCCCACACCGCGCGCACCGCGTACTACGACGCGGCAGCACTGATGTTGGCGGGCAAGCCGTTCAAGAAGGCCGCATCCATCGCCAAGCTCGTCGCCTCCGAAGCGGCCATGGACAACGCGCGCGACGCCACGCAGATCCACGGCGGCTACGGTTTCATGAACGAATACGTCGTCGCCCGTCACTACCGCGACAGCAAGATCCTCGAAATCGGTGAGGGCACAACCGAGGTGCAGCTGATGCTGATCGCCCGGAGCCTGGGACTGTGAGCGACAAGCGGATTCGCCAGCGCGGCCTGTGGTTCGACGAGATGGAGCTCGGCACCGTCTACGAGCACCGGCCGGGCCGCACCATTACCGAGGCCGACAACACCCTGTTCACCACGCAGACGATGAACACTCAGGCCCTGCACCTCGACGCCGCCTACAGCGAGACGACAGCGTTCGGCCAGCGTCTGGTGAATTCGATGTTCACCGTCTCCACCCTTGTCGGACTGTCGGTGACGCAGTTGACCCAGGGCACCATCGTGGCGAACCTCGGCTTCTCGGAGGTGTCGTTTCCCAAGCCACTGTTCCACGGCGACACCCTGTACGCCGAGACCGTGATCTCGGACAAACGCGAATCGAAGTCCCGACCCGGCGAGGGCATCGTGACGTTCACGCACACCGGCCGTAATCAGCACGGGGACATCGTCGCAGTGGCGGTGCGCAAGACGCTCGTCCGCATGCAACCACCGGAGGACGCGTCGTGAGCTGGGTTCCGCCGGGGCCGGCGTGGCTGTTCTGCCCGGCCGACCGTCCCGAGCGCTACGAGAAGGCCGCAGCGCGAGCAGATGTGGTCATTCTCGATCTGGAGGATGCCGTCGGTGCAGCGGACAAAGCGGGTGCTCGTGAGTCCGTGGCCACTACCCCACTGGACCCGTCGCGCACTATCGTTCGAGTCAACGCACACGGCACCGACGAACAGGCTGCGGACCTCGAGGCGCTGACGCGCACCGGATACACGACCGTCATGCTCCCCAAATGTGAATCGGCCGAACAGATCGCGGCCCTGGCTCCGCTGAATGTCGTCGCGCTCATCGAGTCCCCGCTCGGTGCGATGACGGTGTTCGACGCCCTCTCCGCCGACAATGCGATCGGTGTCATGTGGGGTGCCGAGGATCTGGTGGCCGCCACGGGCGGTAACTCGAGCAGGCAGGCCGACGGCTCGTACCGCGATGTCGCACAGCATGTTCGGTCGCAGACGCTACTGGCCGCGAAGGCACGCGGGGTGTTCGCGCTCGATTCGGTGTTCCTCGACATCCCCGACCTCGACGGGGTGCGCGCGGAGGCCGACGACGCCGTGGCCGTCGGCTTCGACGGCAAGGTGGCCATTCACCCGAGCCACATCCCGGTCATTCGCGAGGCCTATGCACCCACTGCCGAGGAACTCGACTGGGCCACCGCCGTGCTCGACGCCGTCTCCCGCAATCGCGGTGTCTTCACCTTCCGCGGCCGGATGGTCGATGCCCCGGTGCTGGCGCATGCTCGACGCATCGTCGCGCGCAGTTCCCTCTCCTAGCCCAGTACTTGCACGCGCCGTTAATTGCCGGCGCGGTATGGTGGGTGGTCACGAGTACAGGTACCGAGAGGCACGACACATGAGCGCACACGACCCCGCCCTGACTGCCCTTGCGCAGAATTGGCTTGCGCTTTCCGTCCTGCACGGACGTATCGAGAGCCGCATCGAGCGTGCGCTACAGACCAACCACAATCTCAGCGCGCGTGAGTACTGGCTGCTCGACGTCCTGGGCAGGCAGCACGACGGGGTCGGCGGCCACCTTCAGATGAAGCAGGTGGCCGATGCCGTCGTACTGAGCCAGAGCGCCACGACTCGCCTGGTCACTCGCCTCGAGGATCGGGGGCTGCTCACGCGATACCTGTGCCCCACCGATCGACGCGGCATCTACACCGACGTCAGCGAAGAAGGCCTGGCCCTGCTCGAGGCCGCGCGGCCGACCAACGACGCGGCGTTGCGCGAGGCTCTCGACGACGCATCCGACGAGCCGGATCTCGTTCCGTTGGTCGACGCCGTTCGACGCGCAGCAAGCTGATTCACTCCACCTGTTGCACGGCTGCTCTGGTCGCGTCGGCCACCAAGGGATTCATGGCAGGCGAGTCTTCCACCCCGGACGTGGTCGCACTGAGCACGACCAGCAGGATCCTCTGCCCGTCCGGCCCGAGCAGCAGTCCGGCGTCGTTGGATACGCCGTAGCTTCCGGTGCCGGTCTTGTCGGCCGAAGTCCATTGTGGCGCAATGCCCGCCCGGAACCGGGCGGCGGACGTCTCGGTGTCGCCCATCCACTCGAGCAGCTGTTTGCGCGAGGCCTCGGTCAGAACGTCGCCGTCGAGCAGGGTTCGGTAGCCGGCGGCCAGCGAGTCGGGTGTTGTGGTGTCCCGTGGATCACCCGGGATCGCCGTGTTCAATTCCGGTTCGATGCGGTCGAGGCGAAACTCGGTGTCGCCGAGCGATCGTGCGAAGTCGGTGAGCGCCGCGGTGCCGCCTGCCTCGCGTATCAGCAGATTGCCGGATGTGTTGTCGCTCTTGGTCAGTGCGGCCGCTGCCAAGTCTGCGATGGTGACGACCGAGCCAGGCTCCCAATCGACCGCGGATTCGGGCACCTTGTCCTCGGCGGTGATCGTTCGGGTATCGGTGAGCTGCAACCTGCCTGCATCGACGGCGGCGAGTACGGCACCGACGGCATACACCTTGAAGGTGGAGCAGAACGCGAAACGTTCGTCCCCGCGGTAACTCTGCGTGGAACCGGTCTCGAGATCGAGCACACTGACGCCGAGCCGCGCGGTATCCCTGGCCTCGAGCTCGAGATACGCCTGCTCGGCACTGGGCTGTTCGCTCGTGGACTGGGACACACTCGTGTCGGATCGCGGTGGTTGTGTGGTGGCCGTCGAGGAACAGGACACTCCGGCGGTCAGCGCCGCCGCTGCGATCACGGTGATCAGTCGGGTGGATGTCGAGGTAAGCATGGGGTCATGCGATCACACCCTCTTGCCTCCGGGCCAAGTCCCGAGGCATGGCATCGTCATTCCTCTTCGGTATCGCGGCTGGTGGACGTGTTTCAATAGGTCGATGGATCTTGTTCGCCATCTCGAGTATTTTGTCGCCGTCGCCGAGGAACGCCACTTCGGCCGCGCAGCGGCGACTCTGGGGGTGACGCAGCCACCCGTGTCTCGGGCGATCAAGACCTTGGAAAAGCACCTTGGTCTCGTACTCGTGGAGCGAACACCCGACGGTGCAGCCATCACCGAACACGGGGCTGCACTGTTGCCACGGGCTCGCTTGATCGTCGACGATGCACGCCGATTGACCACCACGGCAGAGTCGCTCACCGCGTCCGAGACGGTCCCGCATCGGCCTCATTCCCCAACTGGACGATGCACTGGCCGCACGTATCGCCGCGTCCGTCGGAGTCCAAGCGCGGGTGGAGACAGGCGGAGCAGTGTCCTTGCTGGACCGTGTCAGATCACACGAACTCGATGTTGCCGTGATCGATCACCCGGTGGTACTCGATCGACTGGTGGCCGGACCAGTGATTGCGCTACCCCGGCGGGTCAGCGTTCCAGTCGGTCACAGGTCGGGCCGAGCGGCGCGGCCGCGACTGACCATGTTGTCCGACCTCGCCTTCGCCACCACACCGCGGGCTGCGAATCCACCTGCACACGACCTGCTGCTCGATGCGTTTCGGCGCCACGCCCTCGATCCAGAGGTGTTCGTTGCGAACACCTTTCGCGCCGCCACGATCGGGGTTGCGTCAGGTCGATGTTTCGGGCTCGTACCTGCCGGGAGTCCGGTACTGCCTGGCACCGAACATCTCGACCTCTCTTCCGACGACGTTGCCCTGCGGGTGCGTATCGTGCGCCGCAACGATGAGGCCGAGTCTCTGGTGAATCTCATCGACCGAATCCTGTTGCAGGCCGGCAAGTGACTACGACCGACGAACAGCTGCGCGCCGTATTCGCCGACGCAGGCTGTCGTGGTTGGGTGCGCGCCGAGCGGATCGACGGCACGGGCACGGTCGTCGACTACGAGGGAGACGACCCCGTCGTCGCCGCGTCGGTGTGGAAGATCGTGCTGCTCGTTGCCACGGCGCGCGCATTCGACGAAGGATCCTTGACTGCAACCGATTCGGTGCGACTCGTTCCGGCACAGTGCAGTCCCGGGCCGACCGGTATCGCAAGTTTCGCGGATCCGGTGAGCATGAGTTGGCGAGACATCGCACGCTCGATGATCACCGTCTCCGACAACGCCGCTGCCGACGCACTTCTCGGCGCAGTGGGGCTCGATGCAGTTGCCCGAGTGATCGACGATCTCGGACTCGAACACACGCGCATCGTCGGTGGCACGAAACAACTGGGTGATCAGATCGTCCGTGATACCGGCCGGTTGAACGCGGACGAAGCGGTGGGTCTACTGGCCAGCAATTACACAGTGGTCGACAGCTCGGGCTTCGATCCGGCGTACACCTCCTGCACCACACCCCGTGACAGCAACACCGTTCTGCGCTCGGTCTGGCTGGGCACCGCGGCATCGCCGGCGCAGTGCCGGTACATGAAGGAGGTTCTGTCTCAGCAGGTATGGCCGCACAGGATTCGTAGCGGAATCCCGTACCCGGATGTGCAGGTCGCGGGCAAGACCGGCACCATCGGGCCCATTCGCAACGAGGTCGCCGTGGTGTCGTTTCCAGGCGAGACGCCCGTCGCGGTGTCGGTGTTCACCAGGGCAGCGCGGATGGACCTGAACCTCCCGCTGGTCGATCAGGCCATCGGCCATGCGGCCAGAATCGCAGTGACAGCAGTACGTCAGGCTTCGCGCTGAGTAGACCCCAGTGGTTCGCGGGTCCGAGCGGTCACTGCGCGGTCCATGTCGGATCGCGTTTCTGCAGGAATGCGGTGATTCCTTCGACGACGTCCTTCGTGGTGGCGAGTCGATCCAATTCCTGACGGTTCTGCTGCCACGATTGTTCCTCGTGCGCGATGGTGCCGTCGGAGATACGTCGAGCGAGCCGCTTGGATGCGCGCACCGCGAGCGGCGCACCCTCCGTGCACAGGTGAGCGAGACCGAGTGCCGTATCGAGGACGTCGTCGGGCGCGACCACCCTGTTGACCAACCCCCATCGCGCGGCTTCCTGCGCAGAGATCGGCTAGCCCGTCAGGATCATCTCCAGCGCAATGTGTTCCGGTACCGCAGTCATGAGCCTGAAGGCTCCCCCAGCACCGGCGACGAGTCCGCGGCGAATCTCGGGTAGGCCGAATACGGCCGTGTCCGAGGCGACGACCATATCCGAGACCAGAGCGATCTCGGTTCCACCTCCCATCGCCGACCCGTTCACCGCCGAGATGATCGGAACCGAAATCGGGTGTTGGACAATCCCGGCGAACCCCCAATGCTCGGTCTCGGGCGGGGTCACGGCGCCGGGGCCTCCGGCGCCGAGGGCTTTCAGATCGGCACCCCCGCAGAAGGTCGCCGATCCCGCACCGGTCAAGACGATGGCACGGATGTCGCGGTCGGCCTCGGCCGACTCCCAGGCCTGCCCGAGCAGCGTGTGCACGCGTGCGTCGATGCTGTTGGCAGCTTTCGGTCGGTTGATCGTGACGACGAGAACATGACCTTCACGCCTCGCCAGTACAACAGGTTCGATGCTATCGGCCTCGGACACGAATGTTCCCCTCGTTCGACTCGACACTGACTGTTGCTCCGATGATTTCGCGTGCAGGTTCGCTTCGATAGAGGGACAACGCATGCGCACTGGCCGTGTCTCCGGGTGCCGTCTGCGCGGCAACGCGTCGTCCGCGCTCGTCCCTCCCGACGAGGAAGGCCTGGTTCGGTTCCCGCTGCCGTGAATGCTCGACGGAGACAGTCTCCACCACGAGATCCCCGTCCTCGACAGGTGCTCGCGCTGGCGGATTCGATTTCAGCACTGCGGGTTCGGGATTTCCGGTGTAGCCGAGCGGATGTTGGTCGCCGGCCAACAGCACGGAGTGGTGGTAGGTCAGATACCCACCGTTCGCGTGCACCAGCGCACGGCTCTTCCCGCCACGAATCTCCCGAACCGACGCGGTGATCGAATGCAGCGAATGACTGCTGAGCGGCCCGCCGAAAGAGGAGTGCCCGCCGGTCACGCTGGCAATCAACGACTTCGGCGTTCCGAGGTGGCGTGTTGCGAGCGTCGGCACGATCGGAAAGCAGCTGTAGACGTCCAATACGTCCAGTTGCTCGACCCCGATCTCCGCGCCGTGCAACGCCCGATCCATCGCATCTTCCATCGCTGCGGACCGGCCGAAACTACTGCGGTCGAGAATGTCTACCGTGTCCTCGGCACCGGCACCGCCCCAGACGTACACGATGTCGCTCTCGGGCACGCCACGTTCGCGGGCTTCGGCCAAGCTCGTCACAACGATGCACGCCGCCTGGTCGACGAACGGCATGGCGTTCATCGACAGCGGATACGGCTCGCACACGATGCGGTTCTTCGGCGACGGCGCTCCGATGTCCGCAGCCGGCCTCGCTCTTCCGTTCCACGAGTACGGATTCTTCTCGGAGACAAGCGAGAATGTCGCGTACAGCTCGCTGCACTCGGCCTGCCGCGTTACCGGATCCACGCCGGACTCGAAGCGAAATCGGCTCTCGAACAACGGATAGATCCGGACCGGTGAGATCAGACCGGCTTCTTGCATTGCAGCGCTGCCGAGTTGGTCGAGGTCGAAGGTGGGCGGACCGCCCGGATCGGTGCTCCACCCGCCGTCGTCGACGGGGTCTCGACCGGCCTTGACCAGTGCGCTCATCGAGGCCTGGGCTTCACCGCCTGCGATCACCGCCACCGTCGACTCTCCGGAAGCGATGCGTGCGGCCGCGCGATCGAGGAGTCGGGCGGGCCATTGTCCACCGATCGGAGCGTCGAACACGTCTGCTGGTGTGGCACCGAAGATACGTGCCAGCGCCGCGGCGGGACTGGCGTAGGCCCAGCTGGCGATATGGCAGAACGCGATGCTGTCCGCGCGGCGAATCCACGGCTCGGAGGTCGGCGAGTCCTGGACTGCCGCAGTCGCAGCGAGCGTGATCAGTTCCATGGGTTCGACGCCCACGGGTTCGCCGCGGCCGCTTGTTTCACCGACAGCCACGATCACCGGAATACGCGTCGGATCCACCGTCGACGCCTCCAGGCGTACAGAACTCATGGACGCAAACCTATTACAGACAGAGATTGTCCGCAATGCCACCAGGTGCGACAATCCGGGGGTGACCGACGAAGCCAAGAGCCGACGAGGACGTCCTCGCGATCCGCACCTGGAAGACCGCGTCTACGACGCAGTGCTCGAGGTGTACTGGGAAAAGGGTTGGTCCGGTTTCACACTCGACGCCGTTGCCCGCCGTGCTTCGGTCGGTAGAGCCGCGCTCTATCGTCGCTGGGAATCCAAGGGGGCCTTGGTCGTCGATGCGCTGGAAGCCAGGAGTCCACTCGCGACGCCGATCGACCTCGGCACGCTGCGGGCGGATCTCGTCGAACTGGCGGTGCAGCTTCTGCACGGTTACAGAGGGACAGCTGGTCTGGTCAGTCTGAGGGTCGCCCTCGATGCGCGGGTGCACCCCGATCTTCTCGGACACATGATCGACACTCTCAACCGGAGCCGACTGGTCGCAGCGCGCCTCATCGTTCATCGAGCTCAGGCTAGAGGTGAACTACCGGAGTCCGCCGATACCACCCGAATCCTCGAGCTGGTGACCGGAGCGGTATTCAGCCATGTCATCTTCTCGCATCGCTCCGATGCCGACAGAGCCGAGACCGACCGCGCCTACGCCGAAAACCTGGTCGCCGCGGTCCTTGATGGCATCGGCACGACATGACACGTACGGCCGCCGAGTCCGGTGGACTCGGCGGCAGCACATGAGCTGGTCTACTACTCGTTGTAACCGAAGATCGCGTTCCAGGCCTCCTGGTCGTCAGCGGAGTTCTCGATCGACTCGGACTGCGTGATTCGGTTGACCTTGGGGTCGGTGAACTTCGGCAGTTCGATTCCGCGGATCACCGGCGGGTCGATGTCGTTGCGCACCGAGTACTCACCGAGATCACTGAAGACCTGCTGTCCCCTCTTGGAGAGGTTCCAGTTCATGAAGACCTGCGCGGCCGCAATGTTTTTCGCTGTGGATGCAACACCGGTGTAGTAGTCGTAGGCGGTCAGTCCCTCCTCCGGTACCACGAAGTTGACCGGCGCATTCTCGTTGTTGGCGATGTTGACGCTGCTCACCACGACGGTCCCTGCTTCGATCTCACCGCGGGCGAGCGCATCGAGCTGAGCGCCGATGGAGTCGAACACCCTTGCCTCCGAGGAGTACTCGCGGAGGTAGTCGTCGCCGAGTACCTCGCGCTGGAACCGAGTCAGCGCCAGTGCACTACCGCCGGCTCCGGCCTGAGCGATACCCAGATTGCCCTTCCACCGGTCGTCGAGAAGATCTGCCCAGGACGCCGGCCTGTCGTCGCCCTCGATGAGCGCACTGTTGTAGCCCATCGTGTAGATCGGATCGAAGGTGCGGTAGTAGTTGCCACCGTCGAACACCACGTCGTCCTGCAGCTCGCCGGCAGTGGGCGGTGTGTACGGCTGGAACACACCACGCTCGCTGAGTCCGCTGACGAAGCCGGCGTCGGAGATCCTGACGACGTCCGCATCGAGGCGGCCGGCACCGTACTCGGCCACCAGTCGCTCGTAGAGCCGGTTCGGGGTGAGCCGCACGAGCTTGACGTCGAGTCCGGTGTCCTTCTCGAAGTTCTTCAGCACCGTGGCCTCGGTGACCGCGGTGTAGCCGCTGTACAGGGTGATGCCACCTTCGGCCTGGGCCTGCGTCCACAGATCCGGATCGGCGATCTGCTCGCCGTCGATCACGAGGCCGTTGTCGGTGACGATCTCCTCCGCCGCTCGAGCCAGAGCGGGGCGTTCGGGTGGCGGTGAGCAGGCCGTGGCCGTTGCCACTGCGATACCCAACGCGATTGCTGTGACCAATTTTCTCATCAGACAGTTTCCTTGGATCCGAAGCGACGCGAGAGGACTGCGAGCACACCGATCACGACGCAGTACAGCAGGCTCAACTCGGCAGCCGACTGGAACGAGCCGTTGTCGTATGCGTCGAAGATCGCGATCGACAGCAGCCGCGTGTCGGAGGTGAACAGGAACAGCGCGGCGGTGAGCTCACGCATGGACAGCATGAGCAGCAGCAGGAAGGTCGAGGACAGACCGACCTTGAGCAGCGGAGCGGTGACGAAGGAGATCGCCCGGTGCCGCCGTGCACCCAACATGACAGCGCTGTCTTCCAAGTCCTTGTCCAACTGAATGATCGACGCAGAGACACCGCGGTAGCCCTGCGGAATGGTGACAGCGACGAAGGCGATTACCAGCACCGCAAGTGTTCCGTAGATCGGCAGTGGAAGCGCCAGCCACGTCCACAGCAGACCCAGGCCGAGCACGATGGCAGGAACAGCCAGCGGCAACATCGCCAGGTACTCCAACAGCTTTCGGCCCGGAGCGTTCGTGCGGTACCTCGTGTACGCCAAGGCGAAGCAGAACGCGGTACCGATCGCGGCGGTCGCGACACCGACGATCACGCTGTTGGTCATCACGCTGTGAAAGTCGGCACTGCGCAACGTCTCTCCCAGTCCCCAGAACGACAGCGCTCCCGAGTCGAAGAGCTGACCGATGTTCGCGACGTACGGGCTGGTCTGCAGGGCCGCCAACACAAGGGCGATGAGCGGCAGGAGAACGGCGAGCGTGAAGTACACCCACGCGAACACGGCCGCCGGAATACGCCAAGCCCGCAGCGGAACCTGTCGTGCCCGAACACCTTTGCCGCTGACTGTGGTGTATTCCTTGCTGCTCATCGCGCGCTGCTGGAAGGCGACGACGGCAACCAGCAGGACGGTCAGTACGACGGCGACAGCGGCGGCATCGTTGCCGCGGGCAGGCGATGCATTCATCAATCGGTAGATCAGGGTCGGCAGGGTGTCGACTCCGCCGGGCACACCGATCACCTGTGCCACCGGGAAGTTCTCCACGGTGAGCGCGAAAACCAGGATTCCCGAGCCGATCACGGCAGGCATGACGAGCGGGAACGTGATCTTGCTCAGCATCTTCGTCAACTTCGCACCGTGCAGACTGGCGGCGTCTTCGAGGTCCGGATTCATCAACGAGAGCGCAGAGTGGACCATCAGGAACGGATACGGCGCGTAGTAGATGCCGAGGATGAAGATCATTCCGCCGAAGCTGTAGATGTCGATGAAGCCGGGCAGACCGATGGCAGTCAGAATCAGGTTGATGTAACCGGTGGCCGGGCCGGCCAGCAGTGCCCAGGCAAGTGCCCCGACGAGCGCCGGGAGAAACAACGGCGCAATACCGATGCCGTAGATCATCTTTCGACCCGGAACGTTGGTACGTGCTGCGAGGAAGGCGAGCGTGCACCCGATCGCCAGCGCGACGATGGATGACCCGATACCCACCAGTGCCGAATTCCACAGGGCACTGCGTGCCGTCGAGGATCCGAGCAGTGCGAAGTTGTCGAGGGTGAAGTTACCGAAGTCGAACAGCGATGTGCGCTCGGCGTTGTCGGTGAATGCGCCCATCACGATGAAGAACATCGGGAACAGCACGATCACGGTGAGCAGAGCCAACTGCAGAAGCGTCGGAATCCACTTCTTCGGACCCGGCCTGCGTTGGGGTGTCGGGGTGTCGACCGGCGGCTTCGTCGTGGTGACGGGCCGATTGTCGGTGGGGGCGCTCATACCGGCACCGCCTCGGAGGCGACGCGATCGTCGACGAGAACCTGAGCTCCGCCGGCTACTGCTGTGACCCGTGCGCGTTCTCCCATTCCCAGGATTCGGCTGGCGTGTCCGGTGGCGACGGCTTCGATCTCGGGGCCGTCGTCCAGTGTGACGCGGTATCGAATGGACGCACCCTGGTAGCTGGCGACATCGACTGTGCCCATCCAGGACTGGCCCTCGGGCTCGGCATCGTCCAGCGGGGTGACCAACAGATCCTCGGGCCGCAGGCACACCACGACGGGCCCGTCGGCCGCCGACGCTGCATCGACCGACACTGCAATCTGCCCGAAGTCCGTCAGCTCCATCGTCGAGCGCGGGCCCGAGGCAGGCGTGGCGCGGAAGATGTTGCCGACACCGAGGAACTCGGCCACCGAGGCGGACATCGGCGAGGTGTAGATGTCCTCGGGGGTACCGATCTGCACGATTCGGCCGTTCTGCATCAACGCGATTCGGTCGGCAAGGGCGAACGCCTCGACCTGATCGTGCGTGACGTAGACGGTGGTCAGTCCGAGTCGGAGCTGAAGCTCTCGCAATTCCATCCGAAGTCGTTCGCGCAGTCGGGCATCGAGGTTCGACAGCGGCTCGTCGAGCAGGAGCACGCTGGGGCGCATCACCAAGGACCGAGCCAGCGCCACCCGCTGCATCTGACCACCACTGAGCAAGCTCGCTCCGCGGTGGGCCATTTCACCCAACCCGACGAGGTCGAGGGCCTCGAGAACGCGCTGGTTCATCTCGGTCTTGTTGACCTTCTGCATCTTCAAGGAGAACGACACGTTGTCGAACACGGTCCGGTGCGGCCACACTGCGTAGGACTGAAAGACCATGCCCACGTTGCGTTTGTGCGGCGGGATCGTCTTGTTCTTGTCGGAGTCGTGGACGACGCGGTCACCGATCGTGATGCGCCCGGCGCTTGGGGTTTCGAGCCCTGCCACACAGCGCATCGTGCTGGTTTTACCGCAGCCGGACTGCCCCAGCAGCACCAGGGATTCTCCGTCGGCGATCTCCAGGTCGAGGTCGCGGACAACAGTGTTTCCCGAGTAAGCGAGGCTCAGATTCTCGATGCTAACCTTCATGATCTTCCTTTTCTTCAGTCGTCGAAGCCGTGTTCACAGGTCGAGCTATCCGATCGAAAGTGCTCTTGCCGCAGCGGAAACGAACAATTCTGCTGTCGCGATACGTCGTGCAGCGCGGTGCAGGGTCACGCTGGTGAGGTTGCCGTCCGCAGCGATGTCGACATCGACGGCCAACACACCTGCCGGCGTCCCCAGTCGCAGCGTCGAGGTGACCGCACCGCGGACGACCCGATCCACCACACCGCCGCGCACGGTTGCGGCAGCGGCCACCGCGACCGCCGACGTCAGGCCGATGGACGGATGCGGTGCCATCATCGAGAGCATGCGCACGCACACGTCGTACTCGCCGGCCGAGACGAGCGTTCCGTCTTCGAGGTGGTAATCCACCGGAGGCGCGATAATGCCGACCTTGGGCACTGCGTGCGTGATCGGATCCTGCGGGCGCGACAGCCCCATGAGCAGTGCTGCACTACGGCGCAATTCGACCAGTAGCGGAACACGTTCGGTCAGTTCGGCGGCGGTCTCGGCTCCGGTCATACCCAGGTCGGATGCATCGAACAACGCAGCGGGAGCGCCGGCGACCACCATGGTGCCGCGGTACTGCGATCCATGTAGCTCCACGGTGTCCTCCACCGCCCCGGTGGGGAGCAGCCGAGTGCGATCGGCACCCAGGTCGATGAACGTCAGTCCGACGGGAACGCCGAGGGCCGATGTTCCGGCAACCTGGGCCGACCCCTCGGTCGGAACCACGCCGCCCGGGGTATCGATCTCGGTGAGCAGCACCGCACCGGTGTTGCGGTTACGAAGCCGTACGACGGTGGTAATCGGATCGATCGGCACCAGTCCTTGCTGGAGTGCGTACAGGCCGATCGCGGTGGCACAGTTGCCACAGTTACTTCCCCACTCCACCTTTCGGTCACCGATGGCAACCTGAGCGAAGAGGTAGTCCACGTCGATTCCGTCCTCGGAGGACCTGCTGACGATGGCCGCCTTCGAAGTGGTCGAGCTGCCGCCGCCGACGCCGTCGAGCTGGCGGGGGTCGCCGGATCCGAAGGCGGAGACCAGAATCTCGTCCAGAGATCCTGCTTGTTCGATCAATGGCTCGACGTCGACGGAGCTGAAGAGCCAGCATTTGCTGGTCCCGCCCCTCATCCACGTGCCACGCAGTGAATACATCCTCGGATACCTTCCGATCGTTACTCTCGAAAACGTTCTTGGAGTTGAACATTCGAGGGAGCCTTGCGGTCATGTGACGCAGCTCTCGTGCGGTTGCTGTTCATAGCCTGCATCACACAGCCGTCGAGTACAATTACGAAAAAGTCGAGATCCCTTAACTTTCACTTAAAGGTGGTTCGATCATGTTCGACACCCGACGCCTGCTGCTTCTGGTGGAGGTCGTGCGAACCGGATCCATCACGGCGGCCGCAACTCGCTTGAGCTTCACCACATCTGCGGTCTCGCAGCAGTTGAGCAAGCTCGAGATCGAAGCCGGGCAACCACTGCTCGAGCGCCACGCCAGGGGAGTTCGACTGACCGAGGCGGGTGAGGTTCTGGTGCGTCATGCAGAACGAATCGAGACGCAATTACTCGCTGCACGAAACGAACTCGAAGACCTCTCCGGCCTGCGCGCCGGGACGCTGCGAATAGGAACCTTCCCCACCGCAGGGGCCAGTCTGCTACCGCCCGTGGTGAAGCTGTTCAAATCTCGTCATCTTGCGGTGGCACTGACGGTGCGCAGCTCGCGATTCGCCGGGCTCCGGGGAATGCTCGACACCCGTGAGGTGGAGCTGTCCCTACTCTGGGACTACGAGTGGGCCAGAATCACAGACTCGGACCTGACGGTGCACCAACTCATGATCGACCCACCCATGCTCGTCGTATCCGTCAATCATCATCTGGCCGAGCGTAGTTCGATCCACATGAACGAGCTGGAACACGAGCAGTGGATCACCAGAGAGGACACTCATCCGGTGGGTGCAGCGCTCGAACGGGCATGCCATGCTGCCGGGTTCTCGCCGTCGGTGTCGTTCGCAGCGAACGACTATCAGGAGGCTCAGGCCATGGTGGCGGTGGACCTCGGCGTGTCGTTCGCACCCCGGATGGCTCTGTCCAATATTCGAGACGATGTGCGATTGGTCCCGTTGACGGGCGCACCGTCGCGTCGAATCTTGCTGGCCCACTTGGCGGAACAGAAGCTCTCGCCGAGTGCGACCGTGCTACTGAAGATGTTCGAGGACGTCGCCGCCCGATTCTGAGAAGCGATGTCGCTCAGCCCTAGTGCGCACCGACGAGAGTGGGCATGGGCACGACGAACAGATCGGCGGTGGCGATACGACGCACCGCTCGATGAAGGGTGACCGAGTGCAGAAATCCGTCCCGATCCGTGACGTAGTCGACGTCCAGCACACCTGCCGCTGTGCCGATGCGGAGTGATCCGGGCCAGCCGATGCGGGCGTTGGCAATGACCACACCACCCGTGACCGTGGCAGCCGCTGCGACAGCAACCGCCGACGTCAGTCCTATCGCCGGGTGCGGTGCCATCATGGAGAGCATGCGCACCGAGATGTCGTAGTCCGCAGCGGCGACGCGCTCACCGGTGGTCGTGGTGTAGCCCACGGGAGGTCCGATGATTCCGACCTTCGGAACGGCATGCGAGACGGGCTCTTCGGGCTTGCTCAGTCCCATTCTCAGCGCTGCCAGCCTACGCAGCGCAATGAGTGTGGGGACGTGCGCGGCGACGACATCGTTGCTTTCCGAACCGTCCAGCCCGAAATCGGCAGCATCGAAGAACGCGGCGGGTGCACCGGCACGAACGAATGTTCCTCGGAACTCACGGTCGCCGAGCGTAACTCGATCTATCTCTGCGCCGGTGGGAAGCATCGTCGGTCGGTCAGGGGCAGGGTCGGTGAAGGTGAGCCCCACCGGCACACCGAGGGCCGTGGTTCCGGGGACAGCCGCGCCGCCCTCGGCGGGAATGCGTCCGCCCGGGGTCGAGATCTCCGCGGTGAGAATTGCACCGGTGTTCTCGTTGCGCATGCGCACCACGGTGACGCGATCGTCGACGGCGACGAGACCGGTCTGCACGGCGTACAGCCCGATCGCCGTCGCACAGTTTCCGCAGTTGCTGCCCCACTCGACCGTGCGGTTCTCGATGGCGACCTGAGCGAAGAGGTAATCGACGTCGATACCCGGAGCGCTGGAGCGACGAACGATCGCGGCCTTGGAGGTCGTCGAACTGCCCCCACCCACTCCGTCGAGTTGCCGTGGATCGCCGGAACCGAACGCGGCAGTGAGGATGTTGTCGAGCCCGCCGGCCTCGGCGACGTACGGGTCGATATCGACCGCGTTGAACAACCAGCACTTGCTGGTCCCCCCACGCATCCAGGTTCCACGAAGAGTGAACATCTGCTGTGCCTTCCGATCAGGATCCGATGCTTCCACCCTGGGCCAGAGGATGATCAAGCACAATTACGAAATATGTTCATGCCGTGCAGCAACACTTAACGCACTGGTACCGGTTCAGAACAGGGCGGGGACGACAACCAGGATCAGCCAGCACAGAGCCGGCGCGATGGCCACGACGACTCCGGCATTGAGCAGCAACTGGCGATAGAAGCGTGGGCGTTCGATGTTCTGCGCGTTGGCCAGCACGAGCGCACCGTTGGTCGAGAAGGGCGAGACGTCGACGACGGTGGCCGAGATGGCCAGAGCAGCGACGACACCGACGACCGGCAGTGCACCGGTTCCGAGCAAGGGCATGGCCAGCGGAATGACCGCGGCCAGCAGGGCGGTGGAGGACGCGAATGCCGAGGTGATGCCGATGACGTAGCAGAGCACCACAGCCACGATGATCGGAGCGCCGATAGTGATGGCCATCTCGGCGAGATGGTCGATGGTGCCTACCTCCTGCAGGATCGAGATGTAGGTGACCATGCCCGCGACCAGCAGAACCGTCGACCAACTGATGTCTGCGATGGCCTCGTTCTGCTTCTTCAGATCCGTGAATGCAAGCACAGCTCCGGCGGCGATGGCGATGAAGCTGATCGGCAGGTGCAACACCAGAACGAGCACCAGAAGCGCGCCGATGAGGAACAGAGTGAGCTTCTGTACGAACGTGACCGGGGCGGGAGCGTCGACCAGCGTGGTTGTGGTCGGGCGAGTGAGCACCGCAGTGCTGCCGCCTGCCGTGCTGCCACCGCCGGTGCTTCCGGTGCTGCCACCGGTGGGGACGGACGCCCCGATCGGTGATCCGCCCACCGGGCCGCTGCCGGGTGCGGGATCGGTGGATCCTGTTGCGGTGTACTCGAAGCCCTTCATCCGGGCCAGGGCCGCGTAGCCCGTCACTGTGAGAACCGAGAGCAGCAGGTTGATGCCGTAACTGGCGAAGAACAGCGTCCACGGGTCGAGCGCGAGTCCGTTGTTCTCGACGATGTCACGAACCAGAACGCCGGAAACGGAGATCGGGGAGAACGCCCCAGCGTGCGCACCGTTGATCACCATGATGCCCATGACCAGGGGACTCATGCCGGTTCGTGCTGCGAACGCCATGGCTGCAGGCACGATCAATGCGACCGCGGCGGGGCTGAATGTGCCGAGCGCCGTCAAGACCGAGGCGACGAAGAAGAACACCCAGGGCACCACCGTCACCCGACCGTGCACCGCCCTGATGCAACTGTTCACCAGCAGATCGATGGTGCCGTTGCGTTTGGCCATACCGAAGAAGTAGGTGACGCCGACGATGGTCAACACGATCGAGCTGGGGAACTCGTTCAAGATTTCCTTGTCGTCGAATCCCAGCGCGAAGTATCCGACCACGAAGGCACCGATGAATCCGAGGATGCCGATATTGATCGGAAAAAAGGTTGCGATCACGAACATCGCAACCAACGCGATGAGCGGGAGGATCTCGATGGAAGTCATGGGCGTCTTTCGGGTGGCTGGGTAAGTGCTCGGTTACATCCGCACTCGAACGTTGTCCCTGTCACATTATTGACGCGACACTTTTAGGACAATATCGTTTTGCTACCCGGTCGTTTAGCTGAGCTGAAAGATGTGCGCATGAACCACACGTTCGACGTCGTGACGTTGTTCCTTCTGCTCGACATCGCCGAGGCCGGCTCCCTGACCGCAGGTGCCGAGCGAGCGAACATGACTCCCTCGGCAGCGTCCCAACGCATCAGCAAACTCGAACACGGCATCAAACAGCCGGTCCTCACTCGCCTGCCGCGCGGCGTACAGCTCACCGAGGCCGGCGAGATCCTGACCAGCCGGGCCCGCCTGTTTCGCCGCGAGATGCGTGCCGCGAGCGGCGACCTGGAGGCCATCCGGGGCCTCGAACGTGGATCGGTCCGGCTCGGCTCGTTTCCCACGGTCAGTGCGTCGCTGCTCTCCGACGCGTTGAAGGACTATCACTCGCGATGGCCGGGGGTGGACGTTCGTGTTCGGTCGGCCGTTCGACCGCAATTGCTGGACATGCTCCATTCGAGCGAGATCGACCTGGCACTGCTGTGGAGCTACGCCTGGACGGAAGAGGCAGAACGATCGCTGTCACTCGAGCCACTGATGGAAGACCAGACCGTGCTGCTGCTTCCGATAGACGACGATCGCCGGGGACGGGATGTGTCCTTGCACGACCTCCGAGGCGCGCGGTGGATCATTCGGAGCAACGACCACCCGGCAGCGGAGGTTCTCTATCGCAGTTGCCGCGTAGCAGGATTCGAGCCCGACGTCGTGTACGAAGCCCACGACTACCAGGAAATCGAGGCCATGGTGGCCGCAGGCGTCGGCATCGCCATGGTCCCCCAACTGTCGGTGGTCCACCACCGACCCGACGTCACCACCATCGCTTTCCTCGACACCGATCGTGTTCCGACCCGGGTCATATACATCGCCTCACTCGCGCGGCGCCAGTACACCCCGGCTATGTACGCGATCTCGAACGCTTTACGCGGTGCTGCCGAACGCAGTGCGCAGACGCCCGCGGGGTCGGATCGAACAGCTGTCGGCACTGCAGACAAGGATCAAAGAAGTTCCAGCACCAGAGCTCGGTGATCGGACACTTCCGGCGCGGCGACGATCTCGAAGCTTCGTACGGCGGTCGGTGACGACACCAACACGTAGCTGGCACTGCGAATTGCTTTGGTGTAGATGGATGTTCGAGTGTCGGCGTCTCCCACGAGGTCGGTCATCCCATGTTCGGCCAGCAGTGCGAACGTCTCGCTGGTCGGCAGCAGGTTCAGATCGCCACAGAGCACAACGACGTCAACCGACGGACGAACATGCTCGACCATCTCCGCCAATTTCCTGGCCTGCTCCAGCCGAATGGGACTGTCGCCCTTACCTGCTGGATCGCGCAGACCGTGACATTGGATGACGGATACGGACTTACTTGCGACGCGATCCCGAACGGTGACCGTCAGAGCAGCTCGTGGGCGATCGGTCGCGCTCCACTCGGCGTGATCGACGAACCGGGAATGGACGAACCGCGCGTCGAGCCCTACAACGGGAACGTCGTCACGCACCCAGGTCGCGATCCCGAAGTCCTGACGCAATTCGACGCCCTCACCGTCGGTGACAGGTCCGGCGTCGTTGGCGACGAAATACGGCGTGTACCCGGGTAGCACGGCCGACACGTCGTCGAACAGGTTGAGCCGCTGCGGCAGTGTGCGCTCGCCGTCGGCGAACGTCGACCATCCTGACCGATCTGCGGTGCGCGTGACTTCCTGGAGGCAAATGGCCTCCGCGTCAACGGTTTCGAGCCAGGCAACGAGCTCGTCGAACATCGCGCCGCCCCATGCATTGATCGAAATGATCTTCACAGCACGATGATGTCAGACGTGGCGTGACTCGCGCGCTTCATTTTCGGCTGCGCCGAGTGGACCCCTGACTCGACTGCCGGACGGACCGGACGTAACGTCATCGGCAATACGCACTGTCCGTGCGAATAGCGCACCGAAGGAGACGCCGATGCCCGATCCAGATGCGGGAACCATTGCCGAGGTCCAGCTTTTGTACGGCAGACAAAGCCACGCAATCGATTCCGGACGCGCAACGGAATGGGCAGAGACATTCACCGCAGACGGCGTCTTCGATTCACCCAGTTACCCCGAACCCGAGGTCGGTAGCGACCAGCTGACCGCCTTTGCCCAAGGCTTCTTCGACAGCGCGGCCGACGCGAACGAGAGGCGCCGGCACGTCATCACGAACATTGCCGTCGATCTCGTGAGCGTCGATGAACTCGCAGTCGACTGTTACCTCCAGATCATGGCAACACCGCGTGGCGGCGAGACCCGGCTCGTCCGATTCACCTCGGTCCGGGATCGTGTTGTGCGAGTCGATGATCAGTGGCGCATCCAGCACAGGACCGTGTCACGCGACGACGCCTGACACGACCCGTCGTCGCTGACTAGCGCAGCAAACGCCCCAACCGCGCCGCTGCAGCGACGACGGCCGCACCGAGCTGTTCTTCGTCGCCGATCTCGAACACCGACGCACCCAAGCTCGCCATCGCGTCTCCGCGGCGACCCGGCACGACGGCGGACACTCCTCCTACCGATGGAATCACTTCGCCGTGGGTGACCGCGTATCCAACGCTTCGCGCCCGCGCCACTTCCGCACGTTCGCCATCTTCCGGGGGCAAGGACGCGAGCATTGCCAGGCCTGCAGACCCCCGGTCGATCGGGTCGACCTGCCCTCCACGAAATGCCACGTGGACCTTCGCCCCTCGTGGCTCGACAACCATCAAAGCTCTTACTTCCGTTGAATTCTCGCGAACGACGAGATGGACGGTCGCGCCCAGTTGATCCGCCAGTTCTTCGAGTACCGGGCGTGCCACGGTTCGCAGATCCTGCTCGACGGGTTCGGCGAGTGCCACCAGCCCGGCACCGAGGGCAATTCGCTTGAACTCGTCTCGCCGACACAGATGATGAGCCTCGAGCGTGCGAACCAGCCGATGCGCAACGGTGCGGTGCACACCGATCCCGTCGGCGATCTCGGTGATCGACAAGCCGTTCGGATGCTCGGCCAACAGCTCGAGCACGACGAGGCCGTGATGCAGCGTTTTGGACATCCCCGAATCGATGGACACCGTGGTTTTTCCGTCGGTCATGCACTGCCCCCTGTTGACGACTGTGAGGTGGACCACCTACAGTTCGATCTGAATCGCACACTGCGTGCGATTATCGCACATAGTCGAGGTCGGTGCAAACGGACCCGGCCGAGATCTTTTGCACGAGGAGAGCGCCATGAACAACCCCAATCCAGGACGCGTCGTCGATCGCACGATGACTGCGGTGTACCCCGAACTGGCGGGCAAGGTTGCCGTCGTCACCGGGGCCGCCCAGGGCATGGGATCGGTGTTCGCCAAGGGACTTGCGGCGCGCGGCGTACACGTCGTCGGTGCCGACATCAACGACGCCCGGATGAAAGAGACGGCCGAGCAACTGAATACGGAGCTGAGCACCGACTCACTGGTCGAACGACCCGGGACGATCATCGGCGCTCGAGCCGACGTCACCGTCGCCGATGATCACGAGGCTCTCGCCCGGACGGCCCTGGCCGAATTCGGCCGGATCGACTTCTGGATCAACAACGCGGGAATCTTCCCGTTCGCCTACGCCGCGGACATCACCCCCGAGCAGATGGGTGCCACGCTCGGCGTGAACGTCGAAGGCGTTCTGTACGGCTCGCAAGCAGCGGGTCGTCACATGCGCGAAGGCGGCGCGATCGTCAACATGTCCTCGGTATCCGCACTTCGTGTCCGTAAGGGCCGCGGTGCCTACTGCACGTCCAAAGCAGCCGTCGCCCACCTGACGGAATCCCTTGCCGTCGAGTTCGGAGATATCGGTATTCGCGTCAATTCCATTGCACCCGGCTACATCGACACCGAAATGACGCGGTGGGTGCAGGAAGATCCCGAAGCGCTTGCCAAAGCTCTGGATTCGGTTCCTCTGCACAGACTCGGAGCACCGGAAGAAGTCTTCGGGCCTCTTCTGTTCTTGCTGTCGGACAGTGCTCGCTACGTGACCGGGCACAGTATCGCGGTGGACGGCGGGTCGCGTCATGTCTGACACCGATTACGACGTCATCGTCATCGGTGGCGGTGGAGCTGGGCTGGCGGCGGCGGTGACGGCGGCCGAGAACGGTGCGTCCGTGATTCTCTTCGAGGCGCGCAAAGAACTGGGTGGATCGACGGCCCTGTCGGCCGGATTGTTCACCGCCGCAGCGACGAGCGTTCAGCGCGACCTCGGAATCGACGACAGCGCAGAGAAATACTTCCAGCATTACATGGATCTCAACCAGTGGATGCTCAAGCCCGGCCTGATCAGGACCTTCTGCGAGCAGGCCGGACCGACACTGGAGTGGCTTCTCGGACTCGGATTGGACGTTCCCGCAAAGATTTCCGGTAACGCGCATCAACCGGGACTGAGCCAGGCGGGCGTCGAGGACGTCTGGAGGGGTCACGTCCCGAAGGACCAGGGATACGGACTCGTCCAGGTTCTGGACGCAGCGCGCCGCAGGCACGGAATCGAGGTCGTTCTCGACACTCGCGTGCAAGCGCTCCTCACCGAGGGCGACCGGGTCGTGGGAGTCGTAGCCGACGATGTCGAACTCCGTTCTGCAGCAGTCGTCGTGGCCTCCGGTGGTTTCGCCCGAGATCCCGAGCTGGTCGATCTTCATTTTCCGGCAGCCAACCGAGCCGGCTCCGCTGCCTTCGTCGTTGCTGCCGAGGGTAGTCGCGGCGACCACCTGCGCTATGCACCGTCGGTGGACGCGTCCATAACCGGCGACGGGTGGGGACTCATGCTGCCCACCGTCTACTTTCAGCGATACCACCACTGGCAGTCCGGGTTCCCCCCGAAATCACGTATTCACGTCAACGCTGCGGGGCGTCGATTCATGGACGAGGACGCCTCGTACGCCGTCTCGACCGGAATCATCGACGGTCAGGGTGGCTCCGCCTGGATGATCTTCGACGACAACGCTCGACAGAATCTGCCTGCGGGATATGCCGATTGGGCACCCGATCGCATCGAGGACGAGGCAGACGCCGGCCGGACGCTTCGCGCATCCTCCCTCGCGGAGCTGGCCGTACTCATGGCTGTGCCCGCCGCGGCCCTCGATTCCACGGTCGAGCGATGGAACGCGCATCTGCCCCACGGCGAGGACCCCGACTTCCTTCGCCACCGAACACTCGCCAACAAGGGCAGTACGTCGAATCCCGAACCTATCGACACCGCCCCCTTCTATGCCGCACGAATCCTCCCCGCCGAATTGGTCTGCACACATGCAGGTTTGGAGATCGATTCCGATTCCGCCGTGCTCTCGACACGAGGCACCCGCGTACCCGGCCTGTTCGCTGCAGGCGAGGCAGGAGCGGGAGTTCTCGGGCAGCGCTATGTCGGTGGCGGCAACGCTGTGGCCAATGCACTCACCATGGGCCGGATCGCCGGTCGCAACGCCGCCCTCCACTCCGTCGATGCACAGCCACTGACGGCCTGACCACCCTGACCTCGAGGACACCGATGACTACGAACGAACCTGCCGTGCAGCCCGACTCGGACGCACACACACCCGGGACGAACCCGAAGCAATCCCCCCTGACAGTAATCCGTGCCGCCGTCGTCGGAACCGTCGTCGAGTACTACGACTTCGGTATCTACGGCTACATGGCCACCACCATCGCCGCGCTGTTCTTCGTGTCCGACGATCCGACGGCCGCGCTTCTCGGCACGTTCGCCGCGTTCGCCGTCGCCTTCTTCCTGCGAGTTCCGGGCGGCATCTTCTTCGGACACATCGGCGACAAGTACGGCCGAAAGAACGCGCTGTCCTGGACCATCCTGCTGATGGTGATCGCCACCGCCGGAATCGGATTGCTCCCGACGTACGTCACTCTGGGAGTGTGGGCCACCTCGGTTCTCGTCCTGTGCAGATGCCTGCAGGGCTTCGCTGCAGGTGGCGAACTAGGAGGAGCCAACGCGTTCGTATCCGAGTCCGCGCCGACGCGGTGGCGCGCGACCCAGACATCGATGGTCAACACCGGTACCTACATCGGATCGTTGCTCGCCTCGCTGTGCGCACTGGCACTGAACTCGGTGTTCACCGACGAACAGATCCTCTCCTGGGCGTGGCGGATCCCGTTCCTGCTGAGCCTGGTGATCGGCGGTGTCGGCATCTGGATCAGGAACCGCCTGGACGACACCCCTGAATTCAAGGAACTCGAGAACAAGGGAGAGACGAAGAAGCTTCCCCTCTCGGAGCTACTGAGCACGTCCGGCGGCAGTGTCGTGAAGATCATCCTGCTCGGCGCGCTCATCACCGGTGGTTACTACATCGCATCGGTCTACGCGGCCACGTACCTCAGGACCGAGGGCGGCCAGACCTCTCAGGCAGCGTTCCTGTCGACCTCGCTTGCCTTGGTTCTCGGAGTGATCACCCTCCCCATCTCGGGCTACATGGCCGACAGGTACGGCCGAAAGCCCGTGCTGTTCGCAGGCAGCTTCGCAGCCATCGTTCTCGGTGTCCCGATGTTCATGATGATGGCCGGTGGCACTCTGTGGCAGGCCGTCGTCGGGCAGTCGGTGTTGTTCATCGCGGTGTCCGTGGTGAACGGTGCCTCGTACGTGACCTACGTGGAAATGCTCAAGACCTCGGTGCGGTACACGGGCCTGGCCCTGGGCAACAACACCACCAACATGTTGCTCGGTGGCACAGCACCTTTCATCGCCACGTACCTGATCTCGCTCACCGGAAATCCGCTCGCACCCGCCGGCTACTTCGTCTTCTGCGCCGTCATCACCTTCGCCACGGTCTTCTTCGTGACCGAGACGAAGGGCACCGAACTGAAAACAGAGTGAGAGGCCCTCGCATGAACTTCGAGAACAAGACGATCGTGGTGACCGGCGCGGGCAGCGGCATGGGCCGAGTCGAATCGGAAATCCTGGCGGCCCGGGGAGCCAAGGTGTGGGTCACCGATATCTCGACGGCCACAGGCGAAGCCGTCGTGGCCGACATCCTCGATGCGGGCGGCCGGGCAGAGTTCTTCCAGCTCGATGTCACCGCACCGCAATCGTGGACGGCGCTGGCGAAGGCAATCGAGTCAACGGACGGTCACCTCGACGGACTGGTGAACAACGCCGGGGTCAGCCACCGAGCGGGTATCGAGGACACGACCGTCGACGACTGGCACCGCGTCATGAACATCAATCTGAGCTCGGTGTTCTACGGTATGAAATCCTGTGCGCCACTTCTGAAACAAGGTGGCGGCGGTTCGATCGTCAACGTGTCCTCCATCGCCGGGATGCTCGGCTACTTCGCGGCAGGATACGGTGCCAGCAAATGGGGAGTGCGTGGTCTGTCCAAGGTGGGCGCGCTCGAATTCGCCGAGTACGGGGTCCGAGTCAATTCGATCCACCCCGGTCTGGTCGATACTCCCCTACTGCATTCCGGCTCATCGGCTTTCGTGGAGACCAGTCTGCAATCGGTACCCGCGGGGCGCGTCGCGGACGCCGAAGAGATCGCAGAATCGGTCGCGTTCCTGCTGTCGGATTCATCGCGGTACATCACCGGCACCGAAATCGTCATCGACGGTGGACTGACGTCGGGCGGCATCTATCACCGCATCACCGACGAGTTGAAGGCCACCATTTGACACCTGCCACGCCGCGGCCGCTGTGCGCGCAGCATCGCCCACACTTCGGGTCCTCCGTCGGGGAGTTGCACAGACGCGGTCACCCGGAATCCCAACCCTTCGTACAAGGCGAGGTTCGCTGTCGACGACGTCTCCAGGTAGGCCGGACAACCGTGCTCGCGGGCCTGCTGAAGACCGGGTTCGAGGACGGCGCGCCCCAAGCCCTGCCCTTGCACGGATGGATCGACGCCTACCGTCGCCAACAGCCACACCGACTCCGACGGCTTCAACGATTCGGTGGCTTCGTCTGCTCTTCGCGCGATATCGATGCGGTTACCATGCAATTGCTCGATGCGTTCGGCGACGGACTCGAATGCGTCTACTACGCCAACCGAAGACGGGGTGAGCCATACCGCCACCGCCGCAACATCATCGGAGACCCACACTCGGCCGCATCGCAAGCCGATCGTATCGAGATAGATGCGTTGCAGCGATGTCACCCGCTCGTGGTGATCATCGGCCGCGACGGTGTGCCGAGTGAACGGATAGTCCGAGAAAGCAAGGCCCAGTGACTCGGCAGCACGGTCCACGTCTGCCGGAACTGCAGGACGAATTGTCGGTTTCGCATTCACATGCGACAACTCTGGCTACAACCCGATGGGTTGCATCGATGCGCCGTCCCACGCGCCGTTGAAGAGCCGAAGTATGTCTCGGGCCCTGTGCTGTGTCTCCACCGGAACGCCAGGTTGCCTCCCCTTCACCTCGCATGTATCAAGGTGTGGCGATGGAACCCATGCCACCGGTCGACTACGTGGAGCAGTCGACTTCGGGAGCCGAAAAGCGCAAGCAGCGTTGGTGGCGCGTGTTTTTCGGATGCATGGTGATCTATCAGTTCATTGCCTTCGTCGTGTAAACGTCGGGTTCTGGTGGGTGGCTCTGACGAGTGTTGCCCTGTGCGGATTGTACGAACTCCTGTGGGCCGTGCTCAACCGCTCCAACTCCCGCAGGAGGTAGCCGTTGCGTACGGCCGATCGAATTGCAGGAAGTCAGCGCTTGGATCGCTCGCCGATCACGGACGCGGCTGCCCCGACGACGAATACGAGCGCCGTCAGCAGGATGTTCGACCACAAGCTGAAGCGGCTGTCGAATGTAAGCGTTTGTGGCACAAGATTCTCCACGTTGTGGAGATTCGACACCAGACTCGCCGCGACGGCCGCGACTCCTACTGCGACCACTCCTCGCGACCGCAGAGCAACGCCCCAGACCAACACCGCTACCGACATGGTCAACAGCGGAAGAAGTCCACGAATCGTCAAGTTGCCCATGTAGAACAGCAGTCCGCCCTGCACGACAACGACCGTGGCAACGCACAATCCAACACTGGCCGCGAGCCAGACACGAACGCGCAGTTCGGTGCCCGATCTACGTTCACTCCATGTGCTGTAGAGAGCGACTGCCCCGATGCACACCGGCAGTGCAATCAGCCAATAGAGACCCGCTGCCGGTGATGCGAGATACGCAGATCCGCCGAACCACATCGGACTCGATACCGACTCCCCGGAACCGAACGGCTGCCGAACGTAGAACGGCAGCGCGCCGATGAACGTCACCGCGATGATCAACAGCGGGACGGACAACCGCGCGGGCACGGCATGCGGTCGAGGATCGGCCCCGACCCCGCCCAGCCGACCGCGTTCTCTCGAGATTCTGTCCGGTCGATCGCTCACGCGCCCTCCCTCGAAGGTCTCAGCAAACCCTACGCCCGGTTTGTTTCGATTGTCCAAGTATCTGCCGAGTCGGCCGCACACGCCGCGCACAACGACAGAGCCCCGAACCGCATCGCTGCAGTTCGGGCCTCGTCGTCCCTACGCCGAAGGGATTGAGATCTCGAGCGGCCCCTAAGCCACCCTGTCTTTCTTGCGGTGAGGTGGCGGGTTCAGAATCATCGGATCGTTACTGAGGTCCCGGTACAACGAGACACACAGCCCGATCATGACGACCACGAAGGGTGCCGCTGCAATGATGGTCATCGTTTGGAGGCCGTTGAGCGCGTCGGAGCCTCCGGTCCACAGGATGATCGCCGCCGTTGCGCCGGTCAACGTGCCCCAGAACACCACAACCCACTTGCTCGGCTCGAGCGTTCCGCGCTGCGACAGCGATCCCATCACCATCGACGCGGCGTCGGCACCGGACACGAAGAAGATACCGACGAGCACCATGACGAGAACGGTCGAAATGCCGAACAGGGGCAGGTTTTCGAGCATTCCGAACAGCTGCGACTCGGTGCTGTCGCGGGTCGCGAGGTCGATGCCGTCCTGCTGTTCACCGATACCGGCACCGCCGAAGATCGCGAACCACACCAGTGACACAGCACTCGGGATCAGGATGACACCGACGATGAATTCACGAATGGTGCGGCCACGGCTGATGCGCGCCAGGAACATTCCGACGAACGGGGTCCACGAGATCCACCACGCCCAGTAGAAGATGGTCCACGACGAGAGCCACGAAGCCGTCTCGGGATCCGAGTTCGCCGCCGACCGGGCGGACATGTCGAACAGTTGAGACGCGTAGTCGCCGATACTCGTCGGAATGATGTTGAGGATGAACACAGTCGGGCCGACGACGAACACGAAGATGGCAAGGACCAACGCAAGCACCATGTTGGTGTTGGAGAGCCACTGAATACCCTTGGAGACGCCGGACACCGCCGATGCCACGAACGCCAGCGTCAACAACGCGACGATGGCGACGAGCAACAGTGTGCCGCTCTCACCGATCCAGCCGACCACCTCGAATCCGGAACCGATTTGCAGCGCACCGAGTCCCAGCGATGCTGCAGTACCGAACAGCGTCGCGAAGATGGCCAGGATGTCGATGATCTTGCCGATCGGGCCTTCGGCGCGGCGACCTATCAAAGGAATGAACGCAGAGCTGATGAGTTGCTTGCGACCGCGGCGATACGTGCCGTACGCGATGGCCAGGCCCATCACCGCGTAAATGGACCACGGGTGCAAACTCCAATGGAACATGGTGGTGGCCATGGCAGTTCCGACGCCACCGCCCGTTCCCGGAGGCGGTGTGACGAAGTGAGTCAGTGGCTCGGAGACACCGTAGAACATCAGGCCGATGCCCATGCCTGCACTGAACATCATCGCGATCCAGCTGACGGTCTTGAATTCGGGCTTCTCGCCGTCTGCACCCAGCGGGATACGTCCGAACTTGGACACCGCCAGATAAAGCGAGAAGATCACGAACCCGGTGGCGGCGAGGATGAAGAGCCAGCCGAGGTTGGTCACGAGCCAGTTCAGTGTCGAGGACGAGACGGACTCGAGATTGTCCGGCACCACCAGGCCCCACACGATGATGGCAACCACAACGACGGCTGCAACACCGAAGACCACTCTGTCGAGTCGAGGCGGGCGGATGGCGGAGGTCGACGTCCCGTTCTGCCCGGCGTCGACCTCGTGACGGTCAGGGTCGGAAGAGCCGACCGGGATGTGAGTTCGGGAAGTCATAGATGCCCAGGTAACGCCGTATTTCGTCCGTTGGCAACTCGGAACACCAAGTCGTACCTGGGACGTGCCGCGACCACGCCGACGAAAAAGCCCCGAACCGCATCGCTGCAGTTCGGGGCTTCTTCTTCTGTGCGCCCGAAGGGATTCGAACCCCTAACCTCTTGATCCGTAGTCAAGTGCTCTATCCGTTGAGCTACGGGCGCATGTTCAGTTATCCAACTGGTCTAGCAGAACGGTAACGATCTACCGTTCGTGGCGGAGGCGAGAGGATTTGAACCTCCGGTCCCGGTGAAAGGACAAGTCATTAGCAGTGACTCCCATTCGGCCGCTCTGGCACGCCTCCTAGGCTGCCGGCCCTCTCGGACCGCCGAGGAAAGAGATTACACACGGCAAAGGCCAGAAGGCAAAACGGCTGGTCGACGCCTCCGGTTCGCGCGGCGTTCGCGTAGAAGATGCTTGTTGCTCTTCAGCGCATGAAGCTGTCGAACCAATCGAAGATTCGGGTCTGCGCGTCGACGAGCGCGGCCGCTGCGGGGTCGCTGTGATCGGAACTGCCGGGTTGTTCGCGGGGATGATCGGCTCGGTGCTTCAAGCCCGAATAGCTGACGACGTTCGTGGCCACTGAGGCACGCGTGGCGGCGTCGCGAAGGGCTTCGATGTGATCCGGTGGGGTGTGGGGGTCGTCCTCGCCGTAGAGACCGAGCCAGGGGGCCTGCAGCTTGGGTGCGGCCTCGACCAACGCGACCGCGTCGGAGTTGAGCGGCTCGACGATGCCCGCTGCCGCAACACTGACCGCCGCCCCGACCGGACGACTGGTGGCCACGATCAACGCTGCCGTACCTGCATCGTCGAACCCGATCACCCCGACACAATCGGGGTAGACACCGCGCTGGACGAGCCAGTCGGAGGTGGCGTCGAAGTCCGCGAAGAGGTCGTCTCCGAAAACTTCCTTCTCGTCGCCGTGGCCTCGATGGAACAGGTTCGGCGCGACGGCGAGCCAACCTTCCAACGCCAGTGCACGGAGGAGGTCGAGTAGAGACTCGGGCACCTCACGCGCCTCGTGCAGTACGACTATTCCGCCGCGAGGTGGTCCATCGGGTTCGACGGCGATCAGCGGTACTTTTTCCTGCGGGGGAGATTCGTGCGCGGACGTATCCACCTCGTCGTCCGCGCCGATGGTCGGCGCGGTGGCGGAACGAAGGACTGCGGCGTCGCTGAAGATTCCCGACATACTTAACGAAGATAGGACGATCTGCCCCGCCGCGCACAGCAATATCACGGACGCGCAGAAGTCAACCCCGAACCTGGGCGCATAATGGCAGCCGTGACCGCGCGCATCCGCCCCGACCTCGACGCCATCCCCGCCTACGTTCCCGGCCGCACCTTTCCTGGTGCGATCAAACTGGCGAGCAACGAAACGACGCAGGGACCGCTGCCGAGCGTGCGCGACGCGATCGCGGAGGCCGTCGGCGGCGTCAACCGCTACCCCGATAATCGAGCGACCGCCCTCGTCGAGTCACTGGCGAAGAAACTCGGCGTTGCCACGGAGAACGTCGCTGTCGGAAGTGGTTCCGTCTCGCTGTGCCAGGAGGTCGTTCAGATCACCTGCGGCCCCGGCGACGAAGTTCTGTTCGCCTGGCGCTCGTTCGAGGCCTACCCCATCGTCACCAGCGTCGCAGGCGCGACACCCGTCTTGGTTCCGTTGACCGCCGACCATGTGCACGATCTCGACGCGATGCTCGCCGCCATCACCGACCGCACCCGGCTGATCTTCGTCTGCAACCCGAACAACCCGACCGGAACCGTGGTCCAGCGCGAGAGGCTCGAAGCGTTTCTCGACGCGGTACCGTCGAACATTCTCGTGGTCCTCGACGAGGCCTACTTCGAGTACACCCGACCCGACGCAGGCAATCACACCGACGGAGTGGAGTTGGCACGCGGACGACGCAACGTGATCGTGCTGCGGACGTTCTCGAAGGCCTACGGACTCGCCGGCTTGCGGGTGGGCTACGCGGTGGCCGATCCCGAGGTGATCACGGCGCTGTCGAAGGTGCGGATCGCATTCGCCGTCAGCACCGTGGCACAGCATGCGGCGGTGGCGTCGTTGGAGGCGTCGGCGGAGCTGCTGGCCCGGACCGATGCCCTCATCGTGGAACGGGACCGGGTACGAGACGCTCTCGTTGCGGGCGGCTACGACGTCGGCGCATCACAGTCCAATTTCGTCTGGCTGCCGCTGGCCGAACGCTCGGGTGAATTCGCCGCTGCTGCAGCCGAACAGGGCGTACTGCTGCGCGCCTACGGAAACGACGGAGTGCGGGTCACCATCGGCGACCCGCACGAGAACGACGCGTTTCTGAAGTTCGCTCTACAGCCCTAGCGCGCGCTCGAGCGTAGGCCAGGATTCGCGCAGGTCGTCCTGCCAGTACGGCCACTGATGGATGCCGTAGGGGCGGTAGACAACCGTCGCGGGGATGTCCAGCGACCGGAGTCGAGTATCGAACACGGTCGTGCAGTACAGCGCGGCGGCTTCGAGTGGTCCGCCCATCAGCGCACCCTCGACTCCGCTACCACCGGGGCCGAGCTCGTACGGACCGGGCAGGCCGGTGCCGACGGACAGATAGACGTCCTTGCCGCGGAGTGCTTCGGCGTTACGTGACGGATCGTGCTCGACCCACTGGGGATCGGTGTTCTCGCCCCACATGTTGGTGGCATTGCCGCCGTTGGTGGCGACGGTGGCGCGCACCGCATCCTTGAAGTTGGTCTGCGAATTGTCGTAGCAACCGCTCAGTCCGGCGACGCCGGTGTACAGGCTGGGGTGACGGGTGATCAGGTCCATCGCGGCCTGGGCACCCATCGAGACACCCGAGATCGCGTTGGTGCCGTTGCCGTTGAAGCGCGCATCGATCAGCGGCGGCAGCTCCGACGTCAGGAACGTCTCCCACTTGTTCACACCGAGCACCGGATCCGGAACATTCCAGTCGGTGTAGTAGCTGCTCGATCCACCGACCGGGAGCACGACGTTGACCTGCTTGTCCGCGAAGAAATCGACGATGTCGGTCTTCTGTGTCCAGGTGCTTTCCTTGTAATCGGATTCCTTGCCGGCACTCACACCGTCGAGCATGTAGAGCGTCGGACGTGACACCGCTTGCGCGGCCGGAAGAAGAACCTGAACCTGGATGGCGCGGCCCATGGCAGGCGACTCCACCCACACCGCTGCGCGGCGGTCGGTCAACATGTCCACACGATCGATCCGTGCCGATGCCAGAGGCAGGGACTGAGCTGTGATTCCGGGAGCCACACCGCCGCCATCGGAACTGCCGGTACCGGGGAGCGGCTGCGCCCCGGCGAGACCCGACCCCAGCAGCGACACTGCCAGAGCAGTGCCCGCTACTGCCAACATTCGGCGGTGCATCAGATTGCCCATCCTCCCCCTGCGCACCCTCACGGGGCGCAACACGAACAACATCCGTCACTCAACGTACCCACCGATATGCGCGCACGCTAAAGCTGTGGGTTCGCTCACAATAGCCGCGCACATGCAGGTCCAAAAGTCCGCGTGATCCTTTGTTACATGTACTCGAGACAGAACGGCCTACCTGGTCGGATGCCCTCGTGGACACACTTTCCACGAGGGCACTCGATGTGACATTCGGTGGTCTTTCGGGGGGTCGATGTCACATCGAGTGGACCTCTGGGGGTCGATTCAGCCGCGGCCGGTTTCGCCCTGCAACTTGTCGATCATCTCCGAAGCCTGCGCCTTGTTGAGACCCTCGGGAACTTCTTCGCCGGCTTCCTGCGCAAGGGTGCTCAGGTAGCTCTTCTGTGGGCCGGTCATCGGCTCGTCACCGGTGACCCAATCGTCGGGATCCTTCTCGGGGTTCTGGTTGACCTGCTCGTTTTCGCTCATACGTTCGTAGATACGCCGAATCGGCAGGTTCCAAACACGCTCGGGTTTTGCTGGTCGCGACGTCGATCACCCGAATGACTTGATTGACAGTTCAATAAACGGTCGAGGATGCTCCAGATCACACCCCCTCGATTGGAGCCTCATGAAGACGAAGAATCTGCTGGTCAAGCTCGGCATCAGCGGCGCTATCGCTGCAGCCGTCCTGGTGTCCGCACCGGCCGTCGCCTCGGCCGATCCGATCACCGATTTCCTCTGCAACAGCGGTTCGGCTCAGTTCTGCCCGGTGCTCCCACCGCCTCCGGCCCCGCTGGCGGCACCCACTCCTGCACCACAGCCTCAAGGTGCTCCTGCCCCGGCACCCCAACAGGGCGGCGCCTTCCAGTACGAGAACTGCGATGCGGCCCGCGACGCCGGTGCCGCTCCGGTCTATCGGGACGAGTACGGCTACGGGCCTCATCTCGATCGCGACGACGACGGCATCGGCTGCGAGTAGCGAATTCGCACTTATGCGGGCAGATCATCGCGAAATGCCTGCATAAGTGCGATCTCGGCGGGCGGATACGCTCACTCGGTGAGACGACGCCAGCAACCTCCCCTGGCGAAGCGACACGGCCTGGACCCCGCGCGCATCCGAATGCCCGAGGACGGCACCTGGCGCACCGTCCGTGACTTCCTGACGGCGACCGAGTTACGAATCCCTGCACACCGGATCGACGCCATGTTCGACGCCGGCGAGATCGTCGACATGGGAGGTCCCGTCTCCTCCGACGCGCCGTACGTTCCCGGTGAGGCGGTCTGGTTCCACCGCGATCTGCCGTCGGAAACCGTTGTGCCCTTCGATATCTCGATCGTGTACCGCGACGACGCGCTGCTGGTGATCGACAAGCCCCACTTTCTTCCGACCATCCCCCGCGGCGGCCACATTCTGCAGACCGCGCTCGTGCGATTGCGTCTCGAACTCGACCTGCCACAACTGGTGCCCGCTCACCGACTCGATCGCGTCACCGCGGGCCTGGTCCTGTTCGTCGTCGATCCGACCCTGCGCGGCGCATATCAAACGCTCTTCCAGGATCGAAAGGTCCACAAGGAGTACCAGGCGATCGCTTCGTACGACCCCACACTGACCCTGCCCACCGCCGTTCGCAGCCGAATCGTCTCCGAGAGAGGACAATTCACGGCCCACGAGGTGCCCGGAGAACCCAACGCGCACACCACCGTCGAACTACTGGAGCATCGAGACGGACTCGGTCGCTATCGATTGACACCGTCGACCGGCCGCACTCATCAACTGCGACTGCACATGAATTCGCTCGGGGTGCCGATCCTCGGCGACGACCTCTACCCGACTGCCACCAACCGGGCCGTCGACGATTTCACTGATCCACTTCAATTACTCGCCAGTGCAATCGAATTCATCGATCCTATTTCCAAATCTGTGCGACGCTTCGAGACCGGATTGAGCCTGGAGCGTTGGGTGTCGGATGGCAGTCCATGACTGCCGTCGCCGCTGACTACTCGGGATTCCGGTCACGTTCGGACTTCACCAGTTCCTTTGTGCGCACCAGACGCAGCGCGGTGACCAACACGACGCCCCCGATGATGTTGAACAGCACCGTGTATCCGAACCAGTCGATCCACTCTCGATAACTCACGTCTGCGCCTGCGTGGATGGCTCCGAAGATCAGCAGGGAATCGAGAATCGAATGGAACATCTGCAACCCGGCGAGCAGGAAGCCTGCCCCCATGGCGGCGATGATCCGCGCGACATCCGACGTCGTACCCTGCTGCATGCGCGTCAGCAGCGTTATCGTGCTGCCACCGAGAACCGCCAAACAGACCGACCGAAGATCGAGCGGTGCGTGAACGAAATGCTGCGCGGATTCGGACAACACCTTCTGCCACTGCGGAAATGCGTGCGCTATCAACCACATCACGAGCCAACCACCCAGCAGATTCGCCAGCAGCGTGCCGATCCACAGCCTCGCGAGCTGCAGCGGAGTTCCGTTGCGGGCCACCACCGCGGCGATCGGCATCAAGAAGTCCTCGGTGAACAGCTCACCGTGTGCCAGGTAGATGGCCACCAGGCCGATGCCGAACGCCAGACCTGCCAGCAGATGGCTGCCGGTCTCGTCCAGCACAGCCAGATACGCCATCACACCCAGGGAAACTTCGAGCCCGCCGAACAATCCTGTGATCAGGACCGTACGCACGGTGCGATGCAAGCGCTCTGCACCTTCCTCGACGACAGCGTCGAAACTGTCCTCGAGCTCCTCTTCCAGAGGCCCCTCGTTGTCGCCGTCGTTGCGCCGCGCTTGTTCACTCATCAACAGGCAGTACCCACTGAGCCGGGATCGATACCAAGCAGGTCGCGACGGAGATCAGCTTCGACCGGGACAAACGAATCCGGTCCACCCATGCGGGTGGACCGGATTCCGAAACGAACGTGTGGCGGAAGCGGAGGGATTTGAACCCCCGGACGCTTTTACACGTCTCTCGCTTTCAAGGCGAGTGCATTGGGCCGCTCTGCCACGCTTCCGTGTGCGATCTTAAACGGCCCGGCGGGCCGAGGCCCAATCGCCCCTCGTCGTCCGCCGCTCATCGTCGCGGTGTGGAACCGGACGCGTCCATCGCGGCGTCGACCTTCTCGAAGATGTCTCCGAGCACCTCGAGTTCGTGGGGCGAGAGAATGTCGATGAGGTGCCGACGGACGCTGCGGACGTGGGTCGGTGCCGCCTCCGCCAATCGCCGACGGCCTTCCTCGGTGATCACCGCGAGCACGCCTCTGCCGTCGTTGACGCAGGTACTGCGAGTCACCATGTCCTGGAGTTCCATTCGCCTGATCTGATGCGTCAGGCGACTTCTCGAGGACAGGACGCCGTCGGCCAGCTCACTCATTCTGATGGAGCCGTCGATCGATTCCGACAACATCACCAGGATTCGGTATTCCGCCATCGACAGGTCGTGGCGATCCTGCAGATCCTTGTTCAATACCCCCATCAATCGTTGCCCGCCGTCCATATAGGCGCGCCATGCTTTCATTTCCGCAGTGTCGAGCCACTGCGGGTCCCCCCCGGGACCAATGGCTAATTCGGCCGTCACGCGTGTCATCTTAGGCAGGAAATCTACCCACGAGTAGGTTGACGCGGTTCGAGGCCCTGTTCGGTACAGCGCCCTAAGGTCAAAGAATGACCGATCCCAACATCGACCCGCCGTACGTCGCCGCCGCCGATCGCTACGAGTCCATGCTCTTCCGGCAAGTGGGGTCCCGCGGGCCGAGGCTACCGGCGATCTCACTGGGGCTGTGGCACAACTTCGGTGACGACGTACCGCTGATGAACCAGCGCGCGATCCTGCGTCGCGCATTCGATCTCGGTATCACGCACTTCGATCTGGCCAACAATTACGGCCCGCCGTACGGCAGCGCGGAGAAGAACTTCGGCCGCATCTTCTCCGAGGACTTCGCCGGATATCGCGACGAGCTGATCATTTCCAGCAAAGCCGGCTGGGACATGTGGCCCGGCCCCTACGGCTTCGGTGGCTCTCGGAAATACCTGCTGTCCTCGCTCGAGCAGTCGTTGACGCGGATGCGACTCGATCACGTCGACATCTTCTACAGCCACCGGCCCGACCACGACACCCCGATCGAAGAGACTGCAGGCGCACTGATCAGCGCTGTCCAGCAGGGCAAAGCGCTGTACGCGGGCATCAGCTCGTACAAGCCCGAGGGCACGCAGAAAATGGCGGACCTCCTCTCCGACGCGGGCGTTCCCCTGCTGATCCATCAGCCGAGCTACTCGATGGTCAATCGGTGGATCGAACCCGAACTGCTCGACACCCTCGATGCCGTCGGCGCAGGCGTCATCGCCTTCTCACCTCTGGCCCAGGGCATGCTCACCGACAAGTACCTCGACGGCGTTCCGTCCAATTCGAGAGCAGCGCAGGGCAAATCGCTGAATCCGGACTGGCTCACCGACGACCACATCGCGCACCTCCGGGCGTTGAACGACGTCGCCTCGACTCGCGGCCAGTCCCTCGCACAACTCGCCCTGAGCTGGGCCCTGCGCGACCCGCGCGTGACCTCGGTACTGATCGGCGCATCGAGCGTCGAACAGCTCGAGAACAACGTGGCGGCACTGCAGAACCTGGACTTCACCGATGCCGAACTCGCCGAGATCGACACGCATGCCGAGGACTTCGGAATCAATCTCTGGGACCTGTAGGTGCCTGCGGCAGTGGTGCGGGCGAGTGCCCCCTGGGGCACCTAACCGCACCACTGCTCATCTGGGTCGTGCCGCAGGCTCCACTCCTGCCGCCGGAGGCGCACTATGGAGACATGCGTGCCATCACACTCAAAGAATTCGGCGACCCCGACGTCATGGAATGGACCGAGGTTCCCGACCCACGTCCGAGCCGCGGGCAGGTGATCGTCGACGTCTCGGCCACCGCCGTCAACCGTGCCGATCTCATGCAGCGTCAAGGCAACTATCCGCCGCCCCCGGGTGCCAGCGACATTCTCGGACTCGAATGCTCGGGCATCATCTCCGAGCTCGGCGAGGGCGTCAGCGATTGGAACGTCGGCGACAGGGTGTGCGCCCTGTTGGCCGGCGGTGGGTACGCCGAGCAGGTCGCCGTACCCGCCACCCAGCTCTTTCCCATCCCCCAGGGCCTCGATCTGCATGTGGCAGCAGCACTTCCGGAAGTCGCATCCACAGTGTGGTCCAACCTGGTGATGGATGCACACATGCGCTCGGGCCAGGTACTGCTCGTCCACGGTGGTGGTAGCGGAATCGGAACTCACGCAATCCAATTGGCCAAGCAAATGGGCGTCACCGTCGCCGTCACCGCCGGCTCGAAGTACAAGCTGGACATGTGCGCAGACCTCGGAGCCGACATCCTGATCGACTACAAGAACCAGGACTTCGTCACCGAGATACGTTCACAGACACAGGATCACGGTGCCGACCTGATCCTGGACAACATGGGAGCGAAGTACCTCGACCGCAACATCGACGCCTTGGCCATGGACGGCACCGTCGTCACCATCGGCATGCAAGGCGGCGTGAAGGGCGAGCTGAACTTCGGAAAACTCCTCGCCAAGCGCGGCTCGGTGCACGCAGCCGGGTTGCGTGGCCGCCCCGAAACCGGGCCGTCGAGCAAGGCGAACATCGTCGCAGACATGACCGCGCACCTGTGGCCGATGATCTCCGAGGGCCGCGTCACTGCCGTCGTACACGCCGAAATCCCGATAACCGAAGCAGCGCAAGGACATCGAATGCTCGACGAGGCCGAGACCATCGGGAAGGTTATCCTGCGCGTGCAGTGATGTGCGCCTCAGGTCGTGCATAGAAGTTCGTAGCCCACTACGAACTTCTATGCACGTGCGGCGGAGCCGCTCCCGCTAGAGCGCGAGAGCGGACAACGCAGCCTGGAGCTGATCGATCTCGTAGCGGGTGGTGTACGGAGCCAGACCGATGGTGACGGCACCACCCTCGTCGTTGACGCCCAATGCGTCGAGCAACCGACTGCCACCGTGGACTCCGCTGACACTGCCGATTCTGGCCTGCGCGAGTTGCTCGGACACCTTCACCGCGGGAACACCATCGACGGTGAAGCTCAAGGTAGGAATACGCGTCGGCGCATTGCCGAGCACCATGACGTGGTCCAGGGATTCGAGCGCCTTCATCAGGTAATCGAACAGGCCGTCGTGGTAATGCTGCAGGGATCCGATCGACAGCTCGAGGCGCTCGCGACGCGTCCCGGTCGCTGCGTCGTCGAGATTGGCCAGATAGTCGATGGACGAGACCACCCCCGCCAACAACGCGTACTGATGCGCGCTGACCTCGAGCCGCTGAGGCCCCTTCGCCGACGGGTTCAGCGACATCGAAGGCAACTGTTCCAGGAGCGTCGGATCGCGGAAGATCAGCGCACCGACCGACGGCCCGCCCCATGCGGCGGTGTCGATCGCGACGACGTCGGCTCCGAGTTCCTTGATGTCGACGTGGGCGTAGGGGGCCGCTCCGGCCGCGTCGACCACGATCAGCCCACCGACCTCGTGCACCAGATCCGCTGCGACCCGAACATCGGGTGCACTGCCGACGATCGGCGATGCCGCAGTAACCGCGACGAGCCGAGTGGTCGAGGTGATGAGGTCATCGAACTGCCACGTGGGCAACTCGCACGTATCGATTTCGACCTCGGCCCATCGCACGTGCGCGCCGGATCTGCTGGCGACCCGCAGCCACGGCGCGACGTTCGCTTCCTCGTCCAGTCGCGAGAGCACCAAGCCGGTTCCGAGCCCCAGCCGCGAGCTCATCGAATCCGCGAGCCAGGACAGCAGCGTCGCGCGGTCGGGACCGATGACCACACCGGACGGATAGGCACCGACGAGATCGGCGATGGCGACGCGAGCGGATTCCAGGAGAGCTGCGCTGCGCTTGGCCGCGGTGTTGCCGGCCGAATGATTGGAGGCACTGTGCCGGAAAGCGGTGGACACGGCGGTCGACACGCGGTCCGGGATCAGCATGCCCAGCTGAGGGTCGAGATGAATCCACCCGTCGCCGAGCGAGGGGATGGACCCTCTCACTCGCGCGACGTCGTAACCCATGCCGGACACTCTAAGCGCCGACCGGTGCAGCATGTGTTCCACGTCCTGTTTCGCCAGGGAACGGTTGCCCACCTCGCACGCTCGATCCTCCCGGCCTCCACTTGTTCCCGACGACCGAACCAGGATAATCGCCCCAGACGATCGCGCAACGGCGAGCGAGGCGTAAAGATGGATATATGACTCAATCCGAGCCGAACAGTGCGCCCGACGACCACGTTGTTGTGATCGGCCCCAACGGAGAACCGCTCGCCCTGAGCCGCGAGGAAGCGACGGCCGCTGCGGCCCGCGCCGCCGGATCCTCCACGAACGATGGATCGGACGATGGATCCGGCCTGTCGGAGATGGTGGAGCAGCCGGCGAAGGTGATGCGTATCGGCACGATGATCAAGCAGCTTCTCGAGGAAGTGCGCGCCGCACCGCTCGACGACGCGAGCCGGACGCGGCTGAAGGAAATCCACAAGTCCTCCATCCACGAACTCGAACAGGGCCTGGCACCGGAGCTCCGCGACGAGCTCGAGCGCCTGGTTCTGCCCTTCGGCGACGACGTGGTCCCCACCGACGCAGAACTGCGCATCGCGCAGGCTCAACTCGTCGGCTGGCTCGAAGGCCTGTTCCACGGCATCCAGACGGCCCTGTTCGCTCAGCAGATGGCCGCGCGAGCTCAACTCGAGCAGATGCGGCAGGGCGCGTTGCCTCCCGGCGTGATGGGCGCTCCTGGTGGCGCAGGTCACGGTGGTAGTGGCACCGGCCAGTACTTGTAAAGAGTCGACACCTGTGAAGAGGTAGTGTCGACCGTCGTGTCGGCACCAGCGAAGGATCCCGAGAGCGAGGCAGGAGAACAGATGCCTGCTCCGGTTTCGGACTCACAGACTTATCGGCGCGCGTTCGGCGACCTCAGAACCGGTTTCGCTCAGCGCGAGCTGTGGCTGCATCTCGGCTGGCAGGACATCAAGCAGCGGTATCGCCGATCGGTGATCGGTCCGTTCTGGATCACCATCGCCACCGGTGTGCAGGCGATCGCCATGGGCCTTCTGTATTCGGTACTCCTGGACATCGACCTGCGGTCGTTCCTGCCGCACGTCACCGTCGGTCTGATCATCTGGAACCTCATCAGTGCCGCGATCCTCGAAGGCGGAGACGTCTTCGTCGCCAACGAGGGTCTCATCAAACAGCTGCCCAGCGCGCTGAGTGTGCACGTCTATCGCCTGGTGTGGCGTCAGCTGCTGCTGCTCGGCCACAACATGCTGATCTACGTGATCATCATCGCGATCTTCTGGCCCGAGGGCGGTCTGCACTGGACCGTGGTCTTCGCGATCCCGGCGCTGGTGCTGATTCTGCTGAACGCGATATGGGTGTCGATCCTGTTCGGCATCGTCGCCACCCGCTACCGCGACATCGCCCCGATCCTCGGCAGCTTCGTCACGCTGATGTTCTTCATGACACCGATCGTCTGGACCACCTCGGGACTCGAGTCGATGGGCGGTGAGGCTGCGAATCGCGCCAAGCTCGTCGAGATCAACCCGCTCTTCCACTACCTCGACATCATCCGAGCCCCCCTGATCGGCGAGGATCAGCAGGCGTACCACTGGTACATCGTGCTCGGCTTCACCGTCGTCGGATGGGCGCTGGCCATTCTCGCTCTCAAGAAGTACCGGGCCCGCGTGCCCTACTGGGTTTAGGGGTCAGCAGTTGTCCATCAGCATCAGTACCCATGACGCATGCGTCGACTTTCCGATATTCGACGCCAAGACGCGGTCGCTGAAGAAGGCATTCCTCGGTAAGGCCGGCGGTGCCATCGACCGCAACTCCTCCGACGTCGTCGTCGTCGAAGCGCTCAAGAACATCACGATGAACCTGAAGGACGGCGATCGCGTCGGACTGGTGGGACACAACGGCGCGGGCAAGTCGACGCTGCTGCGTCTGCTCTCGGGCATCTACGAGCCGACGCGGGGCAGCGCCACCATCCGCGGCCGCGTCGCGCCGGTGTTCGATCTGGGCGTCGGTATGGACCCGGAGATCTCCGGCTACGAGAACATCATCATCCGCGGCCTGTTCCTGGGTCAGACCCGCAAGCAGATGCTCGCGAAGATGGACGAGATCGCCGACTTCACCGAACTCGGTGACTATCTCGACATGCCGCTGCGCACGTATTCGACGGGCATGCGCGTGCGCGTCGCGATGGGCGTGGTCACCAGCATCGACCCGGAGATCCTGCTGCTCGACGAGGGCATCGGAGCCGTCGACGCCGAGTTCATGAAGAAGGCGCGTCATCGGCTGCAGGAGTTGGTGAAGCGCTCGGGAATCCTGGTGTTCGCCAGCCACTCCAACGAGTTCCTGGCTCAGTTGTGCGACACCGCGATGTGGATCGATCACGGCCAGATTCGCCAACAGGGCGGGATCGAGGACGTGGTGCGGGCGTACGACGGTGATGACGCGGGAGACCACGTCGCCCAGATCTTGAAAGAGATCGAGCGGGAGGACGCAGGAGTGAAGCCTGCGGAACGACCAGAGGATACGGCCGGTGGCTGACAAGATCGTCGGCGTCATCGTCACGCACAAGCGGCGTGAGTTGCTGGCGCTGTCGCTGGACGTGATCGGCGCGCAGACGCGTCCGCTCGACCATCTGGTCGTCGTCGACAATGCCGATGAGCCCGCTGTACGCGAACTGGTGGAGTCGATCGACCTGCCGACGACGTATCTCGGCTCGCAGCACAATCTCGGCGGTGCAGGCGGGTTCGCGCTCGGGATTCTGTATGCGCTCTCCCTCGGTGCCGATTGGGTGTTTCTCGCCGACGACGACGGCCGCCCCGAGGGCCCGCAGGTACTCGAGACTCTCTACGACTGCGCCATCACACACGGACTCGACGAGGTCTCCCCCGTCGTCTGCGACATCGCCGATCCGGACCGATTGGCTTTCCCGTTGCGCCGCGGCGTCGAATGGCGTCGGCTCCGGTCCGAATTGATCGACCCGGCGAACCCGGACGACGATCTTCTCGAAGGCATCGCGTCGCTGTTCAACGGCGCTCTGTTCAAGGCGTCGACGATCGATGCGGTGGGCGTGCCGGATCTGCGCCTGTTCGTCCGCGGCGACGAGGTGGAGGTGCACCGTCGGTTGCAGCGCTCGGGCCTGAAGTTCGGTACCTGCCTCACCGCCGCCTACGTCCACCCGAACGGGGCCGAGGAGTTCAAGCCGATCCTCGGCGGCCGGATGCACACGCAGTACCCGGAGGACGCGACCAAGCGCTACTTCACGTACCGCAACCGCGGCTACCTGATGTCGCAGCCAGGTATGCGAAAGCTGCTGCCGCAGGAGTGGATTCGCTTCACCTGGTTCTTCCTGATCACCACCCGCAACCCGAAGGGTCTGGCCGAGTGGTTCCGGCTGCGCGGGCTGGGGCGTCGGGAACACTTTCGTCGACCGTAGAGCCGTCCACCATGGGGTGCGCGCACCCGCGTGATACCGCTACCGTGTGCCCATGACGGAACCTCGGAAGCTCGCTGATCGCATCAAGTCGTCGGCACGGGAGAAGCTTCAACGAGCGATCGGCGAGGTTCTGGCTCAGCAGACCGCGCAGCTGGCCGAGCAGACGAGCGATCAGCAGGCGAAACTGCTCGACGTCCTCGAACGCCAACGACGCGAGATCGACGATCTGCACGCGTTCATCCGCGGTCTCGAGATGCGGATGCGTCGGGACATCCCGTACGCCTCCGACGTCGAAGCCGCCGCCCAGAGCGCAGAATTCGCCGAAGAGATGATGCCGCAGGCCCCGACGTTCCTACGGCCGCACGCGACGCTGCGCTTCGCCCTCGGCGAGGTCTCCATTCGCGGTATGGCGCTCGAGTTCGGCGTCGCCAGCGGGACCACGCTCGAGATCATCGCCGAGGAATTGAGCGCGCGGAAGGACATCACCGTCGTCGCCGGATTCGACGTCTTCTCCGGCCTACCCGAGACGTGGCGCACGGGCTTTCCGAAGGGCCTGTTCGAGCAGGACACCATCCCCGAAGTGCCGGGCGCGCAGATCGTCCCCGGCCTGTTCGAGGACTCGCTGCCGGGCTTTCTGAAGGGGCACCACGAGAAGTTGGCGTTCCTGCACCTCGACGCGGACCTGTACTCGTCGACGGTCACCGTGCTGGATCTGGTGGCCGATCGACTGGCTGTTGGCACCGTCATCGTGTTCGACGAATACTTCAACTTCCCCGGCTGGCGCAACCACGAATACCGGGCGTGGACGGAATTCGTCGCACGCACCGGCACCGAGTTCGACTACCTGGGCTACACCGCCGACAACGAACAGGTCGTCGTCCGTATTCGCACGGCCCCGAAGGTCCGCGCGAACTAGCTACTGCCCGTACAGGCGAGCCCAGTTCTCTCGGCTCGTGAGCTGCGGCACGGCGGCGCGGTAGGACGCGGCGACCGTCGGCGTCTCGGTGCGCAGACGCTTGAGTGCGGTGACGCCGCGCTTGAGCAGTTCGGTCGCATGCGCCTTGTTGCGCTTGCGAACTCGGACGCCCTCCTGCGAGCGATCGGTGACGATGGCGTGGGAGAACAGCGACACGTGCCACCAGTGGGCATCGTCGGCCGAGATGGCGACCGGGCCCGGATTCACGGTGCCACGCCACTGATTGAGCACGCGCTTGGCCAGGACCGCGAACTCCATGCTCTTCTTCGGATGCGGACCGGCGGGAGTGATGAACATATCCGCCGGACGCACACCCGGAACGTCATTGGCGTTGTGCCGCTTGGTTTCTCCGTAGGCAGCCCGCTCGCGCCGGATGGAACCGGCAGCGTCCATTCCGCCGTCGAGCAGATAATCCGGACCGGCCAGGAAGTCCTCGACGGCCTTGATCAGCGTGTACGCCATGCCGTACTGCATCGACACCAGGTAACGCAGCAGATCGGTGAACAGTTGCTTGGCGAGCGCCTTACCGTCGAGTTCGATGTGCAGGGCGGCGGTGATCATGCCGTTGCGCAGGTTGAAGTAGCGGTGCCACTCGTCCCAGTCCTTCCACGCGAAGTCGGCATGCCACACAGCTGCGCCCGGGAGCGTCACGGTGGCGAATCCGTTTGCACGCGAGCGGTATCCGTACTCGATGTCGTCCCACTGGAAGAACAGCGGCAGCGGGTAGCCGACCTGCCCGACGATCTCGGACGGGATGAGGCACGACCACCAACCGTTGTAGCCTGCGTCGACCCGGACGTCCTGCTGACGCTTGCGCTTGAACGCACTCTTGTCCGAGATCGCGTTCTTGACGTGCACTCCGGCTTCGAGCTTCTGCAGGTTCGCCACCTCGGCACCGACGTGCACGCGATCGGGGTGCAACAGGTACAGCATCTGGGCGCCGATGATCGCCGGCTCGACGGTCATGTTGGCGAACGAGTTCATGCGCACGATCGCCTCGGGTTCGCACAGCACGTCGTCGTCCATGAAGATCACATTGGCCGGGTCGCCGCCCTTACCCTGCACCTCGTAGAGCCCGCGGGTGAATCCACCTGCGCCGCCGAGGTTGGGCTGAGTGATGTAGACGAGCTTGCTGCCGAGCTCCGCCGCGACGCGCTGGAACTTCTCGCGCGTCTGCACCTGATCGGTGCCCTGATCGACGACGTAGACGTTGTCGACCCCGAGCAGGGCGATGGGATCGTCGGCCATGGCAGCGACGGTGTTGGCGCAGTCGTCGGCGCGGTTGAACGTGCAGATCACCACCGAGGTGGGACGCAGCTTCTCCGGCGCGGCGACGGTCCATTCCGCGTCCTGCACCGACAATTCGGTCGAGGTCGTGGTGAAGCGGACGTACAGCGCACCGCCGTCGAGGAACTGCGTGGTGGCGACGGGGACGGCCACCTGAGTCGACGCGTTCGCGGAATCGACCGTTGTACTGGCCATCGTGCGCTCGTGGCCCTTGTAATCGGTGGCCACCAGATCGATCCGACCGGCACCGGCGACGCTCGCCCGGAACACCACCTCGGTGACGGTGGTCCACCGCTGCCAGTAGCTGGCCGGGAACCGTCCGAAGTAGCTGTTGGTGTGCACCACGCTGCGCTTGGCGATCCGAGCGCCCGTGCGGGTGCGCTCGGCGTTGCCCTTGCCGACCGAGCTGTACATATCGGCACTGACCAGGGGCGACGGACCGTCGAACAGCAGTCTCTGGACTGTCAGTTCGGGCTCACCGTCACCGCCGGCAACAGCCGACGAATTCGACGCGGAGCCGAGACGATCGAGAGCAGTGCCGTCCATACCGAGAAGTACCCCATCCAGTTCGAGTAGTGGCTCTGTGCGGCCGTGGAGAGAAGAAGACCACTGACCATGGTTGCACAGCCCCCGACCGATCCGTCCGACGCTCGCCGTCTACTCCGCTTCCCGCACCCTCGCCATCAGCACGCGAGCGGCGTCGACCGGGTGCGTGTACGGCCACCAGTGGCCCGCATCGACCCGGTCGACGCGCAGGTCGGGGATCCATCGATCCAGACCGTCGGTGAGGTTGGGCGAGAGCATGCGGTCGTGTGTCGGGACGACCACGGTGGTCGGGACGGCGCAGCGCGGGACGGGTCCGCCGAGCAGACGCCTGAGCACGTTGGCGCGGTACAGGGCGATGCCGCGCTGCTGGTCGGCCGCCGTCGGGGTCGGCTCGCCCGCGGCATTCAGGCGCGCCAGCAATCCCGGAACCCGGGTGCCCAGCACGGGCACGTGGAACCCGAAGACGTACCAGGACCGCGCCAACTGGCCGAGCAGCGACGGCCAACGCTGCGGTCGCACCAGCCGCGCCCGCGCCACCTGCCGCAGGTGACCCAGGCTCGGGCCCGATACCGACGTGTACGACGCGAAAGCGGTGGATGCGCGAGGCGAGGCCATCGCCTCCCACATCTGGACCGACCCCCAGTCGTGGGCGAAGACGTGGACCTTCCCGGTCAGCCCCGGTATCGACTCGACCACCGCGAAGGCGTCGCGCGCCAGTTGCTCGATGGACACGTCCGCTGCGGGCTCGAGCGCGGACGCTCCGCTGCCTCGCGTGTCGTAGGCGATCACCCGGACCCGGTCGCCGAGCTCGGCGATCAATGGATCGAACACATGGCGGTTGTCGGGATAGCCGTGCACCAGCAGTACCGTCGAGCGCGCCTCCGGGTTCCCGTGCTCGACGACGGGAAGTTCTGCGCCGGGCGTGCGCACCGTCCAGTGGGTCATCCCGCGTCGCTCAGGGCCTGCAAAGTGCCACCGCGCAACAGGTGCGCAATCATCCTCAGCCGCATGGCCTCCTGTTCGGGCTGCGGGTGCACCACGGCGGCCAACGCCTCGCCGTCGAGCAGATGCACCACGCTGAAGATCACCGTCTCGAGATGCCGTGGGTCGAGCGCGCCTGCGATCGGTAGTGTGCGAGCGAGTTCGGCGATCTGCTCGTGATAGCGAACAGTGAAGGGCTGCAGCCTCTCTCGCAGCTCTTCGTCACTGCGGGCTGCGGTCAGGAGCTCGTACCACGCACCGTTGATCGGGGCTCGGCACGCTGCCCTGAGCAGTTCGAGGCAGTGTTCGATCGACGCGCTACCGAAACCGGACAGGCCATGACGGAACTCGACGAACTGGCGGCGACGAACCTCGTCGGCCGCAGCGACGATCAGGTCGAGCCTGGTGTCGAAATGTCGGAACATGGCACCGGAGGACACCCCGGCGCGGCCGACGATCTCACTGACACTGGTTGCGGCATAGCCCTTCTCGCACAACGACGCGATCGTCGCGTCGAGCAACTTTCCGATCGTCTCGGTCCGGCGCTGCTGTTGACTCGGGCTCACACACGCTCCCGGCGACGAGGAGCCGTCGGGGTACCCGCCCGCAGGAAACTGCCGGCCCGCTCCGACACACCGAACCACGGAGCGAAGGTGCCGCCGGAGAACACCACTCGGCCCGCGACCAGAGTGGCGGCGACAGCGCGGTCGTTGCGGTTGACCATGCGGCTCAGGCCCCCGAACTCCGGCATGGTCTCCTCCCGATAGGCCAGGACCTCCTCGTCCAGCCCATTCGGATCGATCACCACGATGTCGGCTCGATCACCCACCCGCACGTGTCCGGCGTCGACACCGTAGAAGTCGGCCAATTCGCCGCTGAGCTTGTGCACGGCCTTCTCCACGGTCATGAACGGCCTGCGATCGCTCTGCGCATCGTGCACGCGGTGCAGCAACCGGATACCGAAGTTGTAGAACGCCATGTTGCGCAGATGAGCGCCTGCGTCGGAGAACCCCACGGTCACCCCGGGCTGGTTGATCAGCTTGTCCATCTGACGCTTGCGATGATTCGCCACCGTGGTGTGCCAGCGCAGTTTTCGTCCGTGTTCGACCACCAGATCGAGGAACGCGTCCACCACGTGCACACCGCGCTCGGCCGCGACCTCGGCGACGTTCTTGCCGACGACCGACGCGTCGGGACACTCGGTGATCTCGGCGTCGGCGAAGTCTCGATGCCAGACGCGTGAGCTGAACTTCTTTTCGAAGTCGGCGCGGAACCAGCGGCGGTACGCCTCGTCCGAGAGCAACTCGTTGCGTCCCAACTCTTCTCGTAGATGCAGAGCCGCTCGGCCCGATCCGAACTCCTCGAACACCACCAGGTCGATGCCGTCGGAGTACACGTCGAACGTGGTGGGCAGATGCTGCCAGCGGAACTGGCCCCTGCCCGGTCCGTTGACCATGCGCGCGAGCGGGCCGAAGACGCGATGAATCCACGGCGACGCCTTGGCATCGGCCGCCGCCAGCAGCGAGATCTTGAGCGGAGTGCGGCCGATCCCGGTGGCCGATGCGAGGAAGAACAGCATGTCGTACTTGGTGTTCAGGTTCGGAATGCTCTGCAACAACCGGCCGCGTCGACGCAGGATCTTGTGCAGCGCACGGAACTCGCTCCACCGCGCGTACGAGGACGGCAACGACCGAGACCGGTACCGATCGCCGTCCAACTTGTCCCACGGGTTCGTCATCGTCGACATCCCGAGCAGTCCGGCATCGAGTGCCTGCTCGAGCGCGTCCGACATGGCGCGCCACTCCTCGCGGGTGGGCCGCTGACTGCGATCGGTCGAGCGATCCAAGCCCATCACGTGCGCCCGTAGATCCGAATGTCCCACCAGAGCAGCGATATTGGGACCGAGAGGCAGTCGTTCGAGCGCAGCGATGTACTCGTCGGGGCTGGTCCACGTCTTGTGCGTATCGACGGCTTTGAGCACATGATCTCGCGGCAGCGCCTCGACCCGACTGAACAGATCCGCGATGTCGACCGGAGTGGAATAGAGCGTCGACAACGAACAGTTCCCCAGCAGAACCGTCGTGACCCCGTGCCGGACGGACTCTTCGAGACCCGGGCCGACGAGCACCTCCGCGTCGTAGTGGGTGTGCACGTCCACGAAGCCCGGGGTGACCCACTTGCCGGTGGCGTCGACCACCTCGGTCGCCGGACCCACCTCGAGCGGCGTGGCCGACACGGCCCGCACGACACCGTCGACGATGCCCACATCGGCTCGCACTCCGGGACCGCCGGACCCGTCGTAGACGGTGCCGCCGGTGATGACGACGTCGAAAGCAGTGTTCGAGTTCAATGTGACCTCCGTCATAGTGTCACGTCAATCTAACTTAGAGAGTGATCGCTCGCAATAGTCGGTTTTCCGCCAACACCTGCGGGTCACACGCGTCGACGTTTCGGTTCCCGGACACCTCGGGAGCTACAGTCGGGTGTCTTTGCCCGCACTCACGGAGTTGACCCTTGACCCCCACGGATACCCAGATCGCGCGCGCCGCCCTGCCCGACAGCAGGAGAGAGCGCCTCGCGTGGGGAGCAGCGGTCGCTGCAGTCGTCGTTCTCGGTTACCTCCTTGTGCTCAGCGTCGATCCCCGCTTCTTCTACATCGACGACACCGAATCGGGTGCCGTACCCAACTGGCTCCAGCTCGGACGCATCATGCGCGACGGGCACTTCCCCTCGCTGGTGCTCGATCAGTGGATGGCAGGCAACTACCCGGTCGAGGGCCAGGGCGGCCTGTGGAATCCCGTGCAGATGGCGATCAACTACATCTCGCCGTCGATCGACAACTTGGTGCTGCTGGCCACGGTCGTCAAACTCGGATTCTCGATTCTGTTGGCCTGGGGCGTCTTTCGCGTCGCTCTGGCCTACGGAGCGCGGGCGAACTGGGCCGCGGTAGCGGGCGCGAGCGCACCGTTCGTCGGCTTCACGCTGTTCTTCGAGAACACCTCGTGGGTGACCGCACTGATGGGTACCGCGTGGATCATGAACGCGTGGGCGAGCTCGGTGTCCTACGCCCGCGGCCGCACCGGCCCCATCGTGCCGTTCGTCTTCCTCTACCTCGCCATCAGCGTGGGATACGTCCACGCCGCGGTGATGGCCGGAGTCATGATCGGATCCGTCGCGATCGGCGAACGCCTGTTCCAGCGGCTGTGGCGTCCGGCAGTGAAGGTGTGCGCCGTAGGCATCGCCGCCGCGGCCTGCGGGGCCGTCACGTTCCTGCCCGGCGTGCTCACCTCGGCGGTCACCTGGCGTAGCGGCGACGAAGGCACGTTCAACGACAACTTCCTGACGGCACCGTGGTCGGAATCGCTGACCGCGAGCATCCCGACCGCTGTGACCAGCATCGAATCCTGGGCGGGCGAGACCACCGAATCGCCGGTCACCTACATCGCCTGGTTCGTGGTGCCCGCGCTGGCGTTCATCGCATGGCGTCGAGTACCCGCGGCTCTGCGCGAGCTGGCAGCCCCGCTGATCATGCTGGCGTTCGCCCTGATCTTCACCGCGGGCCCCAGCGACATCGGACCGATCCGCTGGCCCGCCCGCATCCTGCCGTTCGTCGCCCTCGTCGCGCTGATTCTCGTGGTCACCCTGATCAGCCGGTACGGCACTCTCGACAAGCTACGGCCCCGGCTGCTCGCCGCCGGCCTGTTGACGCTGGTGCTGCTGCTGCGGGCCGGTTCTTCGGGCCCGGAGTTCTTCGGCCGCCATGTCCTCGCTGCGCTGGTGATCCTGCTCGTCGGAGCACTCGCCCTGCTGTTGGCCCACCGGTTCTCCACGCGCGCGACCGCGGCACTGCTGCTGGTGACCATCGCGCCGGTCGCGATGTACCAGGTGGCCACCTACGAACCACCCTTCGACAAGTGGTGGCTGCCCGCGTCCCAATCCGAGGCCAAGGCCGAGTTCCCGCAGTGGCAGGGCGCGACTCTGCAACTCGGCAGCCGTGCGCTCACCGAGACCGAGGCCGACGGACCCGACGACCCCAAGCTGCCCTGGCACTCCCAGGTGTACGGCAACTCCGCCAAAATCATGGGCCTGGACTACGTCAACGCGTACACCCCGGTCGGATATCTCGACTTCGCCAACCTGCTGTGCTTCGAGCACGAGGGATCGACCTGCGAGGACGCCTTCCGGCGCGTGTTCGAGATCGAGCCGTACACCGGCAAGACCTACGCCGATCTGATGCAACTCGATCGAATCGTGCTGCAGAAGAACCAGTATCCGCTCGCGAATGCACGGCCCGCACCCGCAGGCTGGGAGTGGGTGACCGCTCCCACGCCCGAGTCCGCCCGCCAGATCTACGTCCTCGAACGCGTCGACGGACTGATTCCCGCCACGTCGGGACGCGTCGTCGCGACCGTGAACGCCACGGCCGAACCTCGATCGTCCGACGCCGACTCCGAGCACGTCGACGTCAGCGCTCCGAACGGCGGCAGCGTCGTGTTCTCCCGTCTGGCCTGGCCCGGCTACACCGCGACCCTGAACGGTGAAGAGCTGCAGACCAAGGGCTTGGCCGACATCTTCCTCTACGTCGACCTGCCGCCCGGTACCGAGAACGCAGATCTGCACATCACCTTCCGGCCGCCCGGCGAACGTCTCGGACTCGCCGCGATGGCGGGCGGGGTGCTGCTGCTGGTCGGTCTGGTGGTACTCGATGTGCGACGACGCAGAAGCCCTGCCGCGCCGGAGTTCGATGGCGACAGCGGGAACGGATAGGGTAGGCCCTCGTGATGTCCGACGATTCTGTTGCTGATCCGCACCGCATTTCCATCGTGGTGCCGGTCTACCAGGGTGAACGGACCCTCAGTGCGTTGATGGACGAGATCCTTCCGTTGACGCAGGTGACTCACACCCCCGTCGGGCGGCCGATGATCGTCGAGGAAGTTCTGCTCGTCTTCGATCACGGACCCGACGATTCCGCTGCGGTGATCAGGCGGCTGACCGCTGCGCACCCGTTCGTTCGTGGAGTGTGGCTGAGTCGCAATTTCGGCCAGCACCCCGCCACCCTCGCCGGCATGGCGTCCAGCGGCGGCGAATGGATCGTCACGATGGACGAGGACGGGCAGCACGACCCGGCAGCCATCGGCGGCATGCTCGACACCGCCCTCGACCGGCAGTCCACAGTCGTCTACGCCAAGCCCACCAACGTCGCACCGCACGGACTGTGGCGCAACACCGCCTCCCGCGGCGCGAAATGGCTGATCGCCAAGGCCCTGGCCGGGGACAACACCGTCGACTATCAGAGCTATCGCCTGGTGCTCGGTGAGGTCGGCCGCTCCGTCGCGGCCTACGCCGGTTCGGAGGCGTACCTGGACATCGCACTCGGGTGGATCGCGGGCGACGTCACGACCAGCCCGGTGGCGCTGCGCGAAGAGGTGGACCGTCGATCGGGCTACCGCCTGCGCACCTTGCTCTCGCATTTCTGGCGGATGGTGCTCTCGAGCGGCACCAAGGGCCTGAGGCTGGTCAGCTTCATCGGCATCGCCTTCGCGGTACTCGGCCTGATTCTGGTGGCCTACGTACTGGTGTCGTACTTCGTCTTCGACTCCGGTGCCGAGGTGCGAGGCTGGGCATCGACGATGGTGATTCTGCTGTTCGGCTTCGGGGCGACTCTGTTCTCCCTCGGCGTGGTGGCCGAGTACGTGGGCGTCAACGTCAAGACGGCCATGGGCAAGCCGCCGTACCTGATCGTCACCGATCCGGGAAACGGCCCCCTCGGACGCACCGCGCCTGCAGGATCAGTCGAAACTCCACAGTCGACCGACAACACACCGTCGGCGTGACCGCAACGCACACGTGGATCGTCGGCAGCGGCGGACTCCTGGGCGCTGCGGTGACCCGCGAGGCCGGTCGTCGCGGGCACCGAGTGCACACCAGCACCATCCCGTGGTCGGACAGGGAATCTGCCGAACAAGCTCTGCTGCAGCGCTGTTCGGAGTTCTTCGACTCTTTCTCCGACGGTACGTGGAACGTGATCTGGGCCGCCGGTGCGGGTGTGAACGGAACCAGCGCAGCGCAATTCGCCGAAGAGAACGGCCTGATCCGAGCCGTGTTGGCGCGCATCGAAAGTGCCGCCGGCGACCGCGCGGGCACCGGAACCGTATTCCTCGCTTCGTCCGCCGGAGGCGTCTACGCCGGTGCGACCGGAGCCCCGCATCACGAAGGAACACGGCCGGTTCCGTTGGGCGACTACGGCTTCGCGAAACTACAGTCCGAGGCCATCGCGACCGAGTTCGGGGAACGCACCGGGATCAACGTGGCCATCGGTCGGTTCGCGAACCTCTACGGGCCCGGCCAGAACCTCGCGAAGCCGCAGGGCCTGATCTCACACCTGTGCCGGGGCTACCTCATGGCCTCACCCGTCTCCATCTACGTACCGATGGACACGTTGCGGGACTACCTGTACGTGTCCGACGCGGCGGAGATGGTCGCCGACACTCTCGGTATGTCTGCCACGCAACGACACTCGCCGACGATCAAGATCTTCGCCTCCGGTGAGGCCGTCACCATCGGCTCGATCCTCGGAGCCTGCCGGACGGTGTTCCGCCGTCGACCGAACGTGGTGCTGGCGGCGTCGCCGCTCGCGGTGTTCCAAGGTCGCGATCTGCGACTGCGCTCGACGGTCTGGCCGCAGATCGATCGTCGAACGCACCGCACGTTGCCCGCAGGAATCGCCTCCACACTGTTCGCGACCCGTGAGGCATTGGGGGTCGGTCGATGACCGAACCACAGACCCCCGCTCCCCCGGCCGGGATGAACGGCGCACCGGGGCCGCTGATGCGCATCGTCAAGAATCAGAAGATCGCGTTCCTGCTCGTCGGAGGCGTCAACACTGCACTGGGTACCGCGTGGTTCATCTTGTGGCAGTTGCTGATCGGTGAGCGATACGGATATCACGCCGCGATCGTGCTCGGCTACCTCTGCAACGTGCTGTGCGCGTTCGCGATGTACCGATACCTGGTGTTCCGCGTGCGTGGGCACTTCCTACGCGATCTGCTGCGCTTCTTCGTCGTGAACTTCGGCGCCTTCGTCGCCAACATCTCCCTGATGACGATCGCCGTATCCGTCTTCCACTTCCCGCCCATCCCTTCACAATTGGTCGTCACAGCAGTGATGGCAGTCGTCAGCTTCTTCGGCTACCGCGACTTCTCGTTCCGCAGAAAGAGCCAGGCCCCCACACCATGACACCCCGTGTATCCGTCGTCGTCCCGGCGTACAACAACGCCGAGTACCTGGCCGAGACCATCGATTCGATTCTCGCCCAGACCTTCACGGACTTCGAGCTGGTCATCGCCGATCATTCGTCGACCGATGGCACCCTCGCCGTCGCGCAGAAATTCGACGACCCGCGCATTCGTGTGCTGACGACCCCGGCCGGTGGCGGCGCGCAGGCCAACTGGAATCGGGTCACCGAAGAGGCCACCGGCGAATTGATCAAACTCGTCTGCGGCGACGACACCATCGCGCCCACCGCGTTGGCGACTCAGGTCCAAGCATTCGACGACAACCCGACCGCCGTTCTGGTCGCCTCTCAGCGGACGTTGATCGACGCCTACGGCAAGACGGTGATCGCCGCCCGCGGGCTCGGCGGCCTGCACGGAACGGTCTCGGGTCGAGTTGCCGCGCGAACCGCAGTCCGAGCCGGCGCCAACATCTTCGGCGAACCCGGCGGCGTCATGATGAAGCTCGCGGAGCTCCGCGAAATCGGGCTGTGGGACAACAGCCATCCCTACCTGATCGATCAGGCCACGTTCATCGCTGTCGCGCTCCGCGGCGACATCGTGGCAATTCCCCGACCACTGGCATCGTTCCGCATCAACTCGGGGCAGTGGAGTGTGGAGCTTGCGACGCAGCAGGCACGTCAGGCCGCCGACTTCCACCGCTCACTACAGGCCAGCGACCCGAGCCTGTTGTCCGACAACGACGTTCGCATCGGAAACGCCAAGGCACTGATGACGTCGTTCATGCGTCGCGCGGTGTACCTGCTGCTGCGCCACCGGATGTCGCGCAGCAGCTAGTCCCTGCTTCAGGGCAGGACCGACTCCTTCGCCGCGTAGACGGCCTCGGTGGCGTCCTTCTGCGGTCGCCACCACTGCTCGTTCTCGCGGTACCAGTCGACGGTCGCCTTCAGGCCGGCACGGAAGTCGACATACGTTGGCGTCCAACCCAATTCGGTGCGGAGCTTGGTCGAGTCGATGGCGTAACGCAGGTCGTGGCCGGGGCGGTCGGTGACGAAGTCGAAGGCGTCGGGTGCGTTGCCGGTCTCTTCGAGAATCGCTTCGAGGACGGTGCGGTTGTTCGCTTCGCCGTCGGCTCCGATGAGGTAGGTCTCGCCGATGCGGCCGCCGTCGATGATGGCCCAGACGGCGCTGTTGTGGTCGTCGACGTGGATCCAGTCACGCACGTTCTGCCCGGCGCCGTAGAGCTTGGGCCGGGAGCCGCTGAGGATGTTGGTGATCTGGCGCGGGATGAACTTCTCCACGTGCTGATACGGGCCGTAGTTGTTGGAGCAGTTGGAGATGGTGGAGCGGACGCCGAACGAACGCGTCCAGGCCCGCACCAGCAGATCACTCGACGCCTTGGTGGACGAGTACGGGCTCGACGGGTTGTACGGAGTGGACTCGGTGAACCGCGCCGGGTCGTCGAGTTCGAGGTCGCCGTAGACCTCGTCGGTGGAGATGTGGTGGTAGCGGACGTCGTGTTCGCGGACCGCATTGAGCAAGGTGGTGGTGCCGATGACGTTGGTGTGTACGAACGGCCAGGGATCAGTCAACGAGTTGTCGTTGTGGGATTCGGCGGCGAAGTGCACGACCAGGTCCGTCTCGCGCACGAGGCGGTCGACGAGATCGGCGTCGGCGATGTCGCCGTGCACGAACTCGATTCGATCGGCCACCGGATCGAGGGAAGCCTTGTTACCGGCGTAGGTGAGCTTGTCGAGCACGGTGACCTGGGAATCGGGACGCTGCGCGAGGGTCTGATGTACGAAGTTCGCGCCGATGAACCCGGCCCCACCCGTGACGAGAATTCTCATGAACAGGCACTTTACCGGGGGATGCTCGTGCGGGCCGATCTTGTCTGCCACGCGTGCTAGCTTCTGCTCGACTTCGGGGGAGTAGTAATCGGATGGGTCTGGGGAAGATTCCTGTTCGTCTCGCGGCATCGATAGCGCTGTCGTTCGGCCTCATGTGGGCAATCCCGCAGCTGGCACCGGAAGTGCCCGAACCGTACGAGGGAGTGCCGTGTCGGCCCTACCGAATCACGTAGGCCGATGTCGCCAACTCGGTTGAGCGATCGGCCGTCGGACCTGTCAGGAGCCTCGGACGGTGCGGCCGGCGAAAGCCGCCAAACGCTCGTACGCGTTCGCGTCGTCGGGTGCCGGTTGCTCTGGATCGAAGGCACCACCGCGCCGTTCGTCGGTCATGTTCGCCGACATGAACACCATCCCCTCCTCGGGCACGGTCTGGTCGAGATCATCGGTGCCGCGACCGAGTGCGGTCGCGAGATCCCACGCGTGCACCGAGAGTTCCGCGGCAACCATGCCGAGCGGCAGCGGCGAACCTGCGTCGATCTCGGCCAGCAGTTCGCGAGTCCGCTCGGTCCACAGCGGAATCGGATCCGAGGACGACTCGGGCGTCGCCGACCAGTCGATCTCTCCACCCCGAGCCATGGTCACCAGGTTGGCAGCGGTGTTCACCAGGTGATCGGTCAGGTCGGCGACGGTCCACTCGGTGCAGGGCGTCGCCGATGGGCGTTCGGCTTCGGTCACTGTGGAGAGCAGAGCGGTGACCTGATCGATACCGGTGGCGATCTGGTTCGTCGTCGTCACGTGGCTTGTCCTCGGTTCTCGGTGGTCAGTCGGTCCCGTTCCCCACAGCTGCGGGGCAGGACGAAGTTTAGAGGCGGATTCCACATCGCGCGCGGAAACGGAGCGGCACAAGCGAGCGGGTGATCGGAGGGTCTGGAAGACTTCGCCGTCATGCGGGGAATCATTCTGGCGGGCGGCACGGGCTCGCGTCTTCATCCGATCACGATGGGCGTCAGCAAGCAGCTGGTCCCGGTCTACGACAAACCGATGATCTACTACCCGCTCTCGACTCTGATCCTGGCCGGGATCCGCGAGATCCTCGTCATCACCACACCCCAGGACGCCGACCAGTTCACGCGTCTGCTCGGTGACGGCTCCCAATTCGGCATCGACTTGACCTACAAGGTCCAACACGAGCCCAACGGCCTCGCCCAGGCGTTCGTGTTGGGTGCCGACCACATCGGCACCGACTCCGCGGCATTGGTGTTGGGCGACAACATCTTCTACGGCCCCGGCCTGGGCACCCAACTGTCTCGCTTCGACACCATCGACGGCGGAGCCGTCTTCGCCTACGAGGTCTCCGACCCCACCGCCTACGGCGTCATCGAATTCGATGCGAACCGAAAAGCCATCTCCCTCGAAGAAAAACCCGCCGCCCCGAAATCGAACTACGCCGTCCCGGGGCTGTACTTCTACGACAACGACGTCATCGCCATCGCCCGCGACCTGCAGCCGTCCGCGCGTGGGGAATACGAGATCACCGACGTCAACCGCCACTACCTCGAGGCAGGCCGCCTCCAGGTCGAAGTCCTCCCCCGCGGTACCGCCTGGCTCGACACCGGCACCTTCGACTCGCTGCTCGATGCCTCGAACTACGTGCGCACCATCGAACAACGTCAGGGCCTGAAGATCGGATCCCCCGAAGAGGTGGCGTGGCGACGCGGATTCATCACCGACGACGAACTGCGCGCCCGGGCGGAGACACTCGTCAAATCCGGGTACGGCCACTACCTGCTGGATCTGATCGACCGAGGACACCGAGCATGAGCTTTCGTGAGTTGAGCATCGCCGGTGCCTACGAGTACACCCCACGCCAGTTCGGCGACGATCGCGGTGTGTTCTTCGAATGGTTCAAAGCGAGCCTCTTCGAGGAGACGACGGGGCGGTCGTTGAACCTGCTGCAGGCGAATTGCTCGGTCTCCGCCGCCGGCGTGCTGCGCGGGATCCACTTCACCACCAACCCACCCGGGCAGGCCAAATACGTCACCTGCGCCCGCGGAGCGTTCCTCGACGTGATCGTCGACCTCCGCGTCGGGTCACCGACCTTCGGGCAGTGGGACAGCGTGCTGATCGACGACATCGACCGCAGAGCAGTGTTCCTGTCCGAAGGACTCGGCCACGCCATCCTCTCGCTCGAGGACAACTCGACCGTCATGTACCTGTGCAGCCTCGAGTACACCCCGGCCCTGGACCGCGACATCAACCCACTCGACCCCGCCCTGGGCATCGACTGGCCCACCACCGCACGCGACGGATCGCCCCTGACCTACGAACTCTCCGACAAGGACACAGCCGCCCCCACCCTCGCCGAAGCACTCGAACGCGGAGACCTGCCGAGCTTCTCGTGAGCGGCGAGCGCCGGATCGGACAAACGCGCGCGCGTTCGTCGGGTGCGCGGGAAATCGCTCGCGGACACGGGCGATTCTGCGCGCGTCCGGCAAGTGCGCGCGCGTTTGCGAACCTCTGGGGGCGAACCCGCGCTTGCGGACCCCCGGGAGCCCGAACCCGGAGGCTCAGCGGATCTTGAAGATCACGAATCGCTGAACGAGGAAGTTGATGACCGTCGCCGTGCCCTGCGCGATGACGAAGGCCACGTTGGCGTACCAGAAGCCGTCGGGAAGGGCCTGGTAGAGCCAGGTGTAGATGCCCACCTGGACGGCGAAGGTGACTCCGTACAGCGCGACGACGGCGAAGAACCGAGCCCGCGACGGGGCCGCGTTGAACGTCCAGCGGCGATTGATCAGGTAGGCCGTCGTCGTTCCGAGTACGAAGCCGATGGCCTTGGCCAGCGTCACACCGACGCCGAACACGAAATGCAGCAGCAGGTTGACGCCCTGGTCGACGATCGCCGACAACACACCCGTCGCCAGGAACCGCAGCACCTGCGTCTTGAGGTCGAGGGCCGCGTCGGCGATGTTCTCGGTCAACGGCAGCTCGACGGGTAGCGGGACGTGATGCTGCAACTCTTCGTCCTCGGGCGACCAGTCGTCGCCCGTCGAGCCTTCTTCTGCGGAGCGGTCGGGGGTGGACACGAGGACTGACACTAGCCGCTGCTGCGGTGCGGGTACCCTCTTGAGCGATGTCCACGACAGCCGACGACGCACTCTTCCCCCTGGAACCACAGGCCGGGAACACTGCGCCGCTACCCACGCAGACCCGCACACTCACCGGTTGGGGCCGCACTGCTCCCTCCACTGGAGAGGTGCTCTCGACCTCCGACCCCGAGCTCATCGCGAACGCGGTCAAGCAGGTCGCCGAGCAGAACGACTCCAAGCCGGCCTACCTCCGACGCGGCGTCATCGCCCGCGGCCTAGGCCGCTCCTACGGTGACAACGCGCAGAACTCCGGCGGCCTCGTCATCGACATGAATGCGCTGAACGGCATTCACAGCATCGACGCGTCCACGCGCATCGTCGACGTCGACGGTGGCGTCAACCTCGATCAGCTGATGCGTGCTGCGCTGCCGTTCGGTCTGTGGGTACCGGTGCTGCCGGGTACGCGACAGGTCACCATCGGAGGTGCGATCGGCACCGACATCCACGGCAAGAACCATCACAGCGCGGGCAGCTTCGGCAACCACGTCCGCTCGATGGAACTGCTCACGGCGGACGGTCAGATCCGGCACCTGACGCCGTCGGGCAAGAACGCCAAACTGTTCTGGGCAACGGTCGGCGGCAACGGTCTGACCGGCATCATCCTGCGCGCGACCATCGAGATGACGCCCACGGAAACGGCGTACTTCATCGCCGACGGCGACGTCACCAGCACCCTCGACGAAACCATCGCGCTGCACAGCGACGGCAGCGAGAACAACTACGACTACTCGAGCGCATGGTTCGACGCGGTTGCTCCGCCGCCCAAGCTCGGCCGCGCAGCCCTCTCCCGTGGATCGCTGGCTCGGCTCGACCAGCTGCCGGAGAAGTTGCAGAAAGATCCGCTGCGATTCAACGCCAAGCCGCTCCTGACGTTCCCGGACATCTTCCCGAACGGTCTTGCGAACAAGTACACGTTCTCCGCCGTCGGCGAGGTCTGGTACCGCAAGGCCGGCAACTACCGGAACAAGGTTCAGTCCCTGACGGCGTTCTATCACCCACTGGACATGTTCGGTGAATGGAACCGCGCCTACGGCTCCAAGGGCTTCCTCCAGTACCAGTTCGTGGTGCCGCCGGAGGCCGTCGACGAGTTCAAGAAGATCATCGTCGACATCCAACGGTCGGGCCACTACTCGTTCCTCAACGTGTTCAAGCTGTTCGGGCCGGGTAACAAAGCGCCACTGAGCTTTCCGATTCCGGGTTGGAACATCTGCGTCGACTTCCCCATCAAGCCGGGCCTCAACGAATTCGTCCGCGAGCTCGACAAGCGCGTTCTCGAATTCGGCGGACGCCTCTACACGGCGAAGGACTCGCGGACCACCGCCGAGACGTTCCACTCGATGTACCCGCGAATCGACGAATGGATCAAGGTTCGTCGATCCGTTGACCCCACAGGCGTTTTCGCCTCCGATATGGCTAGAAGGCTGGAACTGCTGTGACGATAGACGCCGTAGGTAACCCCCAGACGATTCTCGTTCTGGGTGGCACCAGCGAGATCGGTCTCGCGATCACCGAGGAGTACCTGTCGAAGTCGCCGGCACGTGTCATCCTCGCCGCGCTGCCGAACGATCCGCTGCGCGAGAGCGCCGTCGCACAGCTGAACGCCAAGGGCGCGAAGTCCGTCGACGTCATCGACTTCGATGCACTCGACACGGCCTCGCACCCGAAGGTCATCGACGCGGCGTGGGCCAAGGGTGACGTCGACGTCGCCATCGTGGCCTTCGCCGTCGACTTCGATGCCGAGCAGCTCTGGCAGGACCAGCGCAAGGCCGTCCTCGCCGCGAACATCAACTACACCGCCTCGGTCTCGGTCGGCGTGCTGCTGGGCGAGAAGATGAAGGCGCAGGCCTACGGCCGCATCATCGTCATGTCCTCGGTGGCGGGCGAGCGGGTACGACGCTCCAACTTCGTCTACGGCTCCACCAAGGCCGGACTCGACGGCTTCTACCTCGGACTCGGAGAAGCGTTGCGCGAGTTCGGACCTCGGGTCACCGTCGTTCGTCCGGGCATGGTGCGCACCAAGTTCAGCGCGCACGTCAAGGAAGCCCCGATGACCGTCGACAAGGAGGTCATCGCCAAGCTCGCGGTGAACGCGTCACGCAAGGGCACTCCCCTCATCTGGACTCCCGCGCCGTGGCGTCTGGTGATGATGGTGCTGCGGCACGTGCCGCGGCCGATCTTCCGCAAGCTGCCCATCTGATCTCGATGACAATCGGGGTTGCACCGGCTCGCAGAACCGCTTCTGCCGTCGGGGAGATCGCTCTCGGTGCGCTTTTCGCAGTCGTGGTGGCGACGGTCGGGTTGTACGCCTTCTCACTGGTTCAGTGGCCGGCGTTCAACTCGTCCAACGTCACCCGCGCGATCACGACGCTCGGGCAGGTGGTTGCCGCAGCACTGTTCGCCGCGTCGATCTACCTGTACCGAATTCACAAGTGGCCGTGGATCGCTCGACTCGCAGCATGGGTCGGGCTGAGCGGTTTCGTCACCGTCACCCTCGGGATGCCGCTGGCTGCAACCAAGCTCTACCTGTTCGGCATCTCCGTAGACCAGGAGTTTCGCACCGAATACCTGACTCGGCTGACGGATTCGGCGTCGTTGCGGGACATGACGTACGCCGACATCCCGCCGTTCTACCCCGCCGGCTGGTTCTGGCTCGGCGGACGCGTCGGCAACATCCTGGGCATGGACGGCTGGGAAGTGTTCAAGCCCTACGCAATCGGGCTACTCGCCGTCACCGCCGTCGTGTCGTTCGTGCTGTGGAAGGCGCTCATCCGAGCCGACTGGGCTGTCGCCGTCAGCGCCGTCACCACCGCACTCGTCGTCGCCCACGCCTCCCCCGAGGCATACAGCGCCGTGATCGTGATGCTCTTCGCTCCGGCACTGGTCCTCGCGTGGGGAGCGCTGCACCGAAGCGCATCGGGTGGGTGGGGCGCGGTGGTCGGCACCGGACTCTTCCTCGGGCTGGCCGCGACGTTCTACACGCTGTACCTCGGTTTGGCGGCGTTCACCGTCGTACTCATGGCACTGTTCGCCGCGGTCCTCGCATATCGCGAGCGGAAGTCCTGGAACGTCCTGGTTCCCATCGCGATCAAGGTCGCCGCGATCGCAGCGATCTCGGGCCTCATCGCCGCGACCGTGTGGCTGCCGTACCTGATCGAATTCCTGCGCGGTGCGCCGTCCACGTCGGGCACGGCATTGCACTACCTGCCCGAAGCCGGTGCGACACTTCCCTTCCCGATGTTCGAGTTCTCCCTGATGGGCGGACTGTGCCTCATCGGCACAGTATGGGTCGCGGTGCGGTTCTCGTCCTCACGCCGGGCACAGGCACTCGGCGTCGGCGTCGTATCGATCTACCTGTGGACTCTGCTGTCCATGGCAGCCACTGCTGCGGGCACCACCCTGCTCTCGTTCCGCCTCGAAGCAGTCCTGATCGTATTGCTCGGCAGCGCAGGCGTTTTCGGCTTCCTCGAAGGCAGCCACGCGATCTACCAGGCCATCAACGAGCCACCCAAGTTCCGTATCGCGGCCGTCGTCGTAGCGGCCATCGGTGCCATGACCTACGCGCAGAACATCCCCCAGGTACTGCAGACCGAGATCACCGTCGCCTACTCCGACACCGACGGTGACGGCAACCGCGCCGACATGCGCCCACCGAGCGCGGTCTCGTACTACCGCGAGGTCGACGAAGCCCTGACCGAGCAGACCCAGCGTCCGCGCGACGAAACCGTCGTACTGACCGCGGACACCTCGTTCCTGAGCTACTACCCGTACTTCGGCTTCCAAGGACTGACCTCTCACTACGCCAACCCGCTGGCGCAGTTCGATCAGCGAGCCGATGCCATCGAGCAATGGACCGAACTCGAGACACCCGATCAGTTGATCGACGCGCTGGAGAGCAGCCAGTGGCGCGCACCGGATGCGTTCTTGTTCCGCCGCGGCGCCGACGGCTACACCCTGCGCCTGGCCGAGGACGTCTACCCGAACGACCCGAACGTGCGCCGCTACACCGTCACCTTCCCCGAGGCACTGTTCGAGGATCCACGCTTCACCGTGACCGACATCGGACCCTTCGCGCTGGTGGTGCGCACTGCATGACCGACCGGATCAGTAGGTGTAGTTGATACCTCGGGAGAACGTGAACCCGCCCGCAGGCGCGGTGCATGCGACTATGTCGTCGGGACCGGACTCGCACACCACGCCCTCGGCCGACAGCACCTGGCCGAACTCGAGCACCGGAGCGTTCGCGTTCACGTAGATGCCCTGCGTCGTACACAGGTTTTCCGGGCCCGCCCCGGTGACGCGAACGGCGACCTTGTCGTTCTCGGCGTTCGAGCATTGGGGCCCCTCGAAGGGGTTCCTGCCGTCCACCGCCTGACATCCCACTCGCCCCTCGGGCCCATCGGCGTCCCAGATGCCGCAGTGAATGTTGCCCGTCGGCGAAACGAAGTTGTATTGACCGCCTCCCGTCCGGAACGTCGCGGGATCGACGTTGCCTGGTTCGTCTCCCGACGGCTGCAAGATCGCACCACCACCACCCGGCACCAGGTCGGCTGCTTCCTCCGGTGTTCGCGTCGGCGGAGCGACAGTCGATTCCTGTTGGGATTCGACCTCGAGCGCTGTCGACGGCTCGGCCGTAGCCGAACTGGTTGCGGTCTCTGCGGGCACCGGTCTCAGCTCCGACGCTGAACTGGTATCCGAATCGCCACTGGCACAACCACTCAGAGCCAATACACACAACGTCACGACAGGAACAAGATTCTTCAGAGCAATTTTCACGTCTTCTCTTCTCTTCCGATTCGGAACGAGGACCCTCCGGAGTTCACGAGGGCGTCGTCTTTCGTCGTTCGGACTGGCAAGTTCGGTATGTCTCATCGCTTGTTCAGCGGGCCGGCACGTCGAAGGTGGGGCTCGGCGTGTGCGCGGAGCTCGAGCCGATCACTGCCGCGAGCGCGTTGGAGAGGACGAGTGAACGGGTGATGGCCGGATGCTTTTTCATGAACCTCCATGTGTGTGTCGTGCGATGGCAGAACCGAACATAACACTTGCCTCTAGGGAAAGTGTTAGTGTTGCCGCTATGGAAAGTCATCAGTCGCCGGCCTACGCTCGCGATCTCTTGGGTGCACTCCACGCCGATCGCGTCGCCCTCGCCGACCGTCTTGTTGCGCCGTCCTGGCTCTACCCGGCCTTCGCGGCATCCACCGCCCTGTACGTAGGCACACCGGCGTTGCCCGACGGCAAGGTCAGTGCGGCGCTCGCGGCCCTCCCCGTCGTCGTAGCAACAACATTGGCTCTGCTCTATCCCCGCATATCCGGAGTGCGGCCGGCGGCAGTGGGTTCGACCGGATGGGGTGTTCTGGTCGGGCTTCTGATCGGCGTGCTCGGCCTGTTGAGCGTGTCCTACGGCGTGGTGGCGTCACTGTCCGCGTGGTGGGTTCTCGTGCCGCAGGCCATGTGCTTCGTGATCGTGCTGTTCGGGGGCCGCGTGTTCGACGGCGAATACCGACGCCACCTACACGCCGGAGGCATCCGGCAACTGACCGGCCGGCGGAGCCGGAGCACTTGGTCATGACCGAAAATCCAAGTGCTGGACCGAGATTCGACGCCGTCATACACGCACCCGTCCGCCTGCGCGTGTGCGGAATTCTGCGCCGAATCGACGAGATCGACTTCGCGGTCATTCGTGACACCCTTCGGATCAGCGACGCGTCGCTGTCGAAACATCTCAAAGCTCTCTCCGACGCCGGCTACGTCTCGACGAACAAGACTGCGTCGCTGTCACGTTCGGACGCAAGGAGAGTGACGTGGGTCAAGCTCACGCACGCCGGCCGTGAAGCGTTCGATTCCCACATCGCCGAACTCGATGTCATCGCCAACGGCCACCCCGCACCAGAGCCGTCTCACCCACAACTACGAACGTGGAGTCCTACATTCGGCGCAACACCGGAGTTCGGCTGATCGAACGAGGCTGCGGCCGATGGTCGCATCGAAAGCTCGGGGCGGGGGCCCAGCCGAAATGCCACCCCCGCGATGGGTTGCGCCCTCGTAGGAATGCGTCTCGCTCGACACTGTCGATGGCGGAGAGCCTCAGCACCTCCCGCTGTGACCCCGGTCGTTCCAGTTTTCGCCCACCGTGATGTTTCTGTAACCTCGACGCGATGACCACCCACGACCAGAGAGTTCTCGAGCGGCAGCCGACAACGGCACCGGCTCGACACTCCGGCGTCGGACGTGGTGACGTCGTTGCAGCGGTCGGATTTCTGGTCGCTGCCGTCTACGTCCTGCAGGGCCAGTGGCGCAATCTGGGTGGCGGCTACCTCTACAACAGCGGCCAGGACCAGACCATGTGGGAGTGGTTCTTCTCCGTCGCCGCGCATTCGGTTGCTTCGCTGAGCAACCCGTTTGCGAGTGACCTGCAGAATTACCCGCTCGGGGTGAATCTGATGGCGAACACGGCGATGTTCGGCATCTCCATCCCGCTGGCCCCGATCACGTTGCTCTTCGGACCCACGGTGACCTGGGCAATTGCCCTCACCGTCGGACTGGCAGGAACGTCGTTCGCGTGGTTCTGGCTGTTCTCCCGCCAGCTCAACTCATCCAAGGGTGCCGCGGCCATGGGCGGTGCGCTGTGCGGCTTCGCCCCCGGCGCGATCTCGCACGCCAACGGCCACCCCAACTTCGTGGTGCTGTTCCTGCTTCCAGTCATCGTCATGCTGGTCACCCGCATCGCCCGCGGCGGCGGTACCACCAAGAACACTGTCGGCCTCGGCCTGATCGTCGCGCTGCAGGTCCTGCTCGGCGAAGAACCGCTGCTGATCTTCGCGATGTCGTTCGCCATCTTCGCCGTCGTCTACTACCTGTCACGGCCGCGATCGCTGTGGCCCGCCGTCCGCAATGCCGTGCCCCGACTCGCCGTATCGGCGGGCATCGCGTTGACTCTCGTGGCGTTTCCGCTGTGGTGGCAGTTCTTCGGCCCGCAGTCGTACTCGTTCCTCGAACACGGGCCGATGGGCAACGACGCCAAAGCGCTGTTCCAGTTCCCGACGCAATCCCTCGGCGGCGAGGCGACGCCGGGGCAGAACGTCCGCATCAACGCCACCGAGGAGAACGCGTACTTCGGTTGGCCGCTGCTGGTGCTGTGCCTGGTTGCCGCGGTGTGGATGTGGCGAGTCGCATCGGCCCGTGCCGCCGCCGCGACCGCGATCGTCATGAGCGTGCTCTCGCTCGGCGCGACGCTGGTGATCGGCAAGAACGACACCGGCATCACGCTGCCGTGGACGAAGCTCGCCGAGTACCCCCTCGTCGAATCCGTGCTCGAAACCCGCTTCGCGTTGGGCGCAGTGCCTGCCCTGGCCCTGCTGCTCGTCCTGGCCACCGATCGAACGTTCCGCAACGGACTGCGTCCGCTGCCTGCATTCTGGATCGCCGGACTCGCCCTCGCGCTCGTGCCCCTCATCCCGACGCCGCTGGTCACCGTCGACAAGTCCCCGACCCCGGAGTTCTTCGCCGACGGTGAATGGGAGAACTACGTCGACGACGGTTCCGTCGTCACCGTTCCCCTCCCACGGCCCGAGGACGCGCGCCCGCTGCGCTGGCAGATGGACGCCGACATGGGCTTCAAGCTGGCCGCCGGATACTTCGTCGGACCGAGCGACCAAGAAGACAAGGTCGCCAAGTACGGAGCCGTCGACCGGCCCACCGCACTGCTGCTCGGCTCGGTCTACGACTCGGGCACCGTTCCCGAGATCACCGACGATCAGCGAAGTCAGGCAGCGCAGGACATGGCGTTCTGGGAGGCCGACGTCGTCGTCCTGCCGCCGAGCAAGAACACCATCGCCCTACGCACCACCGTGACCGACCTCGTCGGTGTCCAGCCTCGATACACCGGTGGCGTATGGGTGTGGGATGTGCGGACGCTCGTCCCATAGCATCGTCGGCGTGCCCGAGACCGCTCCGAACCCGAAAACCGCCCGGCTGGTAGCGATCGTCACCGGCATCATCGGTGCGGTTCTGGCCATCGCGACTCCGTTGCTGCCGGTTCAGCAGGACGTCGCGACGCTGTCGTGGCCGCAGAGTTCGTTCGGCAGCGTCAATGCCCCGCTGGTGAGCTACTCGCCCGTCGACCTCGAAGCAACCGTTCCGTGCAGCGCGGCCAGTGCTCTCACCGACGGCGGCACCCTGGTCTCCACTGCACCCATCGCCGCTGCGAAGACCGAGCAGAAGGCACTGATCGTGCGGGTCGACGACGGCCGACTGCAGGTTCTGCTGCGCGATCGGGTTCTTGCCGAGACTCCCGTTTCCGAGCTGAGCGGCAACTGCGCCCTGACCGTGTCGTCCAACGCCACCAACACCATCGTCGATCTGGACGGCGAGGCGATCACGGTGGACGGAGACATCCGGCCGCAGGTCGTCGGCGTCTACACCGACCTCACCGCCCCGGTCGACGGCCTGACCGTGCGCGCGGACATCGACTCGCGTTACTCCTCGAGTCCCACCGCGTTCAAGTTGCTGGCCATGATCGTCGGCGCACTCGCTGTGATCGCATCCCTGTTCTCGCTGCATCGCCTCGACGGCATGGACGGTCGACGCCACCGCCGATTCCTCCCCTCACGCTGGAAGTCGATCACCGGAGTCGACGCCGTCGTGGTCGGCGTGCTGGTGTTGTGGCACTTCATCGGCGCGAACACCTCCGACGACGGCTACCTGCTCAACATGGCCCGCGTCTCCGAGAACGCCGGCTACATGGCCAACTACTTCCGCTGGTTCGGCGTCCCCGAAGCACCGTTCGGCATGCCGTACTACGACATGCTCGCCGCCCTCGCCAAGGTCAGCACCGCCAGTATCTGGATGCGCCTGCCCGCCACCATCGCGGCTCTGCTGTGCTGGCTGGTGATCAGCCGCGAGGTCATCCCCCGCCTCGGTCGCGCGGTGCTCACCAACCGGGTCGCACTGTGGACCGCCGGATTCGTGTTCCTCGCCTTCTGGCTGCCCTACGACAACGGACTGCGCCCCGAACCGATCATCGCCCTCGGTGCCCTGCTCACGTGGTGCTCGATCGAACGAGCCATCGCCACCGGACGGCTGCTGCCCGCCGCCATCGGCACCCTGATCGCCGCGTTCTCTCTCGCCGCCGGTCCCACCGGGTTGATCGCCGTCGCCGCCCTGCTCGCCGGACTGCGCCCGCTGGTGATGATCGTGGTCAAGCGAGCTCGCCAGGTGGGATTGCTCGCCGTCCTTGCGCCGCTGGTCGCGTCGGGACTGGCGGTGCTGATCGCGATCTTCGCCGACCAGACTCTGAGCACCGTCCTCGAAGCGACCCGGGTGCGTTCGGCCATCGGACCGAACGTGCCGTGGTTCGAAGAACGCGTCCGCTGGGACGCATTGATGACCATCTCGCCCGACGGCTCGCTCGCCCGACGATTCGGCATGTTCGCGATGCTGCTGTGCATCGTCGTGTGCATCGCGGTGATGCTCCGCAAGAACGGACGCATCCCCGGCACGGCCACCGGGCCGTCGCGTCGGATCCTCGGAATCATCCTGGGCGCACTGGCTCTGATGATGTTCACGCCCACCAAGTGGACGCACCACTTCGGCGTGTACGCCGGTCTCGCGGCATCGTTGGCCGCGCTGGCGGCGGTTGCCGTCACCGCGGCAACCGTCCGATCCCCGCGCAACAGAACACTGTTCACCGCCGCCGTACTGTTCCTGACGGCGGTGGCGTTCACCAGCTCCAACGGATGGTGGTACGTCTCGAGCTACGGCATTCCGTGGTTCGACAAGCCGCCGTCCATTGCCGGAAAAGGCTTTTCGACGATCCTGCTCGGCCTGACGGTTCTGACGCTGCTCTACGCCGCCTATCAGCACGTCCGATTGCCCTATCGCCGAGAGGAACCCACCACGCGTCGACGCTTCGCGCCGTCCGCGCTGACCATCGTCGCCGGCGGGGTCGTCGCCTTCGAGGTGCTCTCGTTCGTCAAAGGCGCTGTGGCGCAGTACCCGGCGTACTCCATTGCCCGATCGAACTTCTCCGCCCTCGCCGGAAACTCGTGCGGACTCGCCGGCGACGTGCAGGTGGAGACCGACGTCAACGGCTCGGTCCTGCAACCGCTCGATCCCGCAGCCGACGCTCTGGGTGCAGGCGGCAGTACCGGCTTCACCCCCGACGGCGTCGCCCAGGACCTGACCGCAGACTCCGAGGACACCGCGCAGGGCAGCGCCAACTCCATCCGCCCCGAGGACTCCGAACAGAGCGCCGCGGCCACCTCGTCCAACTCCGCCGGCACCTCCGGCGGAACCAACGAGAACGTCGGAATCAACGGCAGCACAGTCGCTTTGCCGTTCGGTTTGAATCCTGCAACCACTCCGGTGCTGGGCAGCTTCGGAGCCACCGAGCCCGCGTCCCTGACCTCGGGCTGGTACCAGCTTCCTGGAGACGGCGACCTCATTGCCATCGCCGCCGCAGGCCGCATCCGATCGGTCGACAAGGACGGCGTCGTCACCCCGGGCCAACGCGTCGAACTGGAATACGGACGCCGCGACGGCGGCGACGTTCAGGCATTGGGCCGCGTCACCCCGCTCGATATCGGTCCGTCGCCGTCGTGGCGCAACCTGCGGGTCCCGATGAACGACCTGCCCGCCGACGCGGACGTCGTGCGCATCGTCGCCGAGGACAACGACCTGGCCGGCGATCAATGGCTCGCCGTCACCCCGCCGCGCGTCCCGAAGACCCAGACACTGAACTCCCTGGTCGGATCGACCGATCCGGTGTTGCTGGACTGGGCCGTCGGACTCGCGTTTCCGTGCCAGCGTCCGTTCGATCATCGCGACGGCGTCGCCGAGGTACCGAAGTACCGCATCCTGCCCGACCGCACCGGTGCCGAATCCACCAACGCCTGGCAGGACTCGATCGGCGGCGGCCCGCTCGGCTGGACCGAACTGCTCCTCGGAGCGCAGACACTGCCGTCGTACCTCGCCGACGACTACTCCCGAGATTGGGGCTCGATCGAGAGATACATGCCACTCGATCCCGACGCGGCGACGGCCGAGATCGACGTCGAGCAGCAGTCACGGTCCGGATTGGCCAGCGACGGGCCGATGAAAACCGACTGATCCCCTGGTTCTGTAACGATTCCGGGGACGGTGCCTGTGTGACCTCTTCGTCACGCTCGCATAACATCGACTCTCGTGCCCGACGTCGTGACAGATTCATCAGCTGGTCCACCCGTTCCCGCTCCACTGCGAGCCTCGGACGAACTTCGTGCTCAGGTACGCGTTCCCCGGCTGATCGCCATGGTGGCCGGCGTTCTCGGTGTGCTGTTCGCGCTGATCACTCCGTTCGCACCCGTCACTCAGACCACCGCCACCATCGCGTGGCCGCAGAACGGGCTCCTGCAGGACGTGGACGCCCCGCTGGTGTCCCAGGCACCCCTGAGTCTCACCGCGACCCTCCCGTGCTCTGCCGTCGCAGCACTCCCCGCGTCGGGCGGGCTACTGCTGGCAACGGCACCCCCACAGGGTGAAGGCGCGGCACTGAACAGTCTGTTCGTTCGCGTCGGCGAATCGAACGTCGACGTTCTCGACCGCAACGTGGTCGTCGCGACGGCACCTCGCGCCGACGTCGAGAGCACCCGCTGCGCGACAATCGAGATCACCTCGAACGACCAGTACACCTCCGCGGCATTCACCGGACTGACCGACGACGACGGCCAACCGATCCAAGGCCGTCTCGACGGCGACCTACGCCCCCAGGTCGTGGGCATCTTCAGCGATCTCAGCGGTGCGGCTCCGGCCGACATGTCCGTCACCGTCGACGTCGACTCGCGGTTCTCGTCGTCGCCGACGCTCCTGAAGTCCCTGATCATGATCCTCGCGATCGCCTGCACCCTGTTGGCGATCGGCGCGCTCGGTCGACTCGACGGCACCGACGGTCGCGCGCACCGCCGCTTCTTCCCGTCGCACTGGTGGAAGTTCACCGGCGTCGACGTCACCGTGCTCGGTGCTCTGGTCGGTTGGCACTTCGTCGGCGCGAACACCTCCGACGACGGCTACCTGCTGACGATGGCCCGCGCCGCCGATCACTCCGGCTACATGGCCAACTACTTCCGCTGGTTCGGCGTCCCCGAGGCCCCGTTCGGCTGGTACTACGACGTACTCGCCGTCTTCGCCAAGATCTCGACCGCCAGCCCGTGGATGCGCCTGCCCGCCCTCATCGCAGGCGTCCTGTGCTGGATGGTGATCAGCCGCGAGGTGGTGCCACGCCTCGGCCGTGCCGTCCGCAAGTCCAACGTCGCCCTGTGGACCGGCGGACTGGTGTTCCTCGCGTTCTGGCTGCCGTACAACAACGGTCTGCGCCCCGAACCGATCGTCGCCCTCGGAGCACTGCTCACCTGGTGCTCGGTGGAACGATCCATCGCCACCGGCCGATTGCTCCCCGCAGCCGCAGCATGTCTCATCGGAGCCTTCACCCTCGCCGCCGCGCCGACCGGATTGATGTGTGTGGCAGCGCTTCTCGCCGGGGCCCGGCCCATCGCGCGCATCGTCGTCCGACGCCACCGCCAGGTGGGCACCCTCGCGATGCTGGCACCACTGGCCGCAGCAGGCGTACTGGTCCTCGTCGTCGTCTTCGCCGACCAGACGTACGCCACGGTCATCGAGTCGACCCGAGTCCGCACCATCATCGGCCCCAACGAGGCGTGGTACCAGGACTTCCTGCGCTACTACTACCTCTTCGTACAGACCGTCGACGGCTCGGTCGCACGCCGCTTCGCATTCCTGACGATGATCCTGTGCCTGTTCACGACACTGTTCGTGCTGCTGCGCCGCCGACGCATCCCCGGCATCGCGAACGGTCCGGCCTGGCGCCTGCTCGGCGTCGTGCTCGGCACCATCTTCTTCATGATGTTCAACCCCACCAAGTGGACTCACCACTTCGGTTCCTACGCCGGAATCGCCGGTGGCCTGGCCGCGCTGACGGCCGTCGCCGTCTCGGCCAGCGCCCTGCGCTCACGGCGGAACCGGTCGCTGTTCACCGCGGGACTGATGTTCGTTCTCGCACTGTCGTTCTCGGGCATCAACGGCTACTGGTACGTCTCGAGCTACGGCGTTCCGTGGTTCGACAAGACAGTCTCGCTCGGTGGCAACGAGTCCGGCACCCTGTTCCTCATCCTCTTCGGACTCGTCCTCGCCGTCGCCGCATTCCAGTACCTACGCGAGGGATACGCTCCCCCACAACCGAAACCGACATCCGCGCGCGGCAAACGCATCCGCAAGTTCGCTGCCGCACCGCTGACCGTCATCGCCGGAATCATGGTGCTCTTCGAGATACTCTCGCTCGTCAAGGGAGCCGTCTCGCAGTACCCCGCCTACTCGCTGGCACGCTCGAATGTGCAATCGGTACTGGGTAATTCGTGCGGACTCGCCAACGACGTCCTCGTCGAATCGAACCCCAACGCAGGCGTGCTGAGCCCGCTACCCGAGGACTTCGACCCCGTCGCAGGACCCCTCGGCGGATCGAGCAGCACACTGCGCAACTTCACCGCCGACGGCGTTCCCAGCGACCTCAGCGCGGACGCCGTGGAAGTCAAACCGGGACAAGGCAATACCGACCAACAGGCCGTCGGACCCGCCTTCGAGGAAGGCCAGAGTTCGGGTACCGCAGGAGGCACCGGCGAAGTGGGCGTCAACGGCTCCTCCGCCGCCCTGCCCTTCGGACTCGACCCGGCCACCACCCCCGTCCTCGGCTCCTACCAAGAAGGCATCCAGGAGCCCGCGTCGGCCACCTCGAGCTGGTACCAACTACCCGCCCGCAGCGACGACGCACCCCTGGTCGTCTTCTCCGCAGCCGGACGCATCTGGTCGTACGACGACACCGGGGCCCTCACCTACGGACAGTCGCTACTGCTCGAATACGGCAAGCGCCAGCCCGACGGTAGCGTCCAGGCCCAGGGCACCTACCTGCCGCGCGACATCGGACCCGCACCCTCGTGGCGCAACCTCCGAATCCCGTTGGCGGACATCGCACCCGACGCCGACGCCGTCCGCATCGTCGCCAACGACCCCAACCTCACCGGCGACCAGTGGCTCGCGTTCACTCCGCCGCGAGTGCCCGTGATGGAAAACCTGAACACCCTCATCGGCAGCGAACAGCCCGTGCTGCTCGACTGGGCCGTCGGACTCCAATTCCCGTGCCAACGTCCCTTCGACCACCGGTACGGCGTCGCCGAGGTACCCGGATATCGCATCCTCCCCGACCGCCCACTCGCCGTCAGCTCCACCGACACCTGGCAGTCCGGCGAGAACGGCGGCCCCCTGGGCTGGTCCGAACTACTCGCCAAGCCCGTCACCGTCCCCACCTACCTCGAGAACGACTGGGCCAGAGACTGGGGTTCGTTGGAGCGCTACGAGCAGTACTACCCGAGCGCCGTGCCCGCTGAACTCGAAACAGCAGACGTCACCCGATCGGGCTTCTACAAAGACGGACAACTGCGAGTATTCGAGGACTGACCCCGCCCGCCCCCGCTCCGCGTCAATGGACCTTTGCATGCGTCTCGACCGTGCAAGAGTCCATTCACGTTTCGGCCCGTCGTGGGTCAATGGACCATTGCCTACGTCTGATCGCGTCAATGGTCCATTCACCTTCCGTGGGGCAGGGGCCCGCCCGCAGACGGCCATCGGAGTTGGTAGCGCCATCGGCCGGCCTTAACATCCGAGCCCGACAGCGTCGTGCACCTAGAGACTGGTGACGGCCAATTCATCCACAGAGTGGTCGTTGATCCACAGACCGCCTGGCGGCAGCGCCGAAGGCGACGAACGTGTCGGATCCGAATTCCACTCTTCAGGCATGAAGAGACGATTGTGGAACGCAGATTCATTGTTCGACCTGAGCTCGGCCGGCGTTGTGACGCGCCGGCAGCTTCGCGAGGCGGGCGTGAGTGATGCAGCGATCGACAGCAGATGCGCGCCCGGCGGTCCGTGGCAGCGGTTGCTACCGGGCGTCGTACTGCTGCGCAACGGTCATCCGTCGACGCTCAAGCGCTCAGCCGCGGCGCTCGCGTACGGCGGACCGATGAGCATGATCACCGGCTGCGTCGGACTCGATTCGTTCGGATACGGGACCAACGGGTCCGCCGGGGAGGTTCATCTGCTGCTACCCGCGCAGATGCGTCGGGCATCGGTGTCTTTCGTGCGAGCAGAGCGCACGTGGCGGCTTCCGAAGCCCATAACCAAGGGCAGCATCCGCGTTGCTCCTCTGGTGCGTTCACTGGTCGACGCCACGCGGGCCGCGAAATCCGAGACACGGTGCGTTGCCCTGCTGACCGAGGTACTCCAACGAGACGGCGTGTCCATCGACGAGATCGCCACCGAATTGGCCGAAGGTCCGCGCCGCTACAGCGCACTCACGCGCCGTGTACTTCTCGAGCTGCGGGACAACGCGCACTCGGTGGCAGAACTCGAAGACCAACGCCTGTACCGAAGCAGCGGGCTGCCTCCAATGACACACAACTGCGACATCTACGCCCCGAGCGGAGAGTTCATCGCCAAGACCGACGGCTGGATCGACGCCGTGGCACTGGCTCGTGAAATCGATTCCGTGACCCACCACCTGTCACCGGCCGACTACCAGCGGACACAAGCTCGACGCAACCGAATGCAGGCCCACGGACTGATCGTCGTATCCCATTCACCACAAGACATCCGCGATCGACCGACACAGGTGCTCGACGACTTACGAAAGAATTACCAACACGCTCTCGCCAGACCTCGACCGGATGTCGTGATGGTTCCACGCCAATCGGCCGGGTGAATGGACCATCGGACACGTCTGAGCAATGCAGTGGTCCATTGACACAGCCGCGGCTGGTGCGTGAATGAACCATTGCATACGTCTGACCGGTGCAGTGGTCCATTGACGCGAACGGGAGCGGAGCGACCCCGACAAACGAGGATCGCCCCACTTCGGTTCGACTAGATCGGAAGCAGCGAGTGCTTACGTGGACTCTTGTGCACTTCCTTGTCTTTCAGGATGTGCAGGGCCTTACGAATTTCGAGGCGGGTTTGCGAGGGCTCGATGACCGCGTCGATGTAGCCACGTTCGGCGGCGATCCAGGGCGTTGCCACGTGTTCGTTGTAGAAGTTGATGAGCTGCTTGCGCAAAGCCGGTGCGTTCTCTCCGGCCTCGGCGAGTTGCTTACGACTCATGATGTTGATGGCACCTTCGGCACCCATGACGGCGATGCGGGCGGTCGGCCAGGCGAGGTTGATGTCGGATCCGAGCTGCTTCGAGCCCATCACCGCGTATCCACCGCCGTACGACTTGCGGATCACCACGGTCAGTTTCGGCACCGTCGCCTCGACGAAGGAGAAGATGAAACGACCGCCGCGATGGATGACGCCGAGAGTCTCCTGGTCGACGCCGGGCAGGAAGCCGGGTGTGTCGACGAGGAAGATGATCGGAATGTTGTAGGCATCGCTGAGGCGGATGAAGCGGGCACATTTGTCCGCTGCCTTGGCGTCGAGCGCCCCGGACAGGTGCATCGGCTGATTGGCGACGATGCCCACCGGCCGACCGTCGACGCGGGCGAAGCCGGTGATGACGTTCGGTGCCGTCTGGCCCGACAGTTCGTGGAATTCACCGTCGTCGAATATGCGCAGGATGATGTCGTGCATGTCGTAACCGGCGTTGTCGGCGTCGGGCATGAACGAGTCGAGCTTGCGATCGGATTCGGTGATCTCCGGCTCGAGCCCCGGGTTGATCACCGGCGACTCCTCCTGGCAGCTCGACGGCATGTAGCTCAGGTAGTTCCGAATCCACTCGAAAGCGGCCTTCTCGTCGGCAGCGACGTGGTGCACGTTGCCGTTGACAGCCTGGACGCGCGCACCGCCCAGCTCTTCGAGGCTGACGTCCTCACCGGTGACGGACTTGATGACGTCCGGACCGGTGACGAACATGTACGCCTCTTCGGTGGCGACCACGATGTCGGTGTTGATGGGCGCGTACACGGCACCACCGGCACACTTGCCGAGGATCAGGGAGATCTGTGGGCACAGACCGGACAGCGCCTCGTGGCGTCGACCCAGCTCGGCGTACCAGGCCAGGGACGTGACCGCGTCCTGCACACGAGCTCCACCGGAGTCGTTGATACCGACGACCGGGCAACCCATCTTGATGGCGAAGTCCATGATTCCGGCGACCTTGCGGCCGAACATCTCGCCGACGGTTCCGCCGAACACCGTCTGATCGTGCGAGAACACGGCGATCGGACGACCGTCGACGGTTCCGTGGCCGGTCACGACGCCGTCGCTGTAGAGAGCGGCCGGGTCGTTCGGGGCCTTCACCAGTGCGCCGATCTCGACGAAGCTACCGGGATCGAGCAACGACTTGACGCGATCGCGGGCACTGGGGATGCCCTTCTTCGCACGCTTGGCTACGCCGATGTCGCCGGCCGGTTCCTCGGCCTGTTCGAGCTTCGTCCGTAGTTCGGCCAGCTTCTCCGCAGTGGTGCCACTCAAGATCTACGCTCCGGTTCTTGCAGACTCGATGTTCTCGAGCGTCTTCGACAAATGGGCCGCAATTTTTCCAATGTACGGCTCGTCGACGACCGCGAGGTGATCGCCTCCGACGTAGACGATCTCCAGGTCCTCGACCACCGGTCCCCAGCCACCGTGCTCTTCGCGGGTGGCGTACGCGGGCTCGAGAGCGATCGCGTCGTCGTGGTACTTGTCGGCCATGTACAGCGTCACGTGCCCGCCGTACTTCTTGAGCTCGGCCGTCTGGATGGCCCGATTGTCGAGCCACGACGTGCGCTGATGCTCGATGATCCCGCCGGGGATCTTGGCACCGCTGAGCTTGACCAGATCGGTGATGATGCGGATCTGTCCCTCGTCGTCGGAGTCGACCAGCTTGTCGTAGGGAATCGGGTAGTCGACGTTGTACGTCTTCTTCGCGAACGCCGCGTAGCGTTCCCAGCGCTTGCGCACCTCGTCCTTGGTGTCCGGGATCTGCGTGCCGGGCATGACGGTGTCGAGCAGCCCCACGTAGGCGACCTCGATGCCCTCTTCCTCCATCTGACGCGCGACCTCGTAGGCGAGGATGCCGCCGAGCGACCAGCCGACGAACACGTATGGTCCTTCGGGCTGGATCGCCTTGATCAGCGGCACGTACTCCGCAGCTCGCACGGCGATGGGGCCTTCGACGCGCTCGAGGCCGTACATCGGCGTGCCGGCAGGCAGCTTCCGCAGCAGCGGCTCGTAGGCGACGGTGGAGCTACCGGCCGAGTGGAACGCGAACACCGGTGTGGCTGTGGAGCCTTCGGGCCGGGCACGCAGATTGCGTACGACGCCGTCGATCTCACCGTCCTCGAGGTGCGGACGAACCTTGTCTGCGAGCTGTTCGATGGTCTCGGAGTCCAGGACGTCGTCGAAGGTGATCTCGCCGCCGGCCCGCTCGGTCAGACGAGCGGCCAGCTTCTCCGCCGTCTCGTCGTCGAGGATCGGCAGGGTGTTGAAGATTCCCTTGGCCGATTCCTTCGTCACCACAGCCCATGTCGCGAACGTCATCCGCTCGGCATTGTCGCGCGGAGGCACGTCGGATCCGGCGGCCTCGGCGAATGCTTCCTTGCCGCCGAGATCGGTCTGCGCCGCGGCAGCAACTGCCGGGGCAGCCTTCTCGACGGGAGTCGTGTCCTCGGCAACGGGAGCAGCGTCCCCGGCAGCGGGGGCAGGCTCGACGGCGGCAGGCGACGCAGCAGCCTGTTCGGCCGCCTTCTCCGCCGCCTGCTTGTCTGCCAGTGCCTGCACCTCGTCGCGGTTCTCGATCGCGTAGCGCAGGTACTTCTCCACCTCACGCAGGTTGGCGTCGCGCACGGCCTGCAATTGCACTGTGGGGATATCGAATTCGTACTCGACGCGGTTCTTGATGCGCACGGCGCTGAGCGAATCCAGACCCAGTTCGATCAGCGGAACCTCGGGCGGCAGATCCTCGGGCGCGTAGCCCATGGACTCCGCGACGATGACGGCCAGTCGGTCCTCGAGCTTCTGGTTGCCGTTCGGATCCCAGCGATCACCGAACGTCTCGACGACCTCCGGCAGCTCCTCCATGGGAGACGAGGAGCGCTCTTCCACAGCGACAACGGGTTCCGGTCGAACGTCACCCGAGGTGACGACGGCCTCGTGCAGCAGGGTGAACGCCGAGCCCTCGTGCGCGTGCACCTGTACCGACGCGCCACCGAGGTGCGAGGTCAACGTGGTGACGACCGTACCCGCCTTCGGCACGCCGGCGTGGGAGACCGAAACGCCCAGTGCCACATCGGAGAACACCTGCGACGCGGCAGCAGTGACCAGTGCATCGAAATCGGCGACGGCGGAGGCCTGGACCTCCCAGACGTGGCGGCCGTCCGGCAATGCGACGCGGGCACCGGGAACTCGCGCGTTACCGCTCGAGCTGACCTGCGAGTTCAGCCAGAACTCCTTGCGCAGGTAGGCAGTTCGCGGGATGTCCGCGTACGGGCCGGACTCGAACAGCGTTGCCAGTTCCAGTGCATGACCGTGAACGTACAGCTGCGCCAGAGCGGCGAGGAAGGTCTCGGACTCGTCCTCCTTGCGCTTGAGCGTCGGAATCAGAGTCGAATCGGCGACGCCTGCAGCCCATGCCGTGGCGGCGACCGACATCAATGCGACGGGATTGGGAGCGAGCTCGACGAACGTCGTATGCCCGTCTCCCACAGCGACATTGACGGCCTGGGTGAACCAGACCGGATGACGCATTCCCTTGGTCCAGTACTCGACGCCGTGGATCGGCGCATGCCCGACGCGATAGTGGGCCTCGCGATCGACCGAAGAGTAGACCCCGGCCGTGAGCTTGCCGGGTTCGATTCCGGCGAGTTCGGCGGCCAGCTCACCGAGCAGCACGTCGACGGCTGCGGTGTGTCCGGCACCCTTGACGTCGAGGAGTCGGGCCATCTTGCCTGCGGCCTCGGCCATCTCGACGAGAGCCTCGACCTCGGCGCGCGGTCCGCCGACGGTGGTGTGGGTCGGTGCTGCGTAGACGCAGGGCTCGACGTTGGGGAACTGATCGGTGAGGGTCTTGACCTCGTCGGGGGTGTACTCGACAAGAGCCATTGCGCCCTGCGATGCGGCTCCGAGTCCGTCCTGGCCCTCGGCCAGCAGTCGCGACCGGGCGTAGATGATGCGCACTGCGTCTTCGAGGTTCAGGCCGCCGGCGACGTATGCGGCCGCGACCTCACCCATCGAGTGTCCGATGACGGCCGACGGCTCGGCACCGTGCGCGCGGAGCGTTGCGGCCAAGGCGATCTGGATGACGAAGATGCCCACCTGGGAGTTCTCGAACTCGTAGGTCTGCGAGTCGTCGAGGATGATCTCGCGGATGGAGTAGCCGGCCTCGTCGACCAGCAGCTCGTCCACCTTGTCGACCTCGGCGGCGAACACCGCGTTGGTGCGGTAGAGGCGCGATGCCATCTTGCGGTGCTGTGAGCCGAAGCCGGAGAACACCCACACTGCACCGTTGGAGGCCGGTGAGTCTGCGGAGAACACTCCGGGTCCGGGCTTTCCTGCGGCGATGGCGCGCAATCCTGCGATGGCCTCGGCGGTGGTGGATGCCAGAACCACTGCGCGCGAACGCCCGTGGTTGCGGCGGGCCAACGTGCGGCCGACGTCGACGAGAGGCGTCGTGCTGCCCTCTTCGGTTTCGAGCCAGTCGGCCAACTCTCCGGCGGCTCGTTTACGGCGCGACGGAAGGGCCGCGGACACAGCGAGAATGACTGTCTCCGAACCGGTTTCAGCATCGGACAGAATCGTCTCGGCCTCGGCTACCGGATCGGTTGTCTCGACCTCCGAGACGGCAGGTTCGGGCTCGGGGTCGGCGACGATCGGCAGCTCGGCACCGGAGACGTCGGTGAGGCCTTCGACGAGAACGGCTTCCGGGTCCACGGCCGCGGGGTCGAATGCGCCGTCGGCCTCACCCGGGACGTACTCGCGCACGACGACGTGTGCGTTGGTGCCACCGAAGCCGAAACCGGACACACCCGCGACGGCCTTGCCGGTGTACCGCGGCCAGTCGGTGGCCTCCGGAATCACCTTCAGGTGTGCCTTGTCGAAGTCGATGTACGGGTTGGGGCCCGCGTAGTTCAGCGAGGCAGGGAGCTTGTTCTGCTGCATCGCCAGGACGACCTTGATCAAACCTGCTGCGCCCGCGGCAGATTCGAGGTGTCCGAAGTTGGTCTTCGCCGATCCGAGCAGGGCCGGCTTGTCGGCGTCACGGCCGCGACCGACCACCCGACCGAGAGCGTCGGCCTCGATCGGGTCGCCCAGAATGGTTCCGGTGCCGTGCGCTTCGATGTAGTCGACGCCCGACGGGTTGATGCCGGCGTCGCGGTATGCGAACCGCAGCGCATCGGCCTGTGCGTCCGGGTTCGGCGCAAGCAGACCGTTGGAGCGGCCGTCCTGATTGATCGCGGATCCGGCGATGACGGCGAGGATGTCGTCCCCGTCGCGTTCGGCGTCCTCGAGTCGCTTGAGCACGACGAGCCCGCCGCCTTCGGAGCGGATCATGCCGTTCGCGTCGGAGGAGAAGGCCTTGATTCGGCCGTCCGGCGCGAGCACACCCGTCTGGCCGAAGCCGACGGTGATGGGCGGCGCGAGAAGCATGTTGACGCCACCGGCAACGGCGAGATCGGATTCGCCGGTACGCAGACTGCGCACCGCCTGGTGCACGGCGACCAGCGAAGACGAGCACGCGGTGTCGACGGCGATCGACGGCCCGCGGAAGTCGTAGAAGTAGGACACGCGGTTGGCGACGATGGCGGTGGACGTACCGGTGAGGGCATACGGGTGCACGGCCGGGTCGCTGACGGCGATGAGCTGGTAGTCGTTGGAGGAGCTGCCGATGAAGACGCCGACCTGGCTGCCCTTGATCGAGCTGGCCGGAATGTGCGCGTGCTCCAACGCTTCCCAGGTCAGCTCGAGTGCGAGCCGCTGCTGCGGGTCGACGTTGACGACCTCGTTGGGCGACATCGCGAAGAATTCGGCGTCGAAGGTCTTGACGTCGTCGAGGTAACCACCCTTGGTCACCGTTGCGGCCACCGCGGCGGCGATGACCGGATCGGACGTGAATTCCTGCCAGCGGCCGTCGGGCAGATCGGTGATGCCGTCGCGGCCCTCGATCAGCAGCGACCACATCTCCTCCGGAGTCTGTCCGGTGCCGGGGAAACGGGACGACAGGCCGACGATCGCGACGTCGTGCGCGTCGCCGGAGTTCCCGCCGCTGGTGTAGAACGCGTCGTCGACGGTGCCGACAGGCTCGTCCGGCTCGCCCTCGATGATGATCTTGGCCAGCGAGGCGATGGTGGGGTGCTGGTAGACGACGGTGGCGGTCAGCGTGACTCCCACCAGCTCCTCGATCTCGCCGCTCAATGCGACGGCATCGCGAGAGGACAGACCGAATTCCTCCATCGGGCGGTCGTCGGAGATGGCCGACGCCGGTTGCCCGGTCGCGTCTGCAACCCAGTTGCGCAGCCAGTCCCGCAGCTGCGCAACCGTGAGGTCTCCGCCGTCCACGCGCTCGATTTTGTCTGTCTCTAGTTCAGCCATTACTCACCAAGTCGTGTCGGAGGAAATACGGAGGGTGCGTCCGTCAGTCGGGCAGTTCTGCGTCCGGGAAGGCCGTCTGCTGGTAGCCGCCACGCAGCGTGCCCTCGATGTACGCGGCCTTGCATGCGCGTCGAGCGATCTTGCCGCTCGAGGTGCGCGGGATGGAACCGGCCGGGACGAGGAGGACGTCGCGAACGGTGACGCCGTGCCGTGCGGAGACCGCGGTACGCACCTCGTCGGCGATCGGAGCCGGATCTGCCTTGCCGGAGCCGGGTGCGCGCTCGGCGACGATGACGAGCTGCTCGGAGCTGTCGTCGGGGTCCTTGGTCAGGGCTGCGCCACTGAACTCGAAGACGATGTCCGGGAGCTGGTTGAGCGGGACGGCGAAGGCTGCGACGAAGCCGGGACGCAATGCCTTGCTGGCTTCCTGGGCCGAGAACTCGAGGTCCTGCGGGTAGTGATTGCGTCCGTCGACGATGACGAGGTCCTTGACGCGGCCGGTGATGTAGAGCTCGCCGTCGTGGTAGACGCCGAAGTCGCCGGTACGCATCCAGTTGCCACCCTCGGGAGCGCCGTCTGCGTGCGAGCCTTCGGGGTTGCGGTGGACGAGCTTGTTGTGAAAGGTCTCGGAGGTCTCGGTTTCGCGGCCCCAGTAGCCCTTGCCGATGTTCTCGCCGTGCAACCAGATCTCGCCGACGTGCTCGTCGGCAACCTCGGTGCCGGTCTCGGAATCGACGATGGCGGCCCACTGGCTGCGAGCGACGGTTCCGGTGGACACCTGCGGGATGGCACCGGGGGCGTCGGGGGCGACGACGACGAAGTTGCCCGCATTGAGCTCGACGCGGTCCACGTAGACAACCTTGGCCTCGTCGGCGTGCTTGCTGGTCGAGACGAACAGGGTCGCCTCCGCCATGCCGTACGACGGCTTGATCGCGGACTTCGGCAGACCGTAGGGACCGAACGCCTCGTTGAACTTCTTCATCGACGACGTGGTGACGGGCTCGCTGCCGTTGATCAGACCGATGACATTGGACAGGTCGAGGCTCTCGCCGTTCTTCGGCAGACCACGCTGGGCGGCGTGCTCGAACGCGAAGTTCGGCGCTGCTGCGAAGGTGCCTGCGCCGTCGGACACCGCGGCGAGTTCCTTGATCCAGCGCCAGGGCCGCTGCACGAACGCACGCGGGCTCATGATGGTGATGTACTTGCCGCCGAGCGCCGGGAGAATGACGGTGAGCAGACCCATGTCGTGGAACATCGGCAGCCAGGTGACGCCGCGGGAGTCGTGGTTGATCTCCATGCTGTCGACCATCTGCAGCGCGTTGACACCGACCGCGCGGTGCGTGATCTCGACGCCGGCCGGGGTCCGCGTCGAACCGGACGTGTACTGCAGGTAAGCGATGTCGTCGAGCCCGGCCGTCGGCTCGACCCACGTCTCGCCGACGCTGTCCGGGACCGCGTCGACGGCGATGATCCGGGGGCGCTCCGCGGCGGGGAGCGCGCGGAAGAAGGCGCGTACGCCTGCTGCCGAGTTGCTCGCGGTGAGGATGGCGCTCGGCTTGCAGTCACCGAGGACGGCATGCAGGCGATCGGTGTGCCCTGGCTCGTCGGGATCGAACAGCGGTACCGCGATGGTGCCCGCGTAGATCGCTCCGAAGAAGGCGATGACGTACTCGAGGCCCTGCGGTGCCAGGATGGCCACTCGATCACCGGACTGGGTGACCTGCTGCAGGCGAGCAGCGACAGCTTTGAGGCGAGTACCGAACTCGGCCCAGGTCAGCTCGTGAGCTTCGCCGTCACGTTCCCGGGAGTAATCGACGAACCGGTACGCGAGCGTGTCGGAATTCTCCTTCACGTTCACCTCGACGTGGCGGACGAGCGTCTGCCCCTCGCCGATGGTGATATGGCCGTTCTCATCGATGAAATCGTCGAACGTGTGGCTCATTACTTCAATCTCCTCCGACACGAATCCGCTGCCACACAGCCTGCGTGACCTGGGCCCGCACGACCGGCTACGTGCATGCGGACACCGAACAGCGTTTTATGTTACTGACTAGTAGCTCTTATGGTGTCGGTTTGGCACCTGGTTTGAAAGGCCAGCTACATGGTACCGACACGCGCCTACGTCACTCGCCTTTCAGCAAGTCGACAACCGGCGCGAATGCTTCCATTTGAGTAGGGAAAACCCCGACATAGGACATCGTCGTCCGCGCGCGAACGTTACGGATCTGATCGGCAATTTCCTCGTATGTCCCGAATGCGAGGTACGGAGACGACAGGATGTCCTCGACGGTGAGCTTGACATCGACGTCCACGTTCGGCGGGTAGCCGTTGTCGAGTGCCGCCAGCGCCATCTCGGCCATCTGCTCACGGTCGTCGGTGACGACGATCGTGGTGATGGCCCAGTTCAGTTCGATGTCGTCGAACCGATCGCCTGCTGCTGCACGAATGAGCTCGACACGCTCGAGGGTCTTCTCGATGGTCATGCCCGAGAGCAACAGCTTGCCCTCCTTCGAAGTGCTCGGCACCACGGAAATGATGTCGGCGTGCTTGGCCGCCAGGGCGAGCATCCTCGGACCGCCACCGCCGATACAAATGGGAGGACGCGGTCCCTGGCGGGGCCGAGGACTGCCCTTGAGTCCTGCGATCGTGTAGTGCTTGCCCTCGAAGTTGCATTCCTGACCGCGCAACAGGACGTCGAGAATTTCGAGGGTCTCCTCCAACTTCTCGATCCGCACGCCAGGGCGGTCGTACGTGATCCCCGCCTTGTCGTATTCCTCACGCATCCAACCCGCACCCAGACCGAGCTCGAGCCGCCCACCCGAGAGCACATCGATGGTGGCCGCATCCTTGGCCAGCACCGCGGGATGCCGGAAGCCGTTCGCCAACACAGCAGTGCCGAGCCGAATCTTGTCGGTGGCCACGGCGAGCGCGCCGAGTGCTGCGATCGGACCGACCTGGTTGCCCAGGTGGTCGGGAATCATGAAGCTGTCGTAACCCAGTTCCTCGGCCTGTTGCGCCAGCTTGATGAACTTCCGAGCCCCGCCCTCCTCGGCGTTTCCCTCTCCGCCTGCAGCGAATCGGAATTTGCGCGGCCCTGCGGTCGCGGCCTCGGCGGAACTCATCTATTGCTCTCCTCGGAGTGTGCAGCGGTCTTGTTTCTGATGGCGAGAGCAGCCCGGCCGAGGCCGATCTGCGCAGGTCCAAGGCGCCACTCTAGCCGCTGACCCGAGTCGATCACACCGGCTGGGGGCTTCGCGGCCAAGGTTTGTGCGCGGCACCAGACCACTGCACGTCGCGTTGTGACGTTTCCGTTATAAAGCGTCGACACTCACGAATGCGCGGGCGTCGGGGCATTCTCGATCAGTCCGGCGGCCCACCCAGCGGTCCACTGAGTGGCCGTCGTACCGGATCCGTCGACGACGAAACTGTTGTACGACGCATGAACCGGGTTGCCTGCAGCCCCGATCAGAATCTGGATGCTCTGCGGAATGTTGCGGAGCGACAATCCATCCGACGGCGACGAGCAGATCAAATCTCCTGGTGCACAGATCTGGTTGGTCCGGTCGTCGAGGGCACCGAAGCCCCCTTCTCGACGCCCCGTCATCGTGATGCCGGGCAGGTCGAGTCCGCCGAGAGCAACCTCGGCACCGACGCCGTCGAGCGGAGCCGGAACATCGGTACCGGAGACGCCGTCGCGTCGACCGTCGGCGATGAGGGTGACGCCCAGAACACGATCTGCGGAGATGGGACCGTTGCCCGCTCCGATGTCGGCCGCGATGTCGCCGGAGATGACCGCGCCCTGCGAGAAGCCGGTGAGGACGAAGTTGGTCAACGGGCAACGTGCACTGACATCGGTCATCTTCTGCACGGCGACGGCTTTGCCCTCGGTACGACTGTTGTTGTACGACTGCTGACCGTCCGGCGGCAGCGCGATGGGATTGGAGAACTGAGCCACGTACGGCACGGTGTAGACGTCGGCTCGCGAACCGGGGAACTGCTCCTGCAACGGGCGGGTGACGTTGAGCATCAACGACGCCGGATTGGCCGTCGGGTTGTACGGATCGTCGGTGGACGACGATTCCCAGGTTCCGGGGATGGCGATGACCTGGACGTCGGGGCAGTCGGCCGGCTGCGACGTCGGCTCCTCCGGTCCCGGCGGCACCGGGATGCCCGGCTCCTTCGGCAGCCGTCCGGCCAGCAGGTACCACAGGGCGACGATGATCAGACCGATGATCGCCGCAACGGCGATCACCGGAAGGATTCTGCGCTTACGCTTGGCCATCACCGTTGATCTCTACGGCCTGCAGTACGTCGCCTGCGCGGCGGCGATGTAGGTCTGGGCTGCCTGCTGAGCCTGCGTCTCGCTCATCTGCGTTCCGGAGGCGCTTGCCTCGACGCCGACGTTCGCGGTGACGAAGGTCGAGATCTCCTCCGCCGTGACGCCCTGCGCCTGCGCGGCACAGATGTAATTGGCCGTCGACACCGCGATGTCGCCGTTGCCCGCCGGGGTGATCCCCTGCTTCTTCAGCTCCTCCAGGAAGCTCGCGCCGCGGTCGTCGATCTGGCTTTCCGTCGGCCCGGGGAAATCGTCCGGGACGGGCTGCGGCTGCTCGGGCGGCGCGGTGGCCGCCTCACCCGGACTCGTGGTCGGCGCAGCAGTGGTGGTCTCTGCGGCCGACGTCGTCGACTCGGCCTCGGTCGTCGTCTCGGCAGCCGAGGTGGTGGTCGTCGGCGCTCCGGTAGCCGTCGAGTCGTCACTCCCGCAGGCCACCAGCATCGAACTCGCCGCAAGGGCGAACACACCGAGCGACAGAGTCCTGGTGAGGGAATTACGCGTCATCGATCGAAATCCTTCGGTCGTCGGGTCGCAGGCGAGAGTACCGCCACGCTCTGAGAAGACTCTGAGCTGATGTCGTTTCGCAAGCAACTACGGCGCGATCGTGGCAACGCCGTCCTTGACGGTGATGATGCCGAACTGGAAGTTCTGCTGCTTGCCGCCACCGTCGATGTCGAACTGATCGCTGGTGGGGTAGCCCAACCGGCCGCCCTCGTAGCCGACCGATCCCCATGCATCGAAGATCGGACCGTACGGGGTGGACCAGGCTCCGCTCAGCGGGCTCCAGTAGATGTTGCCCGTCTCGAACTGGTTGAAGCGTCCGCCGTCCCTGATCGGGCCGAGCTCGTTGGACTTGGGGAACCCGAGAGCTCCACCCTCCCAACCCAATTCACCGTACTTGCCCAGAATCATGCCCTGCACCGAGTGCACACCGGCATCGGGCGAGGTGTAGATGGCACCGATCTCGAAACCCTGTACCGATCCGGGCTTGGTCGGCGTCTGAACCTCGTCGAGCACCGGGTAGCCCAGCGGCCCGCCCTCGTAGCCCTGGGCAGCCCACTCGTCGAGCACAGCACCCTTGACCACGTGTGCGCCGGTCTGCGGCGTGAAGTAGACCATTCCGTTCTGGAAGGCGTTGAATCGTCCGCGACCGTCCGGAGTTCCGATCTCGCCGGTCGTCGGGAATCCGAGTGCACCCTCGGGGCCCCTGTTGCCCTGGTAGATGCCACCGATGGCTCCGGCGACGACCTGCGCACCGGTATCGGGGGTGAAGAAGACCCGGCCGAAGGTGAAGTCCTGCGCGCGACCTCCGGCCACGTTGTACTCGGCAGTCAAGCACGGTCCGAGCCACGAGTTGGCACCGCTCGCGTTGCCGATCATGCCGGCGACGCTGCACGCGGGCTTGTCGACCTCGACTCCGAGTGCGGTGGCGAGCTGCGGCCAGAGCTGATGCAGCTCGAACTGCCAGTACGGCCACGAGTGCGTGCCCGACGGCCGGTAGTTGACCTGAGCGGGGATGCCGAGCTGGTTGAGCTTGGTGGCGAAGGACTGCGAGGTCAGGCGCGAGAGGATCTCGAGCCCCATGCCGGCGTAGTTGGTGCTCACGCCCGGAATGCCCGACGGCTGGTCGTACGGTCCGGTCGAGCCGTTGCCGCTGGAGATGTAGAGGCTGACGCCCTTCAACTTGTCGGCCAGCAGGTACGGATCGTGCTGCGCCCACAGGGAGTTGGACGGCGAGCCCCACATGGCGCTCGAGCTGTAGCCGCCCGCGTCGGTCATCGCGTACTGGATTGCCTCCGGCATGCCGAGCGAGGTGGTGGTCAGGATGCCCGAGAGCGAACCCGCGAACTTGAAGAAGCCGGGGTTGCGCGCGGCGAGGAACATCGCGGACGTACCGCCCATGGACAATCCGACGACTCCACGGGTGTCGGTGCTGCGCCAGTCCCGCTCGAGAATGGGTGGGAGCTCCTGGGTCAGGAACGTCTCCCACTGGTAGTTCTTGCCGTTGTCCTGATCGAGCCAGTCGGAGTAGAAGCTGGACTGGCCGCCGATGGGGAGGACCACGTTGACGTTCTTGTCGGCGAAGTACGACTCGGCGTCGGTCTCGGCCGTCCAACCGTTCTCCTGGTCGGTCGCGCGCAGACCGTCGAGCATGTACACCTGCGGGAACGTGGCCTGCGGGTTGATGTTCCAGTCACGCGCGAGCAACAGCTGAACCTGGATGGGCGTTCCCATCGAGGGCGACTGGATCCACAGCGCGACGCGACGATCGGAGAGCCAGTCCACCGACGTGACGGTGGCACCGGACGTCTGCGTGTAGGCGGGGCCGGCCAGCGCGACAGGGGCCGTCCGCGCGATGGGGGCAGCGGAGGCAACGGTCGTCGTCGCGAAGGGGATCATCAGCGCGGAAGCGACGGTCAGTGCTGCTGCCGCTCGCCGAGCCCGTGTACCGGCCGATGTAGTCCGACCGAACCGAACAAGCTCAGTGCGCATGATGGTGACTCTCTTTCGACGTGACTTTCGAAGGTCTCCTATCGAGACATGCTTCGTATGTCTTTCTACACGTGCCCGATGCCGACGAGCAGCAGACGCGCTGTGACTGGTGGTGCAATTGTGAACTGAGTCGGCATCGCGACCGCGGCCGGGACCGAAAAATGCCGCCCGGCGCACAGACGCGGGGCGGCATTTCTCGAAGAACGACTACTCGATCGGTGTCAGGCGTTGAGCGCGTCCAGGATCTGGCCGCGAGCCTTCCACAGCTCGGCTCCCCAGTACGGCCATGCGTGAATGCCGTTGGCCGGGAAGCTGTACGTGGCCGGGATGCCGAGAGTGTTCATGCGGATCTGGAATGCACGGGTGTTGGCGAGCGAGAGTGCCTCGAGCGCCATTCCGTTGGCGGTGTTGTAGAAGTCGATCGGCGCGGCCGGGCGATCGAACTCGCCGGGCAGCCCGCTGGCTGCCGAGATGTAGAGGGACAGGCCCTCGAGTCGCGGCGCGAAGACGAACGGGTCGTTGCGCAGCCACGCCGGGTTCCAGGGCGGTCCCCACATGGAGTCGACGTTGAAGCGACCGGCGTCCAGCATGGCGACGCGGATGGCCTCGCGCATGCCGGGCGCGGAGATGTTGAGGTAGCCCGAGAGCGAACCGGCGAACTTGAACTGATCGCGGTGGTACGCGGCGAGCGTCAGTGCTGCCGAACCACCCATCGACAGTCCGAGCACACCGTTGTTGCTGCGCGAGACACCGTAGTTCTCGAGGAACGCGGGCAGCTCCTGGGTCAGGAACGTCTCCCACTTGTAGGTGACTTCCTGGCCGTTGAAGTTCGACGAGGTGTACCAGTCGCTGTAGAAGCTCGACTGACCGCCGACGGGCATGACCAGGGTCACGTCGTCGTTGGCGAACTGATCCTGCGCGTTGGTCTCGAACGTCCAGGCGTTGCGGTCGTCGCGGGCACGCAGCCCGTCGAGCAGGTAGAGAGCGGCGTTGCCGCCACGGGCCGCCCACTGGACCTGAACCTTGATGGGGCCCATCTCGGACGGGACGATCAGGTCTTCACGGCCACCGGCAGGGGTCTGATGCGCGACGGGAGCGGGTGCTGCGACAGCGACCGCTCCACCGACGACACCGGCTGCGAGGGGAAGGACGAGCGCTGCAGCACCGACGCCGAGCAGGCGCTGACGCCAGCGCGAAGACGCCTTCGGTGTTCTGCTGAGGCCGGCAAATCGCATGAATCGTGCTCTCTCTCATCTACGCGGTCTCCGCGACGTGCGGCCCCCGGCAATCGAACAGGGCTTTCCTGGTGGCCCCTCCGGGCCGAAGGACGACGTGGTCCTGAAAAATCTGAGGGTCTGCTGTGAAACAGGCGAACCGCTCGATGGAGGTTATTCCATCGAGCGGTTCCAAGGCAAAACTGTGATCAGCGTCCCAGTTTCACCTCGACGTTTCCCCGAAACAGGAGACTATCCTGCTCGGTCCCCGCTGAACAGCCCTGAAAAGTCGTGAAGTTTCACGAAGGGCCGAGAAGCGGGCGAAACGACCGAAATGATCCGTGAGCCGGTCAGTTACCGATGTTGGCGCTCAGGTCCGGTGCCATGATGCGGATCTGCTCGCCCCAGTAACCCCACTGGTGGGTACCGACGGCCGGGAACGCGTAGGTGACGTTGTTGGCACCGATGCTGGCCATCCGGATCTGGAACGCCCGACTGTTCGCCAGTGCGATGGCCTCGAGGCCCATGCCGTTGGCAGTGTTGTAGTAGTCGATGAAGCTCCGCGGGCGATCGAGTCCGCCGGGCAGGCCGCTACCTGCGAACACCCACACGCGGGTTCCGTTGTCGCGCAGACGAGGGGCGAAGACGAACGGGTCGTTGCGCAGCCACGCCGGATCCCACGGCGGTCCCCACATCGCGTCGATGTTGTAGCGACCGGAGTCGAGCAATGCCAGGCGCATTGCTTCGCGCATGCCGGGAGCGGAGATGTTCAGGTAGCCGGACAGCGAGCCCGCGTAGCTGAACTGGTCCGGGTGGTAGGCCGCGAGAGTCAGAGCAGCCGAGCCACCCATCGAGATACCGATGACGCCGTTGCGGTTGGGGTTGAAGCCCCAGTTCGCGCGCAGGTTCTCACGCAGGTTCTGCGTCAGGAAGGTCTCCCACTTGTACGTGGTCTGCTGGCCGTTGAAGTTCGACGGTGCGTACCAGTCGGAGTAGAAGCTCGACTGTCCACCCACCGGCTCGACGACGTTGATGTTCCAGGAGGCCAACACGGCACCGGCGTCGGTCTCGTGCTCCCAACCGGAGATGTCGTTGGTGGCCCGAAGACCGTCGAGGAGGTAGACGACGCGATTGGTGTTGCCGTCCGCAGCGCGCCAGACGCGGCTCTTGATCGGACCCATGCTCGAGTCCGTCCAGACGTCGATGGCATTGCCGTCGAAGGCTGCGTTGGCAGTTGCGCCACCGCCGGCTACAGCCAATCCCAGTGGGAGGACCACCGCCATCAGCATGGACGTGGCGGCGCGGCGGCCCCAGGACCCACCCCGCTTGTCCTCGGACCGGCTCTTCCTTCTACCCAGCATGCACTCGACCTCTCAGCTGCTTCATCGTCACATCGGTTACGCAATCAACGCTTGATCTCGCAAGTTCACCATGTCTGCCGTCCGACCCTCGGGTCGGTCGCACACACATCCTCAGCGCTTATCGAACCGAGGGCGGCCACCGTTACAGGATCGAGATAGCTCATCTTGGCGTCGAGACCATTTCGGCGCAACCCGGTGACCTTTTTGTGTTCGGACACCTAATTGTCCGCCTTCAATATCGGGGCCGGAAGATCACATCGTTGTATTTCGTATTTCGGCACCCGATCGAAGCGATATCCGGCATAGAAGAGCGAACGCTTGAAATTGCGAACGAACAGATCCTTCGTCAGCGGGGCCCGATACGAGGTGAGCAGCTCCTGGGTGTCGGGGCAGGTCAACGCCACCTGAGCCTCGGTGACCCAGTCCTCGTCCATGTACCAGGGCAGGTACGGATGGACGGCGACGAGTCCGAGATCGGCCACCACCCAGTCCGGATACAGATTCTTGTCGTGGCCGATCCGGCCGTTCTCGAGCCGCTCGGTGTGCGACGCCAACGGGTATGCCAGCCCCATCTGGTCGATGACCCGCACGTCGAGGCCGACGTTCATGCTGGTCATTCCGAGGTTGAGGAAGAAGACGGTGTGACCGAATCCACCCTCGGGGATCGGCAGCGGCGGTGGAACGACATCCCAGTACGTGAACTGGGCCGAGGGCAACAGCAATCCGCCGTCGGGAGTGTCCTCGATCGCCTCGACCATTCCTCGCATCCGCGGGTAGTCGAGGTAGTCCGAGGCCAGAATCGGATGAGCGTGCCCGGTGTTGAGCGAGTAGAACGCCCGCTCGTCGACGATGCCACTACGGCCGACGATCGAGCCCTGCGGCATTCCAGTCGTGTTGGCCGCCACGACGGCCCAGATCACGATGCCGGCCCAGACGAACAGATCGGCGACGAAAACCGCTGTGGCGCGGTCTGCAGCCCAGCGTTTCGGGAGACCGACCGGCAGCACGGAAATCGGCAACAAAAGCGTGAACAATGCCGGCAACAATGTCCGACCGTGCATGAAATCGCCGCCGACGCGAATCGAATACAAAGCCAACAGAAGGCCACTGATCAACACGAAGACGACCACGGCGGTCGGCGTCCGCAGCGCGGCGAGCCAGCCGCCGACGGTACGGGGCAGGGACAACCGCACTCGCGAGGCCGACAGCACGGCACCGACGACGAGCAGTATCAGTGGCAACCACAGCAGATACGGGCCGACGAGGTTGGACAGGTACTCGAACCCCTGCGACCACTTGGCTCCGCCTGCATCCTTCGACACCGCGGTGTTGGGGTACGGCAGGCCGTAGTAGCCCATGCGCCAGATCTGATAGAGCACCGGCACCGCACCGGCGAAAGCGAACACTCGCAGCCTGGACAACCAACTCTGCGGAGCCAGGAAGATCATCGCCAACGCCAGCACCGCCACGATGGACAGTTCCGGACGCACCAGCGGGCCGAGCCCGGCGAAGAAGGCCAGCAGCAGCAGCTCGACGCCACCCGACCGTCGTTGACCCCACCGGACCATCAGCAGCCACAGCATCGCCAACCAGAAGATGACCAGGCAGGTCTCGAGGCCGGACGTCGCGAAGTCGCGGGCGGGCGGAACCGCGATGTAGACCAGGACTCCGGCAGGCAGGAACAGAGTCTGCGACGCGGTGCGACCACGCAACGCGAACGTGCCCATCATCGCCAGAACGACGGCCGCCGTGGACAGGATCAGTGCGATCGTCAGGACGACGTACTCGAGTCGACCCTCGCTGAGCCAACTGCCCGCGTACACGAGGTAGGTCCAGATGGTGCTGGTGTTGGTTTCCACGCGCTCGCCCGCGTTGAACACCGGTCCGTTGCCTGCCAGCAGGTTGCGGACGGTACGCAGAACGATCAGGCCGTCGTCGGCGATCCAGCGGCGCTCCCACGCACCCCAGAGGAACAACGCCCCGGTGACCACGGTCCCGATCCAGAAGACGGGCCTGGTGATCGATGCCCGAGCGGAGTTCTCTTCTCGCGCGTCTCGCTGGTCAGGCGAGGTAGACAGCGACACCAACCACTCCGATCCACGCTATGGCGAGTAGCTGCAGAACCCTGTCTCCCAACGCGATCTCTTCGGGTTCGCCTGCCTCGCCGCCATCGACATCCACTGCGTATCGCAGGATTGCGATAGTAAACGGAATCATCGAGATGGCGAACCAGTTGGCACCCGTGCCCGCGTCTTCCTGGAACGCCCACAGGCCGTAACAGATGACGACGGCGGTCGCGGACAGTGTCCAGACGAATCGCAGGTACGTGGTGGTGTAGTTCTCGAGCGATTTGCGGATCTTCGCTCCGGTGCGTTCGGCCAACTGCAGCTCCGCGTAGCGCTTGCCTGCCGCCATGAACAGCGAGCCGAACGCCATGATCAGCAGGAACCACTGCGACAGCGGGATCGAGGCGGCGACGCCACCGGCGATCGCACGGAGCAGGAAGCCCGAGGAGACGATGCAGATGTCGAGCACGGCCTGGTGCTTGAGACCGAAGCAGTATGCGAGCTGAATCGCGATGTAGACGCCGATGACCAGCGCCAGTTTCCAGTTCGCGATGAACGAGAGGCCGATGGCGAGACCGAGCGAGACAACGGCCATCGCGTAGGCGATGTTGACCGGCAGTACGCCCGCGGCGATCGGTCGAAATCGCTTGGTGGGGTGGGCGCGGTCGGCTTCGACGTCCATGGCGTCGTTGACCAGGTAGACCCCGGACGCGGCGAAGCAGAACACGACGAACGCGAGCGCGACGGACAGCAGAACGTCGGGGTCGGTGACCGAGCCCGCCGCCAGCGGTGCGGCCAGCACCAGTACGTTCTTGACCCACTGACGCGGACGAAGCGCCTTGACGATGCCGTCCGCCAGGTTCTTCGGCGGTGCGCCTACGGGTGCGGCATCCTCGCTCATTTGTCTCCTTCGAACTTCACGACGGCCGCAGCCGTCAACGCGCCGAGTGCCGATCCTGCCAGCACGTCGGTGGGGTAATGGACTCCGAGCACCAAGCGCGAGAGCAGCATGGGTGGGACGAGGACCGCCGGTAACGGTAGCCCGGTCACCCGGCCGAGGAGAACCGCGGCGGCTGTGGTCGATGTCGCATGCGAGGACGGAAAGCTCAGCTTGCTGGGCGTCGAGACGTTGACGCGGACGGCCGGGTCGTGAGGACGTGGCCGGCGCACGATGCGCTTGATCACGATCGACGCGGCGTGGGAACCCACTGCCCCTACCGCCACCGAGGCCCATTGACGCCGACGCGGCCGGTCCAGTGCAGCTCCGATACCGGCGATCGCGACCCAGCCGAGGGCGTGTTCGCCGAAGTGCGACATGCCGCGGGCGACGGTGATCGCGCCGGGGGCACTGCCGACGGTGCTCTGCACCTTCTCGAGGATCCTGACTTCCGTCGGAGCCTCGGTCTGTCCCTTACGCCTGGTAACGAAAGACACGTTCCCACGTTTCCTTACTGGTCAGGTGCGGCACGGCATCGCGGTACCGGGCCTTGAGGGCGGGGAATTCGGCTGCCAACTGCTTGCGCAGCGTCAGGGCTTCCTTGAGCAGCGCCGCAGCCTGCTGACGATCCCGCTTGCGGTACACGACGCCCCGGCCGTCGGCGGTGGTGACGGTGACACCGTCGACCTGGGACAGCAGGAACCAGCGCGCGTCGAGAGTCGGGACGTTGAGCTGCGGGCGGTCGTGATGCTGGGTGTGCGCAGGCTTTGCGTTGTGCAGCAGCCCTTTTGCCAAGCGGCCGATCTTGGCCAGTGGGTTGGTCGGCAGCCCGACGGCTCCCACCTCCTCACCGGACGCGAGCGGCAGTTCGGTGGAGCTGCCGACGACGACCGCGTCGGGAAACTCCTTGCGCAGTGCGTGCACGGTCGGCAGCGCGGTGGGCAGGATCTCGAGGATGTGCTCGGGGCCGGCGAGGAAGTCGCGGATCGCGAGGTTCTGGATCGCGACGGTCGAGTACTCGAGGCACAACAGATGCTTGACCGTGGCCTTGATCGTGTCGAGCACCAGCCCCTTGCCGTCGCCCGGCATGTGCAGCGATGCGACCACCAGGCGGTTGCGCAGATGGAAGTACGCCTGCCAGTCGATGGCGTCGTCCTTGTCGCTCCACGCCATGTGCCAGATCGCCGCACCCGGCAGCGTCACCGTCGGATAGCCGGCTTCCCGTGCGCGCAAGCCGTATTCGGCGTCGTCCCACTTGATGAACAGCGGCAGCGGCTGCCCGAGTTCCTCGGCGACGACCCGCGGAATCATGCACATCCACCAGCCGTTGTAGTCGACGTCGATGCGGCGGTGCAGCAGTTTGCTGGTGCGCAGTGGATCCTCGGAGAAGTCGTGGTCGTACTCCACGTTCTGTGCGCCGGTCCACATGAAGTTGCTGCGATCGATCACTTCGCCCATGACGTGCAGGTGACTGCGCGCCTGCAGGTTGAGCATCTGGCCGCCGACGAGTGTGGGGACCTTGGCGAACCGAGACATGGCCAGCGCCCGCAGAATCGAGTCGGGCTCGATCTCGATGTCGTCGTCCATGAACAGGATGTGTTGGCAGGCAGTGTTGTTCAGCGCCTCGTACATGATGCGGCTGTATCCGCCGGACCCGCCGAGGTTGGCCTGATCGTGGATGGCGAGCCGGCCGCCGAGGGCCGCGGCGGCCTCGTCGAATCCGGGCTCGTCCTTCGCCTTGCGGGTGCCCTGATCGGGCATGATCACGGCCTGGATCACGTCCAGCACCAGGGGGTCCGATCCAAGGGCGACAAGGGCTTTGACGGCGTCGGTCGGGCGATTGAAGGTGGGGATGCCGACCGCGACGGTCGCTTCCCCCGGAGCCTCGATCGGGGCATACCAGCCCGCACTCTCGAGCACCACCTCGGAGTCGGAGGTGATGTCGAACCAGATCCAACCGCCGTCCTCGAACGGACCGAGATCGATCAGAAATTCCTGCGCTGCATCGCCGTCGACCGCCTCGCGGCCCTCGACGTGGATGCGCGACGCGTCGGCCTTGGACCGGTAGACGTCGATTCGGCAGTGGCCGGAGACCTCGACGCGGAGCACCACCGACTTCAGGACGCTGTAGCGCCGCCAGTAGCTCGCCGGGAATGCGTTGAAGTAGGTGCAGAACGACACCTCGGACTCGGAACCGATGGTGACCGAGGTTCGCGAGAGCGAGTGTGCCCGTTTGGCATTGGTGAGCGCTTCTTCGAGGTACAGCGTGCGCACGTCGAGCGGTTCACCGGAACGCGGAAGCAGTACGCGCTGCAACAACGACTTACCCAGAACCGGCGCGGCGTCGGTGATGCCGTCCTCGAGCAGGTGCTTGGCGGTCACTTGTCGCCTGCCAGAGGAGCACCGGTCTCGAAGTGCGGAACCAGGGTGTTCTCGTACATGTTCAGTGCGCTCGCGATGGCCATGTGCATGTCCAGGTACTGGTACGTGCCGAGGCGTCCACCGAACAGCACTTTGTTGGACGCTGCTTCGGCCTTGGCGCGGTCGCGGTAGGCCTCGAGCTTCTGCCGGTCGTCGGGGGTGTTGATCGGGTAGTACGGCTCGTCGCCGCTCTTGGCGAAGCGGGAGAACTCACGCATGATGACCGTCTTGTCCGTCGGGTACTGGCGCTCGGGGTGGAAGTGCCGGAACTCGTGGATTCGAATGAACGGCACGTCGCCGTCGTTGTAGTTCATCACCGGGGTGCCCTGGAAGTCACCCGTCGGCAGCACCTCGGTCTCGAAATCGATTGTGCGCCAGCCAAGTTCGCCCTCGGAGTAGTCGAAGTAGCGGTCCAGTGGGCCGGTGTAGACGATGGGAGCGTCGGGGCTCTCGGCCACGAGCTCGGCTCTGACGTCGAACCAGTCCGTGTTCAACCGGACCTCGATCTTCTCGTCGGCGGCCATCTTCTCGAGCCACGCGGTGTAGCCGTCGACCGGCAGGCCCTCGTAGGTGTCGTTGAAGTAGCGGTTGTCGAACGTGTACCGCACCGGCAATCGAGTGATGTTGCCCGCGGGAAGATTCTTCGGATCGGTCTGCCACTGCTTGGCGGTGTAGTCCTTGATGAAAGCCTCGTAGAGCGGGCGTCCGATCAGCGAGATCGCCTTCTCCTCGAAGTTCTGCGCGTCCTTGGAGTCGAACTCGCTGGACTGCTCTTCGATGAGGGCGCGCGCCTCGGCGGGCGAGAAGTACTTGCCGAAGAACTGCGAGATCAGGCCGAGGCCCATCGGGAACTGATACGACTGGCCCTTGTGCAGAGCGAAGACACGGTGCTGGTAGCCGGTGAAGTCGGTGAACTTGTTGACGTACTCCCAGACCCGCTTGTTCGAAGTGTGGAACAGATGGGCACCGTACTTGTGAATCTCGATGCCCGTCTCGGGCTCGGCCTCGGAGTACGCGTTGCCGCCCAGGTGATGCCGCCGATCCAGCACGAGGACACGCTTACCCAACTGGGATGCCGCCCGCTCCGCCACGGTCAGTCCGAAGAACCCGGATCCGACGACGATGAGGTCGTATCGGCCGGTCACGGAGGCGTCGGAAGAGGTGGTCTCGGGGCTTACAGCAGTCACGGGCAACCAGGGTATCCGACGATCGTGACCGCTCTGCCCCTCCAGGTGCCCATCGGCGGGCCCGGTGTCATCGAACGGAACGTCGGAGCAGGTAGGTGTCCATCACCCAGCCGTGCTGGGACTTGACCTGCTCGCGGGCGCTGCGGATCTCACCGAGCACGTCGTCGAGCGGACCTGCCACCAGCTTCTCGTCCACCGTTCCCAGATTGGCACCCCAGTGGATGTCCCATCCTGCGCCGGTCAGCGCGCTGCAGGCCAGCTTGCCGTCGAGCATGACCACGAGGTTGTCGAGGCCAGCGGCGACGTCGCCCGCCAAGTTTCTACCGGTGGTGATGACGATCGGTCCGCCGATGCGGTTGAGAACGAGGCGATGACTCGCCGCCAGCATCGACACGCTGGAGACACCGGGTGTGACATCGAACTCGATGTCGCCGCGCAACGCGGCCAGCCGCTCGACGACGCGGATGGTGCTGTCGTAGAGCGCGGGGTCGCCCCAGACGAGAAACCCCACGACGGTGCCTCGGTCGAGACCGTCGAGCACATCGGCGTAGGCGCGGGCGCGGGCGTCGTGCCAATCGAGGACCGCGGTCTCGTATTGCCGGGGCGATCGGTCCCGCGGCGGGTCGGGTACCTCGATCACCCGGTAGCTGCCGCCGTGGTGACGCTCGAGTATTTCCTGCCTGGCCGCCCCGAGATCGCCGACCGATGCGCCCTTGTCGGCCACGACGAACACATCCACCGCCCGCAGCTTCTGGATCGCCTGGACGGTGATCTGATCGGGGTGGCCACCGCCGATGCCGATCAGGTGAATCCTCACGATCGGTCCCGGCACGCGTCGTAGAGGTGAGATTCGGTGACGACGCGTCGAGCCAGGGCAGGCCCCACCAGAATCACCGCTGCCTGCCGCAGGTCGGCGGCCTCGACCTGGTCGGCGATATCGGCCAGAGTGCCGCGCAGGATCAGCTCGTCCGGCTTGCTGGCGTGGAAAACGACGGTGGCCGGGCACTCCGGACCGTAGAACTCCGTCAGTTCCTCGGTCAGGATGCGCGTGCGGGTGATCGCGAGGTGCAGCGCCAGGGTCGCGCGGGTGGCGGCGAAGTTCTTCAGCGCCTCGGTATCGGGCATCGCCGTCGAGCGGGCCTGCGCGCGAGTGAGCACCACCGACTGCGTCACTTCGGGAACCGTCAGCTCGACGCCCAGTGCGGCGGCTGCGGCCGCGTAGGCCGGAACGCCCGGGGTGACGTCCCAGGGCACGCCTGCCGCGTCGAGTCGAGCGGACTGTTCGGCCAGGGCGGAATAGAGGGACGGATCCCCCGAGCACAGGCGAGCGACGTCCTCGCCGCGTTCGTGGGCGGCGACCAGCTCACCGGTGATGGCGTCGAGATCGAGCTTCGCGGTGTCGACCAGGCGGGTGCCTGCCGAGCAGTGGTCGAGGATCGCGTCGTCGATGTAGGTACCGGCGTAGACGCAGACCGGGCTCGATCGCAGGAACTCGACGGCCCGCAGCGTGAGCAGGTCGGCAGCGCCCGGTCCGGCTCCGATGAAGTGCACAGTCACAGCTCGAAAGCGTAGGTGACGCGCCCGACGCGCCGCGCCACCGGAACTTCCCGGGGATGGCTAACTGTCAAGCTAAGGTTTAGCCTTGTGTCTGATGGGACTCATGTTGCTGATGTGATTCATGTTGTTCAGCAATCAGACTTCCTACGACGCGTACCTACCAACAACCAGGGAGTACCGCCTTGCCGAACCGTCGAACGAAGCCGTCGATCGTTCTCGGTGCTGTCGCACTACTGGCCGTCGCGACCCCCTTCGCGGTCGCAGGCCTCACCGACAGCACGACAACCGGAGTTCGACCGGCCAACGAGACAACCCCCGTCACTGTGCCGACCAAGATCGTCGAGACCGCGCTGAGCGCTGCACCGGACATCGTGATTCCGCTGCAGGAGCTCACCGGACTGCCGTTGCCCGATCTGCGGCTCTCCGATCTGAAGTACCTGCCGCTGCCGGATTCCATCGTGATCCCGCCGATCGAGATCCCCGACATCCCGGGTCTCACCACCCCGGCCCCGGGCAACGCGACCGCACAGGCCCCGATTCCTCGGGTGGACGCCTCTGCACCGGTGAACCCCGAAGCCGCCGATCCGACCGGTCCGCCACTCGGTGCCGCGGTCAAGGAGATCACGCAGGACACCCCGTTCAGCATGGTGGCCCTGACCTCCGAGCAGCTCGACGGTGCTTCCGCTCAGATCCGCCGGCAACTGGAGGACGGCTCCTGGGGCCCGTGGCTGCAAACCGCGCCGGTCGATACCACTGCGAGCGACGCCGTTCCCGCTGCGGAAAAGCAGGGCACCGAACCGATCTTCGTCGGACTGACCAAGGCCGTGCAGGTATTGCTGACGCCGATGACGAGCAGTGCAGCTCCCGAAAGCTTCGCAACTGCACCGGTTCCCGAGGTTCCGGTCGTCGAACTGCCTGCTCCCGGCGCTCCGGCCGAGGTTCCCGCTGCCGCGGAACAGCCCTTGGGCTACACCCCGGCGTCATCGAGCAAGCCACTGCGCCAACAGGATCCGGCTCCGGCCGATCCCGCGGCCCCGGCACCCGAGTCCGACAGCTCGGCCGAACAGCTGGCCGCGGCCGTGAACGACATCAGCGCGGTACTCATCACCCCCGGCACGTCGCCCGCCGACTCGGCACTGAGCGACCTCGCCACTCCCGTCGCCGGTGACGCAGGCCCGAACGTGATCACCCGCGCTCAGTGGGGTGCCGACGAGTCGATCCGTTGCGCCACACCGACGATCGACGACTTCATCGGTGGTGCCACCGTGCATCACACCGCAGGCAGCAACGACTACTCCAAGTCCGAATCGGCCGAAATCGTCCGAGCCATCTACGCGTACCACGCGCAGACGCTCGGCTGGTGCGACATCGGGTACAACGCCATCGTCGACAAGTACGGTCAGATCTTCGAGGGCCGCGCGGGCGGTCTGGACAAGCCGGTTCAGGGTGCCCACGCGGGCGGGTTCAACGAGAACACCGTCGGTGTGGCCATGATGGGCGACTACTCCAACGAGGATCCCTCGCAGGAGACCATCGATTCGGTCGGCAAGTTCCTCGGATGGCGACTCGGCAAGGCCGGTCTCGACCCCAAGGGCACCACCACGATGACCTCGGAGGGAACGAATTTCACGTTCGTCGGCAAGGGCAAGAGCATCGACCTGCCGGTAATCTTCGGTCACCGCGACGTCGGCAACACCGAATGCCCGGGTGACGCCGGATACGCGCGGCTCGGAGAGATCCGCGACATCGCTGCGGCGAACCTCGGCGGCGGCGGAGATGCCACTCCGGTCTCGCCCGACGTGACCGACACAGCTCCCGATACCGCAGTGACCGACGCGGCACCGTCCCGTCCGGGCACCGACGTCAGTTCCACTCTGGGCGAGAACATCCCGGCCCTGGTCGCCGAGTTGCAGCGTCTGGCGTCGACCAGTCCCGTCGCTCAGAGGTGGTTGTCCTCGGGCGGCGAAACCGGTGCGCTGGGCGTACCGGTGAGCGGTCTGGTGCAGGTCAGCGGTGGCCGCGAGAAGGCGCAGTTCGCCAACGGTGAGATCATCACCAACATGGCAGGCCAGGCCGTGGCCGTCATCGGCAAGATCTTCCAGCAGTACGTGCAGCAGGGTGGCGTCGACGGCGTGCTCGGTCTGCCGCTCACCGACGAGTTCCGGGTGCCGGAGGGCCTCCGGACCGACTTCGAGAACGGCTCGCTGATCTTCAACGAGCTCACCGGAATCGTGACCACGGTGATCAAGACGTACAACGACACCTACAACGCGGAGATGCAGAACCCCGTTGCAGCACCGGTGGAACCGGCCCCTGTGCCCGCTCCCGCACCGGAGCCCGCACCCGCAGGCTGAGATTCACCAGCGAAAGGGCCGAGTCACCGTGGTGACTCGGCCCTTTCGCGTTCCGGTACTACACCTTCGTGCCCAGCGTGGCGACGCGTCACCACCAGCGTTCGAGGACGTGCGCCACTCCGTCCTCTGCGTTGGTGACGGTCACCTCGTTCGCCGCCGCGACGGCAGCCGGATGCGCGTTACCCATCGCGACACCCAGTCCCACCATCGTCAACATCGGGACGTCGTTGGGCATGTCGCCGAAGGCCACGATGTCCTTCACGTCCACCGACAGGGTCTCGGCGACCTTGGCCAGACCCGACGCCTTGGTGATTCCCGGTGCCGAGAGCTCGATCAGTCCGTTGTCGGTGGAGAACGTCAGGTCGGCGCGACCGGAGATCAGCGGGGACAGGATGTCTGCCATGTGTCCGCTGGTGGAGCCGGAAAGACGAATCAGCAGCTTCACGGCCGGAACGTCGACCACGTCGTCCTCGGTCATCTCGACGTTGTCCGGGTTCAGCCAGGCGTGCTCGTAGCCCGGGGAGCTGACGAACTGCGGGGTGGCCGAGTCGTGTGCCGTCCGGCCCACCCGCTCCGCGGCCAGCCCGCAGCCCGGCAGTGCGCGATAGGCGACGTCGGCCAACCACTGCAGTGTCTGCACCGAGAGCGTCTCGGCGCTGAGCACGCGATCGTTGGCGGCGTCGTAGATGACCGCTCCGTTGGCGCACACCGACATCGGCGCGTATCCCAACTGATCGACGACAGGGTGGATCCACCGCGGCGGGCGGCCGGTGGACAGCACGAACGGCACACCGTCGGCGACGACGGCCGACACGGCACGCCTGGTGCGTTCGGTGACACGCTCGTGCTGGTCGAGCAGAGTGCCGTCGACGTCGCTGGCGACGAGACGGGGGGCGAGGCGGGTGGTGTTCGGCGCGTTGGTCATCGTGACGTCATTCTGCCCTAGTGTCGAGGTGACCTGTCTTCGACGTGGAAGGAACGGTAGATGACATCTGTGAACCGTCAGATCCGATTGGCTCAGCGCCCGGTGGGACGTCCCGACGAGTCGACGTGGAACCTCACCGAGGAACCGATTCCCACGCCGGGCGACGGCGAGTTCGTCGTCACCGTCGACTACGTCTCTCTCGACCCGGCGATGCGGGGATGGCTCAACGATGCGCGCTCGTACGTACCGCCCGTCGGGATCGGCGAGGTGATGCGGGCGCACGCCGTGGGACGGGTGCTGGAATCCCACCACCCCGATTATGCTGTCGGAGAGATCGTTTCGGGCTCGTTCGGCGTCACCGAGCACGCACTGTCGGACGGCACGGGGGTGCAGAAGGTCGACGAATCCATCGCACCGGCACCCACGTGGCTCGGAGCGCTCGGCTTCCCAGGACTGACGGCGTACTTCGGCCTGATGGACGTCGGCAAGCTCACCGAGGGCGACACCGTGGTGATCTCCGGAGCCGCGGGCGCCGTGGGCAGCATCGCGGGCCAGATCGCAAAAGCCAAGGGAGCCACTGTGATCGGCATTGCGGGTGGTCCCGAGAAGTGCGCGTGGCTCACCGAGGAACTGGGTTTCGACGCAGCGATCGACTACAAGAACGAATCGGTGTACAAGGGCCTGAAGGCAGCTGCACCCGAGGGCATCGACGTGTATTTCGACAACGTCGGCGGTGAGATCCTCGACGCGGCCCTCTCACGGCTGCGCAAGGGAGCGCGAGTGGTGTTGTGCGGAGCCATCTCCGGCTACAACGCCACCGATCCGCAACCCGGCCCGTCGCACTACCTGTCCCTGTTGATCAATCGGGCGTCGATGACGGGCTTCATCATCTTCGACTACCTCGATCGCTACCAGGAGGGCATCGACGCACTGTCCGAACTGCTCACCAGCGGCAAGATGACGGCGCGGGAGCAGATCGAGATCGGCGGCGTCCCCGCCTTCGGATCGACACTGAACCTGCTGTTCGACGGAGCCAACACCGGCAAACTGGTCCTCGAGGTCGGAGAACGCACCCACGATTCGGAATTATGAGGACGCCTCGTTCGTTGAACCCCACGTATCGATCGATAAAGAGCTAGGAGAGCAACGATGTCTGCAGCCACCGAAACCGCCATTCTCGCCGGAGGATGCTTCTGGGGAGCCGAAGAGCTCGTCCGCAAGCTCCCGGGCGTGGTCTCCACCCGCGTCGGCTACACCGGCGGCGAGGTCCCCAACGCGACCTACCGCAACCACGGCAACCACGCCGAGGGACTGGAGGTCGTCTACGACCCCACCCAGACGACGTACCGCGATCTGCTCGAGTTCTTCTTCCAGATCCACGACCCCACCACCAAGAACCGTCAGGGCAACGACATCGGTGCCAGCTACCGCTCGGCCATCTTCTACCTCACCGACGAGCAGAAGCGCGTCGCCGAGGACACCATTGCCGACGTCGACGCGTCGGGACTGTGGCCGGGCAAGGTCGTCACCGAGGTGACCGCGGCCGGAGATTTCTGGGAAGCCGAGCCCGAGCACCAGGACTACCTGCAGAAGTACCCCGAGGGTTACACCTGCCACTGGGTGCGCCCGGAGTGGAAGCTGCCGCGTCGGGCCGACGCCTGACGGTCCAGCGGCTGCGCCCCGAGTGCGCGGGCGGGGCCTGCGGTCGTCCCGCAGGCTCCATCCCGGTCTCGTAGCAAGGGTCGAACTACCGCGCACACGGGAGCCGAACTTGCGACACTGATGCGGTGACCTCCGACAGAACCCCTCGGTCGATGGCCGACGTCCTTCGTTCGCCGCGTTTCTGGCTCGCGCCCATCCTGGTGGTCTCGGCCCTGATGTCGTTTCTCGCCGCGCTGTATCTGGGCGGCGTGCTCGACCCCAGGGGCAATCTGCACGACCTACCCATCGCGATCGTCAACCAGGACGAGGGCGACACCCTCGCGGGCGAGCAACGCAACATAGGCAACGACATCGTCGAGGGTCTGCTACAGAACGTCGATCCGGACAAGGTCGATTTCAGGGAAGTCGGCCCGGCGCAGGCACAATCGCTGCTGTCGACGGCCGAGGCCTACGGTTCCATCGTCATTCCCAGCGATTTCACCAAGCGAATGGGAATCCTCGCTCAGGCGAGCGTGATTCCCGGGGACGTCGAGAAGCCGATCATTACGGTCTACACCAATCCACGCGCGGGCAGTTTCGGAATGTCACTCGTGACCGGTGTCGCAACACCTGCGTTCGAGTCGGTCAATGAAACTGTGGGACAGCAGATCACCGAACAGGTACGCCAACAGCTCGGCGAGACTCAGCTCGCCGGTGCAAGTGCTCTCACCCTCACGCAGCCAATCGATGTGATCGTTGCCCAGTACGATCCTCTGCCCGACGGCACCGGCGGTGGCCTGTCCGCCTTCTACTACGCGCTCTTGCTCGTCCTGGCGGGGTTCACGGGTGCGACCATCGTCAGCGCACTCGTCGACGGCCTGCTCGGATTCACGCCGACGGAGATCGGCCCCAAGTACATCCATCGCGGACCGACCCAGATCAACCGCTTCCGGACGTTGCTCGTGAAATGGCTCGTGATGGTCGTCCTGGCCCTGCTCGTCTCTGCCCTCTACCTGCTGATCAGCCATCTGCTCGGTATGCCGATCACCCACGCCTGGACCCTGTGGATGTACGGCGCGTTCGCGATCACCGCGGTCGGCATCACGGCATTGGCGGTGATGTCCGCATTCGGCACGGCAGGACTGCTGATCAATCTGATCGTGTTCATCATCCTGGCGTTGCCGTCCTCGGGTGGCACCATTCCCCTCGAAGCCAGCCCGCGGCTCTTCACCTGGCTCGCGCAGTTCGAGCCGATGCATCAGATCTTCCTCGGCACCCGCTCGATCCTGTACTTCAACGCTTCACTCGACGCAGGCCTGCTGCACTCGGTGGGGATGACGTCGCTCGGACTGCTCATCGGGCTCGTGTTCGGCGTGGTGTTCACCCGCATCTACGACCGCAAAGGCCTCGACCGGAGCCTCGATTCACCGGGCGCTCTCAGCTGACGCCAGTACACTCGCTCCAATGCTTGCTGTGAACACGGCCGGGAGCGTGGCACCACGACGCGCCTTCCACGCTTACCTCGACGTCGCCATCGTCGTCCTCGTACTCGTGGGCACCAACCTCATAGCGCACTTCACCACGGTGTGGGCCAGCGTCGCGACGGTTCCGATCGCCGCTGTTCTGCTGGTCGTCCTGGCGAACCGTCGCGGTCTGGGGTGGGCCGAACTGGGACTGTCTCCCAAGCAGTGGAAGACCGGATCTCTGTACGCACTCGGAGCCGTCGGGGTCGTCCTCACCGCCGTCGCGATCGGTGCGTTGCTGCCGCTGACTCGGCCGTTCTTCATGGCCGACCGATACGCAACCGTATCCGCCGCCATCGTCGCGTCGATGATCGTCATTCCGCTGCAGACCGTCATCCCGGAGGAACTCGCATTCCGCGGGGTTCTGCACGGCACGCTGGGACGCATCTACGGAGCTCGCGGCGTGTTCGCTGCAGGATCTCTACTGTTCGGTCTGTGGCACATCGCGTCGTCGCTCGGGCTGACGGCGGGCAACGTGGGGCTGAGCGGGTTTCTCGGCGGCGGGCTGTTCGGGCAGATAGTCGGTATAGCGCTGGCCGTGGTGGCCACTGCGGCGGCGGGTGTGGTGTTCACGTGGCTGCGCAGCCGGAGCGGAAGTTTGATCGCCCCTATCGCCCTGCACTGGTCGTTGAACGGACTCGGCGCGCTGGCTGCCGCTCTGGTCTGGCACGCGTCGGTGAGCTGACGAGCATGGGCGAGCCGACCAGCATGAAAGACGAGCTGCACCAGTACCTGCGGATCGCACGCGAGAACATGCTATGGAAGCTCGACGGTCTCACCGAGTACCAGAAACGACGGCCGATGACGCCGACGGGGACGAATCTCCTGGGTCTGATCAAGCACCTGGCGATCGTCGAGTACGGCTACTTCGGCCTGACCTTCGGCCGAGAATTCCCGGCCCGATTCACCGAACTGGAAAAATCAGCTGTCGCGCAAGCGAACTCCGATATGTGGGCCGCCGCCGATGAACCCTCCGAGTTCATCGTCGACCTGTATCGCGAGGCCTGGCTTCACGCCGACAAGACCATCGAATCGAACGACCTCGATACCGTCGGACGCGTACTGCACTGGCCCGCCGAGAAGCAGGAAGTCACGTTGCACCGTGTTCTGGTGCATGTGTGCATCGAAACGAATCGACATGCCGGGCATGCAGACATCGTGCGCGAACTCATCGACGATTCCGTCGGGCTGCGACTGGGGAACGAAAACATGACCGACGGCGACGCAGCATGGTGGGCGGCCTATCGAGATGAACTGGAACGTGTTGCGCGAGAAGCTGATCAGTAATTCGCTTTGAGCATCGTCCCCCCCGGACTGCTCGGCCACCGAGATTCGGTGCATCTGCGTTCATCGATCCCCTACCATGGGGTACCGACAAGTTCGGATCCGCGAATAGTTAAGCAGGACAACAGTTTTCGATTCAACAATGGTTGTCAGTCGAACGCACGTTCGATACACTTCATGGCATGACCACCGCGATCTGGCAACTGAGCGAGGCAGAACTCCTCGCCGAGTCTGCTGTGGTCTCCCACCAGATCCAGCTGCTCGAAGCCCGGCGGATCGCTCTCGTCGCCGAGATCGACACCCGCGTGAGCCGGGAGAAGCTCGGCTTCCCCGGCCCCGCAGGCTGGCTCACCTCCACCACCCTGCTCTCACCGTCCAAGGCCACCAAGATCGTTGCCCTCGCCCGCGGACTGAAGAACTTCCCCGACATCGCCGACGCCGTGAACGCAGGAGTCATGTCCGTCGATCACGCCGCGTTGATCCTCACCTTCGCCGAAACCCCACCGAAGAACCTCCCGCAGAAAGGCCAGGACATAGCGCGGAAAGCGATGATCGCCGCCGCGACCGGGCCCGACGCACGCACCGGCCGGATCCGCGAAGCCATCACCAACCTCAACGACAGATTCGGCGGCAAAAAGCCACCTCCCGAGGACACCGACCGCAACGAATTCTTCGCCTCCAAGACCCTCAACGGCCGGCTGGTACTCAAGGGAGACTTCGATGCGATCACCGGAGAAAAGCTGCTCACCGCACTCTCACCGCTGACCGAACCCCGCCCCGCTGCCGACGGCGACGAGACACCCAAAACCGGAGACGACCGCAGCCCCGCCAAGCGACGAGCCGACGCCTTCGGACACATCCTCGACCAGTACCTCGCCTCCAGTGATCGACCCATCGAAGGCGGTGAACGCCCGCACCTGAACCTGCACATCAGCCTGCGCGATCTCGCCGACCTTCGCGACAGTGCCGACGCAGACGACATCGCCGACGACGAAACCACGCGCGCTGCAGCCGAATCCGACACAGAAGCAGGCGATCCGGTCGACATCAACACCGGTAGCCCCATCATCGACGACGCACCAACCGAGCCGGACAACGGCAGTGGCAGTGGCAGTGGCAGTGACCGCCGTGCAACGGATCGCGGCGCATACAGGGACCTGTTCGGCGACGGCACCACCGTCGGGTGGCTCCCCTGGATGGGACCACTGTCCCGCAACACCTCCCGGCAACTCGCCTGCGATTGCCTGCTCACCGCCATCGTCATGGACGAGACGGGTTCCCCGATCAACCTCGCCCGCACCGCACGCACCGTCACCGCCAAACAACGCAAAGCCCTCATCGCCCGCGATCACGGTTGCGCTTTCCCCGGCTGCGGCAAACCCGCCGCCTGGACCGAAGGACACCACATCCGGCACTGGGGCGACGGCGGACCCACCGACATGAACAACCTCGTCCTACTGTGCGGATTCCACCACCGACTCCTCCACCACAGTGACTGGGAAGTATTCATCGGCACCGACAACCACCCCTGGTTCGTACCACCCGCCACCGTCGACCCGTACCGACAACCCAGACCATCCCACGCCCGAGCAGGCCCCCACATCGCCTGAGCCTGCCCACACGAACCGCAGAAACAATCCAGCCCCGCACCGAGAACACGGTGCGGGGCTGGAAGAGGTTGGTTCAGGAACCCGAGGGAGCTGCCGGCGGAGCGGGAGGAGTCGCGCCATCGGCCGGAGCAGGCGGCGTCACACCGTCACCCTCAGCACCCGGTGTGGGCGGAGCAGGCGGCGTCGCACCGTCACCCTCGGCCGGAGGCGCAGGCGGCGTCGCGCCGTTTTCCGGAGCGCACAGAGGAGCCGGTCCACCCTTGCCCGGGCCACCCTCAGCTGGCCCACCTTCAGCTGGTCCACCCGGCCCACCCTTGCCCGGACCCCCGGCGGGCGGTGCAGGCGGAGTTGCCCCGTCCGCCGGTGCCGGAGGAGTTGCGCCGTCCGCAGATCCTGGCGGTGTCGGAACGGCGGGCACCGTCGATCCGTCTCCGGAATCCGGTGCGGCCGGCACCGCAGGGACATCCGACCCGCCGCCGCCGTCGGTTCGCTCCCCGAGGGTCGACGACGACGCCACCGTGGATACTCCGGGTGAGACGTCCGGACCGGTGGCAGCGAAGACTGCCGACGCCACCAGCGCTCCTACTGCGAGTCCCGCTGCGGCCGTCGCCACCATCGGCACCCGTCCCTTCCACCGCTTCGGTTGGGTCTCTCGAACCGCGTTGCCGGGGACTGGCTCCGGGTTCGATGCGGCGGGGATCGGTTGAGTCTGATCGTTCACGTTCACTCCTTGTTCGAGTCTTTGTCGTTCGTTTCGGTCTGTCATCGACCCTGCCGCCGCTAGCTGAAGTCACCCTGAAGCCGGCCGCATCTTCAGGATCACTTCAGCTGGTGGGTGACAATCGAGGCATGACATACAGTTCCGCTCCCCGGGTGATGGTGGTTGAGGACTCGCTACCTATCCGAGAGGCGCTGGTCGCCGCGTTCGAGGACGCGGGATTCACCGCTGCGTCCTTGCCCGACGGTGACGACTTCGACACCACGATGGCAGGCTTTCGCCCCGATGTCGTGATTCTCGACGTCATGCTGCCCGGCGCGCGGGACGGGTTCGCGTTGATCGACGTCGTCCGCCAGAGCAGCGATGCAGGAATCATCATGGTCACCGCGAAGGATCAGTTGGAGGACCGCCTGCGCGGATTGAGCGACGGCGCAGACGACTACGTGGTCAAGCCGTTTCAGCTCGACGAGGTGGTCGCGCGAGCGAGATCGGTGCTGCGTAGACGCGGCAGATCCTCGGACGCAATCCAAGTGGGCGATCTATTGGTGGACGAATCCGCGGGGGTCGTCACGCGCGCCGGTCACGTCCTCGACCTGACGGCCACCGAACTCCGGTTGGCGACCTTCCTCGTCGCGCAACGCGGTCGCACGGTCTCGAAAACGTCCATCCTCGAATCGGTCTGGGGCTACGGCGCGTACGACGGCAATCTGGTGGAGGTGCATGTCAGTGCGTTGCGTCGCAAGATGGAAGCCCATGGGCCACGGTTGATCCACACTGTCCGCGGCCTCGGTTACGCTCTGCGGGCCCCGCAGTGAACCGCACACCCACGCCCTCGTTGCGTACCCGCGTGGTCGCCACCGTCGTCGTGCTGTTCGCAATATTGCTGGTGATCGTCGGGTCGTCGGTGGATGTCGTTCTCGGTCAACAGCTTCGGCGTGATCTGGAGGCCCGGTTGACCGACAGGGCATCCCGTGCGGTCGAGCTGGTGGACAGCGGCGTCGGGCCCGGCGATCTGGTGCAGGCGTTGCAGGGCGACGCCATCCGGGTTCGCGTCACCGCCGCGGACGGCACGGTGTACGGCGTACCCGGCAGCGGACCGCCCGGCCCGGATATCAGGCCCGCGACCCCGGCTCCGCCCGCCGGCCTGTCGAAGGCTCCCAGCCCTCCCGGTCCACCCGATCCTCCTGCCCCGCCGTCGGATTCGTTGGAAATCACCGAGCCCCTGCCCGATGGATCGACGCTGTCACTGCTCGGCGACACCACCGCGATCGCAGATGTGCGCCGACAATTGCGCATTCTCATGGTGGGTGCCGGTGCAGTCACTCTGCTACTGGCCGCCGCCGCATTGATCTACGCGGTCAGGCGCGCCTTGTCCCCCCTGGACTCGATGACGTCGGTCGCACGCCGAATCACCAACGGCGACAGAGGGCGACGGCTACTGCCGTCCAAGCCGAAGACCGACCTGGGCCGCACCGCATCGGCCGTCGACGAGATGCTCGACGCCCTCGAGGATGCCGAGCGCAAGGAAGCTGCGGCAGCCCAGTCGGCGCGTCGGGCAGAGGAGGACATGCGCCGATTCCTGGCCGACGCGGCACACGAACTGCGCACACCGGTGGCCGGGATCTCGGCGCTGGCCCAGTCGTTGCAGCGCGACGCGGAGCACCGCCCCGATCGGGTCGGCAGGTGGAGCGACTTGCTGGTCGGCGAGTCCGCCAGGGCCTCGCGTCTGGTGGGCGACATGCTCGATTCCGTTCGTGCAGAGAACACTTCGGAGCTGGAGTTGTCCGACGCGGATCTCGCCGACGTGGTTCGACGCACCGTCGAGCGTGCTGCACTGCTGTCCCCGCAGGTCCGGTTCGAGGTCGACGCCTCGCAACCGGTGCCGGTCAGGGTGGACGTCGGCCGCATCGAGCAGGTTCTGTCGAACGTACTCGACAATGCCGCTCGCTTCACGCCGCCGGGCGGTAGCGTCCGAGTGACGACAGGAACCGAGTCACAGGCGTTCGTCACCGTCGACGACGACGGTCCCGGTGTCGCCGAAGCCGATCGTGAGCGCATCTTCGAGCGGCTCGTTCGGTTGAACGCTGCGCGTGACCGTTCCTCCGGCGGCGTCGGACTCGGGTTGTCCATAGCGCGCACGCTGGCGCGCGCTCACGCCGGTGAACTCGTCTGTGCCGCAGGGCCTACCGGTGCGCGGTTCCGACTGACACTTCCTGGCCCTACGGGTCGTTCCGCGGGCTCCACTCCGGCGAACCACCGATAGCTACTCGACGATCAAGTCCATCAACAGGCTGTCGTGCCAGCCGCTCGGGCCCTTCTCGTATCGACGCATGATCCCGACCGGCTCGAATCCGACTGCGCTGTAACAGGCTATCGCTGCCGCGTTGTCGGCAGCGGGGTCGATCACCACACGATGATGCCCCAGTTCGGCGGTCAGGTACCGCACCAGCGTGCCCACGGCATCCTTTCCGACGCCGCGGCCGTGTACTGCCGGGTCGAGGAAGATATCGATCGTCGCGTGCCGGTACATCGGATCGGTCTCTTCGCCGTACTGAATCAATCCCACTGGTGCGCCGTCCAATTCGACGACCAGACGCTTCTCGTCGGGGTTGTCGAACGGCCAGTTCTCGTCGGCGTCCTCGTCGCCCCATCGCGCGTACACCTCGGGGGTGTGCAGTATTCGGCGTAGCTCCGGCACATCCTCGGTGGTGACGGGCCGCAACACGACCCGTTCACCACGGAGGTTCATCGCGTGGCTCTATTCGGCCCGCTTGGCCGCACGCGCGGCGAGGTCCTGGGCATCGAGCTTGTCTGCCTCTTCGAGGGTCGGTGCGCTGCCGCCCAATCGCGCAGGCACCCAGTAGGCCCCTGCCTCGTGGTGATAGTTCTCCTGAAGTTCGAGCAGCATCTTCTGCATCACCGTGCGCAGCTTCTCGGTCAGTTCGTTCGGCGGACCAACGGGCGGTAGCGGTTCACCGACGGCGATCGAGATAGGAGTGTTGGTGCGGCCCAACCGTTTCGGGTATCCCTTGGTCCACACGCGCTGTGCGCCCCAGATGACCGTCGGGATGATCGGCACGCCTGCCTCGATGGCCATGCGCGCCGCGCCGGACTTGAATTCCTTGATCTCGAAGCTGCGGCTGATGGTCGCCTCCGGGTACACGCCCACGAGTTCACCGTTGCGCAGGCTCTGGACCGCCGACTTGTACGACTCCGCACCGGCCCCTCGATCGACGGGGATGTGCCGCAGTGCACGCATGATCGGGCCGGAGATCTTGTTGTCGAAGACTTCCTTCTTCGCCATGAATCGGATGTAGCGCTTCACCCGTCGTGGCGGTAGCCCGGCGTAGGTGAAGTCCATGTATCCGGTGTGGTTGACGGCGATGACGGCTCCGCCGGTGGCAGGGATGTGTTCCTCGCCCTCGACGTCGAATTTCAGGCCCTCGAACGCGAACACTGCACGAGCGATGCCGATGACTGATCGATAGACGGGTTCCACAGTCCGTTAGCGTAGTCGGTGGACGATGTCGGAGAAAAGGTCCGGGAGATGACAGGTCCGGTCGAAAGCAACGGGGGAGAGACGACGTGAAGAACAGTGCGGCACCACCACGGCGGACCAGGGTCGTCCGGACCGCGCTGCCGCTGATCGCAACGCTCGCGCTGGTGGGAGCCTGTGATTCCGCAGTCGGACTGCCGTCCGAACAGTCCGGAGCCTCGAGCACCACCACCGAGACAGCGGCGTCGACGACAACTCCGACCACAGCCTCCGCGACCACCGCGACGCCCCCACCGATCCCGCCCGGCCCACCCGTCGGCGAGGTTCCCGGAAACCCCGACGCCGCGATGGCGCTGCGTCCGTTCGTGGGCGACCTCACCGGCGGCGGAATCGGCGTCGTCACGGTGCGGTGCTGGACGGTTCCGCCCACCGACATTCCGACGATGTACGTCGACCCCGCAGCGATCCTCGCTGCCGTTGCCGCCCCCGGCGTCGACGGCCAGTACGCGGTCACCTGGACCGGGCCCACCGCAACGGTCAGCGTGAAGCGCAGTGAGATCGCGTCCGGCTACGCGTGCCCCACGGTCTACCCCACCGGCACCGCCCCCGTGTTCGACGCGGCAGACGCGGTCTACACCGTCGATCGCTACCTGGGACGTCTCGCCGGGACTCCGGTCAACCTCGGCGATGTGGAAGAGACGTACCCGATCGTGTGCGACGGCCGTCGGACCTGGGATGCGCTCGGGACCGGCGTTCCCACTGCCCCGCCACTGGTGGACAATCCCGACATCCTGCCCGGCATCACCTCGTTCGACCCCGACAGCGTGTTCGTCACCGGGCAGAACGGCATCTACACCCAGGTCAACGCAGACATCATCGACGCGTCCGGGGTGTACCAGAACCGCACGTTCGTACTGGCCATCGGCGGCGAGGGCTACTGCATCGGCGATATCGCCTGAGCCGACCGGACTAGCGCAGGAGTGGAGCCTGCGGAACGACCCAACTAGCGCAGGAGTGGAGCCTGCGGAACGACCCAACTAGCGCAGGAGTGGAGCCTGCGGAACGACCCAACTAGCGCAGGAGTGGAGCCTGCGGAACGACCCAACTAGCGCAGGAGTGGAGCCTGCGGAACGACCCAACTAGCGCAGGAGTGGAGCCTGCGGAACGACCCAACTAGCGCAGGAGTGGAGCCTGCGGAACGACCCAACTAGCGCAGGAGTGGAGCCTGCGGAACGACCCAACTAGCGCAGGAGTGGAGCCTGCGGAACGACCCAGCTAGCGCAGGAGTGGAGCCTGCGGAACGACCCAACTAGCGCAGGAGTGGAGCCTGCGGAACGACCCGACTAGCGCAGAACATCCGTTCCGACGAAGGGCACCAGAGCCTCGGGGACGCGGACGGTGCCGTCGGCCTGCTGGTGGTTTTCGAGGATCGCGACGATCCAGCGGGTGGTGGCGAGGGTGCCGTTGAGTGTCGCCGCGGTCTGGGGCTTGCCGTTCTCGTCGCGGTAGCGCACGCCGAGGCGTCGGGCCTGGAACGTCGTGCAGTTCGAGGTCGAGGTCAGCTCGCGGTAGGCCTGCTGGGTGGGAATCCAGGCCTCGCAGTCGAACTTACGAGCTGCCGAGGAGCCGAGGTCTCCGCCTGCGGTGTCGATGACGCGGTAGGGCACCTCGACGGCGGCGAGCATTTCCTTCTCGTATTCCAGCAGCTTCTGGTGTTCGGCGGCTGCGTCCTCGGGCTTGATGTAGGAGAACATCTCGATCTTGTCGAACTGGTGCACTCGGATGATGCCGCGGGTGTCCTTGCCGTAGCTGCCCGCTTCGCGGCGGAAGCACGACGACCATCCCGCGTACCGTTTCGGGCCGTCGGCGAGGTCGATGATCTCGCCCGAGTGGTAGCCCGCGAGGGCTACTTCGGAGGTGCCGACGAGGTAGAGGTCGTCGGCTTCGAGGCGGTAGATCTCGTCTGCGTGTGCGCCGAGGAATCCGGTTCCCGACATGATCTCCGGCCGCACCAGCACCGGCGGGATCATCATGGTGAAGCCGTTCTTGACGGCTTTCTGCGCGGCGAGCTGCAGCAATCCCTGCTGCAGCAGCGCGCCGTAGCCGGTCATGAAATAGAAGCGCGAACCCGAGACCTTGGCTCCGCGTTCCATGTCGATGAGGTTCAGTGACTCGCCGAGCTCGAGGTGATCCTTGGGCTCGAAATCGAACTCCGGGATCTGCCCGACGGTCTCGAGCAGCACGAAGTCGTCCTCGCCGCCTGCGGGCGTGCCGTCCTGGACGATGTTCGAGATCGCGCGATGGGCCGTGTCGAGGGCTGCGTCGGCCTCGGTTTCGGCGACCTGAGCCGCCTTCACTCTGGCAGCGAGCTCCGACGCTCCGGCGAGCAGCGCGGGACGGTCCTCGGCGGAAGCCTTGCCTACCTGCTTTCCCAACGCTTTCTGCTCGGCGCGCAGCTGATCGCCCGCCAGCACCGCAGCGCGGCGGGAGGCGTCGGCATCGAGAAGCGCGTCGACGAGAGCGGGGTCCTCGCCTCGGGTGCGCTGCGAGGCGCGCACTGCATCGGGATTCTCGCGAAGGAATTTCAGGTCGATCACGAGAACGAACCTTACTTGCCGAGCAACCCCAGGTAGTCCTCGCGTCCGAACATCGTGGCGGCATCGATTGCCGACGGGTGACCGCCGTGTGGATCGGCTCCGCCGTCGACGAGCACGCGCACCACGTCGTCCTCACCTTTGAAGACCGCGCCCGCGAGTGGGGTCTGCCCTTTGTCGTTGGGCTTGTTCACATCGGCACCGCGCTCGACCAGCGCACGCACCGCATCGGCGTGCCCGTGGTACGCGGCGAGCATGACCAGCGTGTCACCTGATTCGTTGTGCAGATTCACCGGAACGCCTGCGTCGACGTAACTCGCCAGAGCGGCCGCGTCACCGGTGCGGGCCATCGCGAACAGTCGGCCGGCGAGCTCGCTGAGGTCGTCGTCACCTGTTGGGTCGCTCATGAGGACCGAACATACTCGGGCATGATGGAGGGTGATGTCCGGATACGAAACAGACTCTCCGCCGAGCGAGAAGTCTCGGCGAACACTGTCTGCAACCACAGCTCGACGCGGGCTGGCCATGGTTGCGGTCGGTGCGGTGCTGGCCGCGGGCGCGACGGTTTTTCTCTCCGACGGGTTCTCGACGCCCGAGAAGATCACCACCCATGCGACGGCCGGTGGGCCTGCGACCGATGGCCCCGTTTCGGCGTCGTCCTTCGGTGCCGCCGATCCGGGCGCATGCCTGCAGTGGACGCCCACCGACGATCCGGAGACGGACCGACAGGATCTCGCCGAAGTTCCCTGCGCCGATCCCCATCGCTTCGAGGTGGCTCGCGACATCGACATAGCCGTCTACCCCGGCGTCGAGTTCGGTCCGGGGTCGCCGTATCCCGGTTCCATCCGGTTCAGCGAACTGCGCGACGAACACTGCGAGGCCGCCGTCGACGACTACGTCGGAGCCAAGTTCGATCCCAACGGACGCTTCGGCGTCGGGCTGATGTTCCCCAGCCAGGCCGGATGGGCCAAGGGTGAGCGGACATTGCGCTGCGGAGTGCAGATGCCGTCGAACACCGGTGCGCTGATGGAGATGACCGGCTCGATTCTCGACCAGGACCAATCGAAGGTCTGGCCGACCGGCACCTGCGTCGGCATCAACCAGAACGTGCCTGCCGATCCGGTGGACTGCTCGGCACCGCACGCGTACGAGGTGGCGTCGGTGATCAACCTGACGCAGCAGTTCCCCGGCGGACACCCGTCCGAGGCCGACCAGGACGCATACCTGGAAGCCACGTGCACCGACGCCGTCAACGGCTACCTCGGCTCGGACACCGCACTGCGAGACAAGACGCTCACCCTGTTCTGGGACACCATCGATGTCGCAAGTTGGCTCGCCGGTAGCAGGCAGGTGACGTGCTCGGTGGGCAAGGAACTCGATTCCGGCGGCTTCGCGACCATCGTCGGTACCGCCAAGGGCGACATCCTCATCAACGGTGCAGCTCCCGTCCCGCCGCCCTCCGCTCCCGACGGCCGCGCATTGCCGACACCACTGCCCGGTGCCGCCCCGATCACCACCGGAGGGTGACATTCCCACCCACATGACGCGTGTCGACTTCGAGGAAGCCGTGTCCGACGCACTCGACACCCTGCCGCGCGAACTCACCGACTTCATGAACAACGTGGTGGTTCTCGTCGAGGAGGAACACCCCACCGAGGACATCCTCGGACTGTACGAGGGCATCGCGCTGACCGAACGCTACGAGTACAGCGGCCACCTACCGGACGTCATCACCATCTACCGCAAACCGATCCTCGAGATGGTCGACGACGAAAACGAGGCCCGACGGGAAATTGCAATCACCGTCGCCCACGAAATCGGACATCACTTCGGCATCGACGACGAGCGACTGCATCAACTCGGATTCGGCTGAGCTCACTCACTCCCCCTCACCCGGACCGCTCACCCTCGCACCGCTCACCCCCGGATCGCTCACCCCCGGACGCGTGAATGGACCATTGCATACGTCTGAGCGGTGCAATGGTCCATTCACCCCGGCCGACCGGGCCGGCCACACTGCGTCAATGGCACTTTGCACACGTCTGAGCGGTGCAATGGTCCATTGACGCAGAACCGGGCTACGCCGTGACGGCCTCGCGGCGGATCGGGCGTACTGCGCGGTCGGTGAGGAACGCGAATGCCAGTCCCAGAGTCAGCCACAGGGTCGCCTGGGTGGCCAGGGACGACAGTCGGAATTCCCAGAGCAGGGTGGCGGGGAAGTCCGAGCCGACCTCGTTCACACC